>NZ_JBFTPS010000051.1:0-49222 GCF_056398605.1 Variovorax sp. 01T432
ACGTGCAGAAGGGCGTGGCCGCGGGCAAGGACCTGAACGCGGTCTACAAGGACACCTATGCCGCCTTGAAGCCCAAGTACGGCCACTGGGTGATCTTCGACCACTGCATGCCCTTCGACGTCACGCGCTGCTACGACGAGGCGACGCAGTACACCGACCCGCGCATCTGGACCGCGGAGCGCGACATCGAAATGTGGAAGGCCTTGGAGAGCTGATCATGTCGGATGCCCGACTCCCCACATCGACTGCCGAAGCGCCGGTCGATTATCAGTCGCTGCGTTTTGACTACCGCCGCCATCCGGACCAGGACGCCGCATCGCCGGCGCGCCACCCGGTCGTGGTGGTCGGCGCCGGGCCGGTCGGCCTCGCGCTCGCCATCGATCTTGCGCAGCAACAGGTGCCCGTCGTCCTCCTGGACAACGACTGCACGCTCTCGAGCGGCTCGCGCGCCATCTGCTTCGCCAAGCGCACGCTGGAGGTCTTCGACCGCCTGGGCTGCGCCGAGCCCATGGTCGCCAAGGGCGTGTCGTGGCATGTAGGCAAGGTCTTCTTCAAGGACGAGCAGGTCTACCGCTTCGACCTCCTGCCCGAGGAGGGGCACGAACGCCCGGCCTTCATCAACCTGCAGCAGTACTACGTCGAGGGCTACCTGTCGGAACGCGCCGCCGAACTGCCGCTCATCGACCTGCGCTGGTGCAACAAGGCTATCGGCATCGAGCAGCATGCCGACCACGCGCTGCTGACCATCGAGACCCCCGACGGCGACTACCGGCTGGCGGCGGACTACGTGGTCGCCTGCGACGGCTCGCGCTCCAGCCTGCGGCAATTGCTGGGACAGGAAGCCAAGGGCCGCGTGTTCCGCGACCGCTTCCTCATCGCCGACATCACCATGGACGCCGACCTGCCGCCCGAGCGGCGCTTCTGGTTCGACCCGCCCTTCCATCCCAGGCAGAGCGCGCTGCTGCACAAGCAGGCCGATGGCGGCTGGCGCATCGACTTCCAGCTCGGCTGGGACGCCGATCCCGTCGAAGAGCGAAAGCACGAGAACATCATCCCCCGCGTGCGCGCGCTGCTCGACAGCATTGGCCATGAGCGCGTGCAGTTCCGCATCGACTGGGCCAGTGTCTACACCTTCGCCTGCCAGCGCATGGAGCACTTCCGGCATGGCCGCGTGCTCTTCGCGGGCGATGCGGCGCACGGCGTGTCGCCCTTCGGCGCGCGCGGCGCCAACTCCGGCGTGCAGGACGCCGACAACCTCGCCTGGAAGCTCGCAGCGGTGCTCGGGGGCGAGGCGCCCGATGCACTGCTCGACAGCTATGCGAGCGAGCGCGAATACGCGGCCGACGAGAACATCCGCAACTCGACGCGCGCCACCGACTTCATCACGCCCAAGAGCGATGTCAGCCGCCTGTTCCGAGACGCGGTGCTCGAACTCGCCAAGCGCCATGCCTTTGCCCGAGCGCTGGTCAACAGCGGGCGGCTCTCGGTCCCGACCACCTTGCAGGGTTCGCCGCTGAACACCGCGGACGTGGACCGCTTCGAAGGCGCGATGGTCCCGGGCGCAGCCGCGGCCGATGCGCCCATCGTGCGAGCCGATGGCCAGGCGGGCTGGCTGCTGCGCGAGCTTTGTCCGCCCGCTGCTGGCGGCGGCGCGACGCGCTTTACGGCCCTCGTCTTCGGCGAGGGCGATGCGGCGCAGCCGAGTCTGCGCGCCATTGCCGAGTCCGACCTGCCACTGCACGTGGTGCGCGTGGCGGCGACAGGCGAAGGCCAGCTGGCCGCCCGACGCTATGACGCGCAGCCGGGCACCGTCTACCTGCTGCGCCCCGACCAACATGTTTGCGCGCGCTGGCGGCAAGCGACCCCGCAGGCGCTGCGCGCGGCCGTCGACCGTGCACTGGCCAAGGGATGAACACGCCATGGAACTGATCACCACCGCCCACCTCGACGCGCCCGACGATTTCTACGAGGCGCTGATCGAGGCGCACCAGGACCTGTCGACCGAAGAGAGCCATGCCTTCAATGCCCGGCTCGTGCTGGTGCTGGCCAACCACATCGGCTCGCTGGCCGTGCTGCGCGAGGCCCTGGCCGCGGCCGCCGCGCAGCCACCCCACTGAACATCGAGAGAGGACACCATGACTTCCACATCCACCGACGAGCGTCGCTACCAGGGCGGCTTCGGCAACGAATACGCCACCGAGGCCGTGGCCGGCGCCCTGCCGCAGGGCCGCAACAGCCCGCAGCGCGCGCCCTTCGACCTGTACCCGGAGCTGATCTCGGGCACGGCCTTCACCGCACCGCGCCATGCGAACAGGCGTACCTGGGTCTATCGCCGCCAGCCCTCGGTCGTCGCCGGACGCTACAAGCCCTATGCGCAGGCGCACTGGACGACAGGCGCCGACCGCGCGTTCGCGCTGCCGCCGGAGCCGCTGCGCTGGGCGCCCATCCCCGTGGATCACGCCGACGTCGATTTCATCGATGGCATCCATACGCTGGCCGCCAACGGCGATGCCGAGGCACAGAGCGGCATCGCCGCCCACATCTACCTTGCCAGCCGCTCGATGGAGCGCCGCGCCCTCGTCAATGCCGACGGCGAGATGCTCTTCGTCCCGCAGCAGGGCCGCCTCGTGATCACCACCGAGATGGGCGTGCTCGACGTGAAGCCCGGCGAGATCGCACTGGTGCCGCGCGGTGTCGTCTTCAAGGTCGCGTTGCCCGATGGGCCTTCCCGCGGCTACCTCTGCGAGAACTACGGCGCCCAGTTCCGCCTGCCCGAGCTGGGCCCAATCGGCTCCAACGGCCTGGCGAACGCGCGCGACTTCCGGGCACCCGTCGCCGCCTTCGAGGATGCGAGCGGCGACTACGAGCTGGTCAAGAAATACGGCGGCCGCTTCTGGTCGGCGCCGACCAGCCACTCGCCCTTCAACGTCGTCGCCTGGCACGGCAACCTCGCGCCGGTGAAATACGACACCGCCAATTTCATGACCATCGGATCGATCAGCTTCGACCATCCCGATCCGTCGATCTTCACCGTGCTCACCTCGCCCTCCGACACGCCCGGCACAGCCAACTGCGACTTCGTGATCTTCCCGCCCCGCTGGATGGTGATGGAAGACACCTTCCGTCCGCCCTGGTACCACCGCAACCTCATGAGCGAGTTCATGGGCCTGGTCTACGGCCAATACGACGCCAAGCCCGGCGGCTTCAAGCCCGGCGGCGCGAGCCTCCACAATTGCATGGTGCCGCACGGCCCCGACGAGGAAGCCTTCGACAAGGCCAGCCATGCCGAGCTGAAGCCGCAGAAGCTCGGCAACACGCTGGCCTTCATGTTCGAGAGCCGCCTGCGCTTCATTCCGACCGAGTACGCCATGAAAAGCCCGGCGCTCGACGACAACTATGCCGACTGCTGGGCCGGCCTCAAGGACCAGTTCAAGCCATGAACGACGCCATCAACGCCACCCACGATCCGAAGTTGCGCAGCTGGGTGGCCTCGGCCAACCAGGCCGGGAGCGACTTCCCGATCCAGAACCTCCCCTTCGGGCGCTTCCGCCCCGGCGGCAGCAACGATGCCTTCCGCATCGGTGTCGCCATCGGCGACCAGGTGCTCGACCTGAAGGCGACGGGGCTCGTCGACACGGACGACATGAACGTGCTGCTGGCGCAGGACCCGGCCGCGCGCGCCCGTCTGCGCGCCGCGATCTCGGCCGGCCTGGCCGAAGGCAGCGACAAGCAGGCCGCGTGGTCGAAGGCGCTCTCGGCCCTGTCGGCGGTCGAGCTGACGCTGCCGTGCCGCATCGGCGACTACACCGACTTCTACACCGGCATCCACCACGCCACCGCCGTCGGCAGGCTGTTCCGTCCGGACCAGCCGCTGATGCCCAACTACAAGTGGGTGCCGATCGGCTACCACGGCCGCGCCTCGTCCATCGCGGTAAGCGGCCAGCGCTTCAAGCGGCCGCAAGGGCAGACCAAGGCGCCGGATGCCGAGGCGCCGACCTTCGGCCCGTCGAAGCGGCTGGACTACGAGCTGGAGCTCGGCTTCGTCATCGGCCGCGGCAATGCGCTGGGCGAGCCGATCGGTATTGCCGACGCCGAGGCGCACCTCTTCGGCGTGACCCTGCTCAACGACTGGTCGGCCCGCGACCTGCAGGCCTGGGAATACCAGCCACTGGGCCCTTTCCTGTCCAAGAACTTCGCAAGCACGCTCTCGCCATGGATCGTGACGATGGAAGCGCTCGCGCCTTTCCGCGGGAAGTTCGAGCGCCCGGTCGGCGACCCGCAGCCGCTGCCTTACCTCGACTCACCCGTCAACCGCGCGAGCGGGGCGCTCGACATCACGCTGGAAGTCTGGCTGCAGACCGCCAGGATGCGCGAAGCCGGCGAGGCTGCCGTGCGCCTGACGCGCGGCAACACCGCGCAGGCCGCGTACTGGACGGCCGCGCAACTGGTCACCCACCACACGGTGAACGGCTGCAACCTGCAGCCGGGCGACCTGCTGGGTTCCGGCACGCTCTCGGGCCCGAAGCCCGACGAAGCGGGTTCGCTGCTCGAACTCACGATGGGCGGCAAGCAAGCCCTCACGCTGCCCAACGGTGAGCGCCGTACCTTCCTGGAAGATGGCGACACGCTGACCTTGCGGGGCTGGTGCGAGCGCGACGGGGCGGCGCGCATCGGGCTGGGCGAGGTCAGCGGGACTGTGCTGCCCGCCGGCTGAGCCGGATGCGGCGCTAACTGTTCCCCGAGGCCGCCCGCGACGCCTCCAGATGCGCCCTGGCCCGCTCGGCGAGCGCCATCTCGCCCGGCGTGCCCGGCGTGAAGCTGTCGACCGGCAGCGTGCGTCCGTGCGAATCCACCGCGACGAAGACGATCAGGCATTCGGTCGTCTTCTGCATCTCGCCGCCCTTCATGTCGCCGCTGCGCACCTCGACCGAGATGTTCATGCTCGTGTTGCCGGTGTAGGCCAGACGCGCCTCCACCTCCACCAGGTCGCCGATCATGATCGGGCGGTGGAAGCGGATGCTGCCGATGAAGACGGTCACGCAGTAGCGCTTGGACCAGCTCGTCGCGCAGGCGTAGCCGGCCTCGTCGATCCACTTCATGACGGTGCCGCCGTGGACCTTGCCGCCGAAGTTGACGGTGCTGGGTTCTGCGAGGAATCGCAGCGTGATGGATGACATGGGTTGCCCTCGGCGAGGAGTTGATTCGTTGACGCTGCGCGCAATTATGCGAGCGGTGCGGTGGTTTTTGCGCCGAAGAGCTGCGCCAGCGTACGCCGCAGCCAGGCATTGCCCGCGTCCGCGTGAAAGCGCTCGTGCCAGTGCTGCTTGACCGCGTAGGAAGGTAGTACAAAAGGCGGCTCCAGGAGTCGCACCGGCTCCTGGGTGGCCAGGACTTCGCCCAGGATGCGCGGCACGATGACCAGGAGTTCCGTGTGCGCGACGATCCGCGCGACGCTCAGGAAGCTCGACAGCCGCACCACCACGTTGCGCTCCAGGCCCAGGCGCGCGATCGTCTTGTCGATGATGGCGTGGCCCGTGCCCGAGGACGAGATCACCGCGTGCGCCTCGGCTTCGAAGCGCCTGAGGGTCAGGCGCGCACCGACGCGGGGATGGTTCTGCGCCGCCAGGCAGATGAAGTTCTGCATGAAGAGCGTCTGCTGGTAGAAGCCCGCCTCCAGCTGCGGCATGAAGCCCACCGCCATGTCGACATCGCCGTCCTCCAGCCGCCGGCCGCTCTCGGTCGAGACGATCTCGGTCTCGATGCCCACGCCCGGCGCGACCCGGCGCAGATGGTCGAGCAGCCCCGGCAGCAGCACCACCTCGCTGATGTCGGTCATGCAGATGCGGAAGTTGCGGCGCGCTTGGCCGGGGTCGAACCCGCCGCGGCTGCCGCGGGCCTGGTCGAGCTGGGCCAGCGCCTCTCGCACGTGCGGGTAGATCCGCTGCGCGTGCGGCGTGGGCTGCATCCCCTGCGCCGTGCGCGCGAACAGGCGATCGTCGAAATGCGCGCGCAGCTTGTTGAGCATGGTGCTGGCCGCCGCCTGCGCGATATCGAGGCGATCGGCCGCCTTGGAGACGCTGCCGGTCTTGTAGACCTCGTCGAAGACGGAGAGCCATTCGAGATCGAGCTTGGACATCGTGGACCTTTGATTCCTCTTGAACGGACACCATTATTCGAAATTGGAATTCGAGGTATTGATGGACGAGCTTGAACAAATAGTGGGGCGGGCGAACAATACACCGCATTGGCGCCCACTCTTTCTCCCCATCCGGGCGCCCGGAGACGCCCCCGATGACCAACGCCACGCAGGCCGCGCGCACCGACGCCGCGCAACGCCGCGCCTACTACGACCGCATCCTGCCCCTGCACCTGACGCCGCTGTGGGAGTCGCTCCACACGCTGGTCCCGCGCGAGCCGCAGACCCCGTGCGTCCCCGCGCTCTGGCGCTACGACGAGATCCGCCCGCTGCTGATGGAATCGGCCGATCTCATCACCGCCGAAGAAGCCGTGCGCCGCGTGCTGGTGCTCGAGAACCCGGCCCTCCCCGGCCGCTCGTCGATCACGCAGTCCCTCTACGCCGGCCTGCAGCTCATCATGCCCGGCGAAGTGGCGCCCTCGCATCGCCACGTGCAGTCCGCGCTGCGCTTCATCGTCGACGGCAAGGGCGCCTACACCACGGTGGCCGGCGAGCGCACCACCATGTACCCCGGCGACTTCATCATCACGCCCTCCTGGGCCTGGCACGACCATGGCAACGAGGGCATCGCAGGCGTCAGCGAGCCGGTCGTGTGGCTGGACGGCCTCGACATCCCCATGCTGCGTTTCTTCGACGCCGGCTTCGCGGAGAACGACGACGCCAAGGTGCAGCACGTCGCGCGGCCCGAGGGCAACAGCCTGGCGCGCTTCGGCCACAACATGGTGCCGGTGCGCCACGATCACGTCGCGCCGACCTCGCCGATCTTCAACTACCCCTACGTGCGCAGTCGCGAGGCGCTGGCGCAGTTGCAGAAGCAGGAAGCGCCGGATGCGTGGCTGGGCCACAAGCTGCGCTATATCAACCCGCTGACCGGCGGTTCGCCGATGCCGACCATCGCCACCAACCTGCAATTGCTGCCCGCCGGTTTCGCCGGCAAGACGCACCGCGCGACCGATGGCGCGGTCTACAGCGTGGTCGAAGGCCACGGCAGTGCCGACATCGGTGGCCAGCGCTTCGCCTTCGGTCCGCGCGACACCTTCGTCGTGCCCTCGTGGGCGCCCCTGCGCCTGTCGGCCGCCGAGGACAGCGTGCTGTTCAGCTTCTCGGACCGGCCCGTGCAGCAGGCCATGGGCATCTTGCGCGAAGCCTTCCTGCAAGACGCCTAGATGCGCGCCGCGAAGAGCGGCCCGGCCCACTTCCACTTCCCGAACCATCGCCGCCGCGCGCGGCAGGAGTCTCCATGTCTTTCGTCGTTTCCCCTCCGGCCGTCGTCGGCCTCCCCGTTGCCGGTTCCAGCGACCTGTTTCCGGTGCGCCGTGTCTACTGCGTGGGCCGCAACTACGCGGCGCATGCACGCGAGATGGGCTTCGACCCCGACCGCGAGCCGCCCTTCTTCTTCTGCAAGCCCAACGACGATGCCTCCGTCGTTCCCGTCCCCGCAGGCGAGACCGTGAGCATTCCGTACCCCGGCCAGACCGCCAACTATCACTACGAGGCCGAGCTGGTCGTGCTGATCGGCCAGGGCGGCCGCGACATCACCGTCGCTGATGCCGTCCATCACATCTACGGCTACGCCGTCGGCCTGGACATGACCCGGCGCGACCTGCAGATGAAGATGCGCGAGCAAGGCCGCCCATGGGAGATCGGCAAGGCCTTCGACTTCTCCGCGCCGGTCGGCGTGGTGCGCCCGCGCGCCGCGACGGGCGAGTTGACGGGCGGCGCCATCACGCTCGAAGTGGACGGCCAGACGCGCCAGAAGAGCGATGTGCGCAACCTCATCTGGTCGGTGAGCGAGGTGATCGCCAACCTGTCGACGCTGTTCGCGCTGCAGCCCGGCGACCTGATCTTCACCGGCACGCCCGAAGGCGTCGGTGCGGTGCAGCGGGGCCAGACGATGAAGGTGCGCATCGACGGCCTCGAACCGATCTCCGTGATGGTGAGGTGAGCTCACCCCCAGGCTTGCCCACTTCGTGCGGCCGTCTTCCCCCTTGCAGGGGACAACACCGGCGGACCGGCAGAGCCGTTTCCGCGGTGTTTCTCGAATGACGCTGCCACTCGAGTGAGCGAATGGGTGAGCGAGGGGATTTACGTCTGGTCACAGCTTGGCCTTATCCTTCGTTTCTCACTTCATATCGAGCTCACCTTCCCATGCACGCATCCAAGAGAGCACTCCTGATCGCCGCTTGCGGCTTCGCCGCCGGCGCGCTGCCGCTGGCCGCCGCCGCACAGGGCGCGGTCTGGCCCACCAAGCCGGTTCGTCTCGTCGTCGGCTTCACCGGCGGCTCCACGCCCGACATCGCGGCACGCACCATCGCCGACCCGCTGGCCAAGGCGCTGGGCCAGCCCGTGATCGTCGACAACAAGCCGGGCGCGTCCGGCAACATCGCGGCCGACTTCGTGGCCAAGGCGAAGGACGATCACACCATCGGCGTGGTCATCAACGGCAACCTGACTTCGTCGCAGATGCTGTACCCCAAGCTGCCCTACGACCCGGCCAAGGACTTCACCTACCTCTCGCTGCTCACCACCGCGCCGCTGGTGCTCGTGGCACAGAACACCCTGCCCTCGGGTGCCGCCTTCTTCGACGCTGCGCGCAAGGGCGGCGACAAGTGGAACTACGGCTCGGTGGGCGTCGGCTCGGTCGGCCACCTGGGCATGGAACTGCTCAAGAGCCGAGTGCCCGGACTCAAGGTCGAGCACGTGCCCTACCAGGGCAACCCGCAGGTGCTCACCGACCTCATCGGCAACAACCTGCAGATGGCATTGATCCCGCCCGGCCTGGCGATGCCTCAGGTCAAGTCGGGCAAGATCAAGGCCATCGGCATCACCAGCGGGCGCAGCACGCTGGTGCCCGAAGTGCCACCGCTGTCCGAGGCCGGCGTGAAGGACTTCAATCTCGAAGTCTGGACCGCACTGGTCGGGCCGGCCAATCTTTCCAAGGCCGCGCAGGACCGTATCGCGAAAGAGCTCGCGATCATCATGAAGTCGCCCGAAGTGCGCCAGCGTCTGTTCGACCAGGGCTGGCAGGCCGTGGGCACGTCGCCCGAAGGCATGCGCACGCGGGTGAAGGAAGAGTCGGCCATCATGAGCCGCATCATTTCGACGAACGGCATCAAGCTGCAATGACCGCGACCTTGCGCGAACCCGCGCGCGATCTTCCCGTCTTCGGCGAGTACGACGTTGTCGTGGTCGGCGGCGGTCCGGCCGGCATCGCGGCCAGCGTGAGCGCCGCGCGCCATGGCGCGCGCACGCTGCTGGTGGAGCGCTACGGCTTTCTCGGCGGCATGGGCACGGCCGGCGGCGTCACCA
Source organism: Variovorax sp. 01T432 (assembly GCF_056398605.1). Taxonomy (NCBI): domain Bacteria; kingdom Pseudomonadati; phylum Pseudomonadota; class Betaproteobacteria; order Burkholderiales; family Comamonadaceae; genus Variovorax; species Variovorax sp. 01T432. The sequence goes on from NZ_JBFTPS010000051.1 coordinate 9,506, forward strand.
ACTTCGCCGGCCTCTACGGCAAGCGCGACGGCGAGATGACGCAGCTTGTGCATGGCGTGGCCGACGAGCTGCTCGCGCGCATCGATGCGCTGGGCGGCCTCAACAAACCGCAGGATGGCATGCAGGGGCGCATCCGGGTGCGCTCCTACGACACCTCCGTCTACAAGTGCGCGGCCGACCAGCTGCTGCTGGACGCGGGCGTGCAGCTGTTGTTCCACGCCTGGGCCGCGGCCGTCGTGATGGAGGGCGGCCGCATCGCGGCGCTGGTGGTCGAGACCAAGTCGGGCCGCCAGGCCATCCGCGCCAATGCCTTCGTCGACGCCAGCGGCGACGCCGATGTCGCCGCCTTCGCCGGCGTGCCCTTCACGGTCGGCGACGGCCACGGCAGCGGGCTCTTCCCGTCCACGATGTTCCGCGTCGGCCACGTCGATGCGCCGCGCGCGCTGGCGGCGGTGGGCGAGTTCAAGGCCATCAACGACCTGATGGCCCGGGCGCGCGAACGCGACCCCGGGGCCTACCGCTTTCCGCGCGAAGGCGCGATCCTGCGCCCGCAGATCGATCCGCGCGAGTGGCGCGCCAACGTCACGCAGATCCGCAATGCCGAAGGCGGCGCGATGAACGGCGTCGACGCGCGCCAGCTCAGCGACGGCGAGGTCGAGGGGCGGCGCCAGATCAGCGAGTACTTCCGCTTCCTGAAGGCCGAGGTGCCCGGCTTCGAACACGCCGCCATCGTCGAGATCGCGCCGCAGGTCGGCATCCGCGAGACCCGGCGCATCGAGGGGCTCTATGCCTTGACGGGCGAGGACATCCTCTCGTCCGCGCGCTTCGACGACAGCATCGGCGTCAACGCGTGGCCGATGGAGATGCATGCCGCCGGCAAGATCGAGTGGGCCTTCCCGCGCGACGACCGGCGCACCTACAACCACTTGCCGTGGCGCATGCTGGTGCCGCGCGGCGCCGACAACCTGCTCGTGGCCGGCCGCTGTGCCTCCATGACGCACGAAGGCCAGTCGGCCGCGCGCGCCAGTGGCGGCTGCTTCGTGATGGGCCAGGCGGCGGGCACGGCGGCGGCCGCGCTGGGGGCGGGAAGCTTCGCCGCGGTCGACGTGCCGGCCCTGCAGCGCAAGCTGGTGGCCGACGGCGCCGACCTCGACCGCTGAAGGGGGGCCGGGTGGACTGACAGCCGCGAGACAGCGCCGCCGCTGTTGCTTTGCTATCGTGCGGGCTCCCTTCTTCCCGCGACCCGCACTTCCCGATGACTGATTCCGCCCACGCCGCTCGCCTTGTCGCCGAACTCGTCGACCTGATGCACCTCGAACCCTTGGGCGACGACCGCTTCCTCGCCCAGAGCGAGGACATCGGCACGCCGGCGGTGTTCGGCGGGCAGGTGCTGGGCCAGGCGCTGGTCGCGGCGAGCCGCACCGTCGATGCCGATCGGCCGATTCATTCGATGCACGCCTACTTCCTGCTGCCCGGCGAGCATGCGCCCATCGAATACGCCGTCGACCGCGTGCGCGATGGCCGCAGCTTCACGACCCGGCATGTCGTGGCACGCCAGGACGGGCGCACGATCTTCGAGATGTCGGCCTCGTTCCAGACCGCCGCGCAAGGCATCGAGCACCAGTTCCCGATGCCCGAGGTGCCGCCGCCCGAGGACTTGCGCAGCGAACTGGAATTGCGCGTGGCGCTCGGCGACCGGCTGCCCGCGCGCTGGAGGCCCAAGGGCATCGAGCCGCACGGCATCGAATACCGCCCCGCCGAGCCGGATGACCTGCTGACGCCCGATCGCCGGTCCTCCGAGAGCGGGATCTGGATGCGCGCCATCGCGCCGTTGCCCGATGACCCCGTCGTCCACCGCGCGCTGCTCGCCTACGCGTCCGACCACGGCCTGCTGCGCGCCGCGATGCTGCCCCACGGCCTGAGCTTCATGCGCGAGAACGTGCGCCCGGCCAGCCTCGACCACGCGATGTGGTTCCACCGCGACTTCCGCATGGACGAGTGGCTGCTCTATGCGATCGATTCGCCAAGCGCGAGCGGCGCCCGCGGCCTGTGCCGCGGCAGCCTCTTCACGCGCGACGGGCGGCTGGTCGCCTCCACCGCGCAAGAGGGCATGCTGCGCGTGCGGCCCGAGAGCCTGAAGAACCTGGGCGTTCAGCCCGTCAGCGACCACGACCAGACGCTGGTGAAGCGCACGAAGCCCAGCGACTCGTAGAGCGCAAGCGCCGGGTTTCGCGGGTCGACGCGCAGCAGCACGGGCGCATCCGGCTCCTCGGCATGCAGGTCGGCGATGAGTCGCGTCAGCATCGCGCGCGCATGGCCGCGCCGGCGCGCACTCGCCCGCACATACACATCCTCGACGTACCAGAAGGCGTCGAAGCGATGCGCGGCGGCGCTGCCATGGAGAACGCAGTCCTCGAACAGGCCGATGACCCAGCGCGGGCCTTCCCGCCAGGTGCGCATCCGGTGGGCGGAGAACAGGTCGTGCCAGCCATCGTGCAAGCCTTCCTCGCGGTCGCCCTCATGCATGAGATCGAGGAAGGCCTGTCGATCGATGCTGGGCATGAGCCACCGGACATCCGGAACGGGGCGGGGAGCGGGCGCGGCCCACTGTGCGCGGCCCGGGCGCATCATCATCACCCAGGTCTCGTGCAGCATGCCGCTCCTGTTCGCGGGCAGCGCCGGAACCTCGGATGTCCCGTGCGCCTGTGTTTCACAGCTGACCTGGAAGTGCGGGCTGACGGGGCGGCAGTGCGCATGCCAGATGGCTTCCAGCCGGGGCCAGTCGCGCAGGTTCGGCACCGACGGCGTGAGGATGCCCTTGCATGGCACCTCGGGGACTTCGGAAAGCTGGATCACCAGGACATCCCCGTCGTCGCGCAATGGTGTCATGCGCGGCGTTCGTGCGCAGGCGGCGTACAGGCCGGGGGTGCGCGAAGGCGAGAGCCACCGGGGTGGTGCTGCAACGGCGATGGGATCGAGGACGGACATGAGGGCTTTCTGTTCTTCGTGCGGTGGACGGCGCGGCCCGCGCCGCGCCGATGCGAAAGAGTAGGTTTCCGCCAGCGCCCGAGCCGGCCGTCATGCGAAGAGTCTGTCGTTCCTCCGAGCTCCAAGCCCCCGGACGAGCGGCGGCGGGGCGGTGTTGCTATAACGAGTGCACCCACAGCCTCTCAGGTCTTCCATGAGCGCCCTCTTCACCCCCTTCGCCCTCGGCTCGCTGCCGCTTCGCAATCGCATCGTCATCGCGCCGATGTGCCAGTACAGCGCCGACCACGGCAACGCGGCCGACTGGCACATGATCCATCTCGGACAGCTGGCCTTGTCTGGCGCGGGCCTGCTGATCATCGAGGCGACCGCCGTCGAGGACATCGGGCGCATCACCCCCGGCGACCTGGGTCTCTATTCGGACGACAACCAGGCCGCGCTCGCTCGCGTGCTGGCCGCCATCCGCCGCCATTCGCGCATTCCCGTCGCCATCCAGCTCGCCCATGCGGGACGCAAGGCCTCCAGCCATGCGCCCTGGGACGGCGGCCAGTGCCTCAAGCCCGGGGAAGGCGCCTGGCAGACCGTCGCCCCGTCGCCGCTGCCTCACGCGCCCGGCGAGCCGCCACCCATCGCCCTCGACGCGGAGGGTCTCGCCCGCGTGAAGGCGGCTTTCGTGCGCGCGGCGCAGCGCGCGGTGGTGCTTGGCATCGACGCGATCGAGCTGCATGCGGCGCACGGCTACCTGCTGCACCAGTTCCTCTCGCCGATCGCCAACCAGCGCGACGATGCCTACGGAGGATCGCTGGAGAACCGCATGCGCTTTCCGCTCGAGGTGTTCGAGGCCGTGCGCGCCGCCGTCCCGCAGGCCATGCCTGTCGGCGTGCGCATCTCGGCCACCGACTGGGTGGCCGACGGATGGGACATCGCGCAGAGCATCGTCTTTGCCAGGGCCCTGGCGCAGCGCGGCTGCGGCTTCGTGCATGTGTCCTCTGGCGGCGTCTCGCCGCGGCAGAAGATCACCCTCGTGCCCGGCTACCAGGTGCCGCTGGCCGAGCGCATCAAGGCCGAGGTCGACGTGCCCGTGATCGCGGTCGGCCTCATCACCGAACCGAAGCAGGCCGAGGCCATCGTCGCGGGCGGCCAGGCCGACCTGGTGGCCATGGCCCGCGCGATCCTGTTCGAGCCGCACTGGCCGTGGCGCGCCGCCGCCGAGCTGGGTGGACAGGTCGAGGCGCCGCCGCAGTATTGGCGTTCGCAGCCGCGCGACTTGAAGGCGCTGTTCGGGGACACGCACATCGGCATGCGCTGAGTCGCAGCCGCTGCGCCTTCGCGCCGCGTCACGAGGCGTTGCGTTTCCCCGCGGCGCGGATGGGCGCCTTCTGGGCGACCCGGGTTGCGATCTCGCGAAATCGCTGCGCGGTCACGCTGTCGCTGCGCGGATGCGAAGCCATGGCGATCGCAATCCCGGCCGAGACCGGCAGATCGTCGATCGGCCGAAACACCACCTTGTCGGGCGACAGCCGCTGCGTGACCGATGGCACGAGCGCCACGCCCATGCCGCTCTGCACCAGGCTGATGACCGTCTGCACCTGCGTCGCCTCCTGCACCGCGCGCGGGCTCAGGCCGACTTGCTGGAAGGCCCGCATCACCATCGCATGAAGGCCCGACACCCGGGTCGATGCGTAGTCGACCAGGGGCTCTTTCGCCAGATCGTGCAGGCTGAGGCGACGCTTTCTGGCGAGCGGGTGCCCGAGCGGAAGCACCGCGCAGAACACGTCGCGTTCCACCACTTCGAATCGAAGCGAACTGGCCGAGGCAGTCGGATAGCGCACCAGGCCGATATCGATCTTGTCGGCCTCGATCATCGCGAGCAGTTCGAGATTGGTCGATTCATGCAGGACGAGCTCGACCTGCGGATAGCGCGCCCTGAACGCCGGAAGCAGTCGCGGCATCAGCGAATAGGTGGCGGAGCCGACGAAGCCCACGCGCAGGCGGCCGCTTTCGCCGCTGGCCGCCGCGCGCGCGGCGGCCCCCAGGTTCTCGGCCTGATCGATGCACTGCCGCGCGGTGCGCAACGCGGCGACACCCGCCGAAGTCAGCTGCACGCCACGCGGCAGGCGCGTGAAGAGCGGCGTGCCGATCTCTTCCTCCAGCTTGCGGATCGCCACCGACAGCGGCGGCTGCGCCATATGCAGGCATTCGGCGGCGCGGCGGAAATTCAGCGTCTCGGCCACGGCCACGAACTGGCGCAGTTGTCGCAATTCCATTGATATTCAGCGTATATCGCGAGAGTCTTGATTGGTATTGGACGCATTAAGCCGAGATTTCTACGATCCAGCCATTCCTGAAAACCCGGTCGCCCCGAGATCTCGCCAATCCACGATGAACCCATCGAACCTGCCCCTCGCCGGCGTGCGCGTGCTTGACCTGAGCGCCGTGGTCCTCGGCCCGTATGCCAGCCAGAACCTTGCCGAGTACGGCGCCGACGTGATCAAGATCGAGCCGCCCGAGGGCGACTCCACGCGCCGCACCGGCCCCAGCACCGAAGCCGGCATGGGGGCGATCTTCCTCGGCGTGAATCGCGGCAAGCGCAGCGTCGTGCTCGATCTCAAGAAGGCCGATGCGCGCGAGGCGCTGCTCAAGCTCGTGGACAGCGCCGATGTGCTGATGCACAGCATCCGGCCCCAGAAGCTCGCGGCCATCGGGCTCGATCCCGACACGCTGCTGGCGCGCAATCCGCGCCTGGTCTACGTGGGCCTGCACGGCTTCGCCGAAGACGGCCCCTACGGCGGCATGCCCGCGTATGACGACATCATCCAGGGCTTGTCGGGCTGCGCCGCGCTGATGGAGCGGCAGTCCGGCTCACCGCAATACTTCCCCACCATCGCCGCGGACAAGACCTCGGGGCTGGTCGCCACGCACGCCATCCTCGCCGCGCTGTTCCGCCGCGAACGCACGGGCAAGGGCGGCTATGTGGAAGTGCCGATGCTGGAGTCGATGGCTTCCTTCAACCTGGTGGAGCACTTCTACGGGCATCACTTCGTGCCGCCACTCGCCGACCCCGGCTACCCGCGCCTCTTCGCCAAGCACCGCCGTCCCTACCGCACGGCCGATGGCTACCTCTGCGCCATGCCCTACACGGACGCGCACTGGAAGCGCTTCTTCACCGAAGGCGGCATGCCCGAGGCGGCGGCCGATCCACGCTTTGCCAACATTGCCGAGCGCACGCGCCACATCGATGCGCTCTACACCCTGGCCGCGGAAGTGATCGCCACGCGCGGCACGGCCGAATGGCTCGAGGTGTTCGCCCGGCTCGAAGTACCGGCCTCGCGCATGAATCGCCTCGAAGACCTCGTCCACGACGAGCACCTCCAGGCGACCGGATTCTTCAAGACCATCGAAGACCCCGCGATGGGCACGCTGCGCTTCCCCGGCGCGCCGGTGCGCATCGATCGCCGGCAGTTGCCGGTGCGCATGGCGCCGCGCCTGGGCGAGCACACCGACGAAGTGCTGCGCGAAGCCGGCATCGCACCCTTCAACTGACTCTAGGAAGCACCGACATGGCAGCCCCCGCATCCACCTACCCCCTGCTCGGCCAGGGCTTCTTCTGGCAGGACCTCGCCGTCGGCCAGAAGTTCCAGACCTTCAACCGCACGCTGACCGAGACCGACCTGGTCAACTTCATCTCCGTCACCGGCATGCTCGAAGCCATCTTCATCGACGCCGAGGGCGCCGCCGGTGCGATCGGCGGCCGACCGGTCCCCGCGGCCCTGACCTATTCGATCATCGAGGGCTTCCTGCTGCAGACCATGGTTCAGGGCACGGGCCTTGCCATGCTGGAGTGCACGCAGAAGGTCCTCGGCCCGGTGCGCGTGAACGACACCATCCACGCGATCGTCGAGGTCGCCGGTGTGCGGCCGACGTCCAAGGGCAATCGCGCCATCGTCGATTCGATCGTGCGCGTGTTCAATCAGCACGATGAGCCGGTGCTCGACTACACGGCGCGCCGCATGCTCGCCGGCCGACCGCTCGCGGCAGGCGCATCCTCTTCCTGAAGGGCGGGAGCATGACCATGAACATTGCCAGACCCGCTTCTGTTCGCGATCGCGTCAGCGACGCCGAGTGGAAGATCCGAACCGACCTCGCCGCCTGCTATCGCCTCATCGCGCGCTACGGCATGAGCGACCTGATCTACAACCACATCACCGCCAAGGTGCCGGACAGCCCCGACCATTTCCTCATCAATCCCTTCGGTCTGCTCTACACCGAGATCACGGCGTCCTGCTTCTACACGCTGGACCTCGACGGCAACACGGTCGACAAGCCGGAGGGCGAGTTCGGGGAGTTTCCGGTCAACCGCGCCGGCTTCATGATTCACAGCGCCGTCCACGGCGCGCGCGGCGACCTGAAGTGCGTGATGCACACGCACACCCGCGCAGGCATGGCCGTCTCGGCGATGAAGCACGGCCTCTTGCCGCTGACCCAGACGGCGATGCGCTTCTACGGCGCAATCGGCTTTCACGACTACGAGCAGCCCACGGTCGACATGAGCGAACGCGAGCGCATCGCGCGCGACCTCGGACCGCACAGCGCGCTGATCCTGCGCAACCATGGCCTGCTCGCCTGCGGCCCCTCGGTCCAGGACACCTGGAACCTCATGTACTGGCTGGAGACCGCCTGCAAGGTGCAGGTCGACGTGCTCGCCAGCGGCGCCGAGACCAGCATGCCGGGTCCCGAACTCGCCGCCGCAATGGCCAGGCGCTACGGCCCCGAGGGAAAGATCAATTTCGCCCCGATGGAGTGGCCCGCGCTGCTGCGCCAGCTCGACCGCGAAGACCCTTCCTACAAGACCTGAATTCCAATCATCGGAGACAAGCTCATGAAAGCCCTGCTCAAGACTCTCGTCATCTCGGCGGCCTGCGCCTCCACCATCGCGGCGCCTGTGGCCCGGGCCGAGGACAAGTACCCCTCGAAGCCCGTGAAGGTCATCGTGCCCTACGCGCCCGGCGGTCCGAACGACATCGTCGCCCGCCTGCTTGCCAGCAAGCTCGGCGAGATCGAAGGCAAGTCCTTCATCGTCGAGAACAGGCCGGGCGGAGGCTCCAACATCGGTGCCGAGTACGTCGCCAAGGCGCCGGCCGACGGATACACGCTGCTCATCGCGGCGACTTCGCACGCGATCAACATGACGCTGTTTCCCAAGTCGCAGCTCAAGTACGACCTGCTGACCGACCTCGCGCCGGTCTCGATGATCATGACCGGTCCGCTGGTGCTGGTCACGCGCCCCGACTTCCCGGCCAGCAACCTCAAGGAACTGGTCGCCGCGGCCAAGGCCAAGCCCGGCGAGCTTTCCTTCGCCTCGTCGGGCAACGGCTCGTCGACCCACCTGGGCGGCGAGATGCTTTCCAGCGCCGCCGGCATCCAGACCATCCATGTGCCCTACAAGGGCAGCGGTCCGGCGCTCACCGACGTGATGGGCGGGCAGACCACCTTCATGCTCGACACCATGATCTCGGCCGCGCCCTTCGTGAGCTCGGGCAAGCTCAAGGCGCTGGCGGTCACGGGCAGGACGCGCTCGCCGGCACTCCCCAATGTGCCGACCGTGGCCGAGCAGGGTTATCCCAACTTCGAGGCGGTCGCCTTCATCGGCATGCTTGCGCCCGCAAAGACGCCAGTGCCCGTCATCGCGAAGCTCAACGCCGACATGGAGAAGGTGCTGGCCATGCCCGACATCAAGAACAGGCTGGCCGCGCAGGGCTTCACCGCCGAATGGATGAAGCCTGCCGACTTCGGCGCCTACCTTCAGAAGGAAGTGCCCAAGTGGGGCGCGATCGTGAAGAGCGCCCACGTCAAGCTCGACTGACACCCGCGCGGCTCGCCCGCTGCCCTCGTGCTTCAGCCGCGAAACGGATTCGCGGTCGCGAACCAGAGCCCGATGCCGGTGGCGATGATGAAGGCGCCGTCTGTCACGCCGGCGATCAGGAAGAACATCGTCTGCAAGCTGTCCTTGAGTTCCGGCTGCCGGGCCGTTCCTTCGAGCAGCTTCGATCCGACGATGCCGATGCCGATGCATGAGCCCACCGCGGCAATGCCGATGAGGAGCCCGACGGCGAGGGGGAGGATGTCGAAACCTGAGGTCATGATGCGCTTTCGCGGCCCTGGAAGTCCGGCCTGGTGGCTGCCGGAACCACCTCGGTTCCGGCTTGCATCCACTGTCTCAGGGCACACGCGCGAGGTCGATGACCTCCGAGGTCATGCGGCCGGTGCCAGGCCGTCGAGCCAGGCCTCCAATTGCGTGGTGACGTCGTGCGCGAACTGCTGGTAGGTCGGCTCGCAGACGAAGCCGGTGTGCGGCGTCAGCAGCAGGTTCGGCACCTCGCGCAGCGGATCGTCGGCCGGCAAGGGCTCGGTGTCGAAGACATCGAGCGCCGCCATGCCGGGCCGACCGGCGCGCAAGGCGTCCGCCAGCGCCGCGTGATCGACCAGGGCCGAGCGCGAGGTGTTGACCAGCAGGCTGTTCGGCCGCATCAAGGCGAGACGTTCGGCATTGATCAGGTGCCGCGTGGCCGGCGCCGGCACCAGGTGCAGGCTGACCACCTGCGAGGTCGACAGCAGCGTCTCCAGTGGCACGGCCGTGGCGCCATGCTCGGCCGCGCGCTCCGGCGTCATGTGCGGGCTCCAGGCGACGATCTCCATGCCGAAGGCCTTCGCGATGCGCGCCACGCGCCCGCCGATCTGGCCCAGGCCGATCATGCCCATGCGCTGGCCGCGCAGCACCTGAGGCAGCACGCCGCCCTCGGGCGCGCGCCAGAGGCCCTTGCGCAGCAGCGCCGTCTGGGCCGGCATCTGGCGCGTGGCCGCGAGGATCAGGGCCCAGGTCATCTCGCAGGTGCTCTCTTTCGACGGACCCCATCCGGTATGGCCGACCGGGATGCCACGGGCTTCGAGCGCCGCGAGATCCAGCGTGGTGTTGCGCGTGCCGGTGAAGACCAGGTAGCGCAGCTTCGGCAGCTGCGCGATCAATGCGGCGTCGAAGGGCGTGCGGTCACGCATCAGCACCACGGCATCGGCGTCGCGCAGCGCGTCGACGAGCGCCGCGCCGTGGATCGGTTCGTGGTGAACGCGCAGCTCGGCGCGCGAGCTGATCGCGCGCCAGTCGCCCAGGCGCTCGAACGCCCGCTCCCAATCGTCGAGGACAACGATGCGGGGACGCGCGGCGCTCATGGCCGCGCCAGCGCGGTCAGCGCGCGAACGTCCGCAGCCTCGCCGAGCGACCAGCATGCGGCCAGCACTTCGGTGGTCCTCTTCTGGCCGAGGATGCCGTCCGACAGGCCGTGGAACTTGCGCTCCAGGTCGGCATCGCTCATCGGGCGCTGCAGCGAGCCGATCGCGTGCTCGACGAACACGTGTTCGCGGCGGCCGTCCTTGAGCACGGCCGTCACGTCCGCGCTCGCCTCGTCGATGCTGTCGTCCACCGTCGCCACCACCTTGCGGCGCAGCGCGACGACGTCGGGGCGGTTCACGATGTCGTCGGCGAACTCCTCCTCCGCGGCGCGGCCGAAGAACAGCCCGGCCGCGCAGCCGTGGTAGACGCTGAACTTGCCCTGCAAGCCATCCGCCGGCTCCTTCTTGCCGGTGAGTTCGAGCACCAGCGAATGGACCTTGAGCTCGATTCGCTCGACCTGCTCGGGCAGGACGCCACGGTCGCGCAACTGCACGCAGGCGTCGATGCTCGGGTGGATCACGATGCCGCAGGCGAAGGGCTTGTAGCTGTTGAAGGAGATCTCGAAACGCTTGGCGAGCTCGTCCGTCACTTCGTTCCAGTCGTACTTGGTGGAGAGCACCTGCGCCCAGCCGCGCGGCGCTTCGATCGCCCTCGGGCTCGCGGTGTAGCCGTGCTGCGCCATCAGTGCCGACATCAGGCCGGCGCGCGCCGCGCCACCGGGATGGAAGGGCTTGGTCATGGTGCCGAACTGCTCGCGCAGGCCGACCGGCTGCGATGCCGCGATGCCCAGCGCCATCGCGGTCTGGTCCGCGTTCAGGCCCAGCAGGCGTGCGCATGCGGCGGCGGCGCCCAGCATGCCGGTGGTGCCGGTGATGTGCCAGCCGCGGTCGTAGTGCTCGGGATAGACCGTGTTGCCCAGGCGGCAGGCCACGTCGATGCCCAGCACCAGCGCGTCCAGCACCTGCCGGCCGCTCGCGCCGGTGTGCTCGGCCAGCGCCAGCGCGGCGGAGGCCACCGGGCCGGCCGGATGGATGATGGTCTTCAGGTGCGTGTCGTCGAAGTCGAAGGTGTGCGAGGTGATGCCGTTGAGCAGCGCGGCGCTGGCGATGTCCACCTTCTCGGCGCGGCCGAGGATAGTGGCCTGCGGCGCGGGCTGCAGCACCTGCACCGCGGCCAGCGCGGCCTCGGCGGCCTCGTGGCGGGCGGCGCCCACGGCGCAGCCGAACCAGTTGAGGAAGGTGCGATGGGCCTCGTGGTCCACCGCGTCGCTCCAGCCGCGCGAGGGATGGTTGGCCACGTATTCGGCCAGGATGCGGGTGACGGGCGGTGCGTTGTGGTCGGCTGCGACCTGTGTATTGCGGGCCATGCGGAGAGACTTGCCTGGAGAGTTGAAGGAAGAAAGGATCAGTTGTCGAGTTGGATCTTGCGGTCGCGCGCGATCTGGGTCCAGCGCGCGATGTCGGCCACCATGAAGTCGCTGAACTGCCTGGGCGTCATGGGCTGGGGCTCGATCGCCTCGACCGAGAGCTTGTCGCGCAGGTCAGGCGCCTTGAGCACCGTGTTGAGCGTGTCGTTGAGCTTGGCCACCACATCGGCGGGCATGCCGGCCGGGCCGACCACGCCATACCACTGCATGGCGTCGAAGCCCTTGAGGCCGAGCTCTTCCAGCGTCGGCGTGTCCTTGAGCGCGGGGTGGCGCGTCCTGCCGGTCACGGCCAGGGCGCGCACGCGGCCGGAGTGGATGTGGGCCAGGGCCGCCGCCAGGCCGGGGAACATGGCCTGCGTCTGTCCGCCCATCAGGTCGGTGAAGGCCGGCGCGATGCCGCGGTAGGGCACATGCACCATGAACACGCCCATCTGCTGCTTGAAGAGTTCCATCGTCAGGTGCGTGAGCGAGCCCGCGCCGGCCGAGCCGTAGCTGAGCTTGCTCGGGTTCGCCTTCGCGTAGGCGACGAACTGCTGGAAGTCCTTGGCCGGCACGTCGTTGTTGATCACCAGCACATTGGGTGTGCCGCCGATCATGCCGATCGCCGTGAAGTCCTTGATCGGGTCGTAGGGCAGCTTGCGCGTGGCGGGGCTCGTGCCGTGCGTGGCCACATAGCCCTGCATCAGCGTGTAGCCGTCCGGCGTCGCGCGCGCCGTGTTCTGCGATGCGAGGACGCCGCCCCCGCCGCCCTGGTTGTCCACGATGAAGGTCTGGTTCAGCACCCGGCCCCAGCGCTCCGTCACCGTCCGCCCGACCAGGTCGCTGCCGCCGCCGGCCGCCACCGGCACGATGTAGCGGATGGGCTTGCTCGGGAAGGCTTGTTGCGCCCGGGCCAGGCCGGGCAGGCCGATGAGGGCCGGAGGAAGCGCGAGGACGAAGGCGCGACGTTGCATGGGTGTCTCCTGGGATTGATTTCGAATGCAGAGCCGGCGGCGCTCAGGGCGCGGAGCCCGGAAGCCGCGTGTAGGCGTCGCCGACGTGGCGGGCCATGAGCTTTTCGACGCGCGCGACGTTGCCCTCGCGCAGCGCAGCGGCGATCGCCTCGTGCTCGGTGATCGAGGCGCGCATGCCGGTGTCGTGCGAGAGGTTCTTCAGGCGCGACAGGTGCAGCTTCTGCACCACGCCGCGGTAGGTTTCGGCCAGCGCGTGGTTGCCGGCGGCTTCCACGATGGCCCAGTGAAAGTTGAGGTTCTCGCCGTAGTAGCGCTGTACCTCGTGCGCGGCGGCGGCCTCATGCATGACGGCGATGGAGGCGTCGAGCAGGTCGGCGAGCGCGAGGCGCGCCGCCTCGGGCAGGCGCGCCGCGCGCCGGCCGGCAAAGCCGTCGAGCAGGCCGCGCATTTCATAGAGGTCGCGCACCTCGTCGGCGTCCGGCTCGCGCACGAAGACGCCCGCGTGCTTGCGCGCCACGACCAGGCCGGTGCTCTCGAGTTCACGCAGGGCCTCGCGCACGGGCACGCGGGAGATGCCCAGGCGCGCGGCCACGTCGGGCTCGTTGATGCGCTGGCCGGGGACCAGCTCGCCGCGCAGGATCATGGCGAGCATGTCGTCGCGCACGAGCTTGGCCAGCGGGATGTCGCGCACGGCGGACATGTTGTGGTGAGTGGCTTCGGTGAGCCAGGGGAGCATCATGGTGGATTCGTGGTATTTCGAATATCGTATACGAGCGGGGTTGAGATCAGCCCTGGGGTTACACCTAGGGGCTGGCGCGCAGAGACGCGGGAGGCTCACTTGACCAAGGCTTCTCGCACGGCCTCGATGGCGTCGCCCACTGTGCCGATGCAACGACTGAATTCCCATTGACCATGCGCAGCAGCGCGCTCAGTTCATTGCGCGTGGCGTGGCCCTCTTTGCCCCAGTAGCGCTTATGCGGGAGGGAGGCGCTAGAGGTCAAAGGGCGAGCTTGAGCTTGCTGACCTGGGGGGACCCTTCGATGGCGCCTAGAGCAGCCGCTTCAGATACCGCCCGGTATGGCTCTCTTCGTTCGCCGCGATGTCCTCCGGCGTCCCCACACCCACCACAGTCCCGCCGCCCGCCCCGCCCTCCGGTCCCATGTCGATGAGCCAGTCGGCGGTCTTGATCACGTCGAGGTTGTGCTCGATCACCACGATGGTGTTGCCCGCGTCGCGCAGCTGGTGAAGCACCTTCAGCAGCAGCTCGATGTCCGCGAAGTGCAGCCCCGTCGTCGGCTCGTCCAGGATGTAGAGCGTGCGCCCCGTGTCCCGCTTGCTCAGCTCCAGCGCCAGCTTCACGCGCTGCGCCTCGCCGCCGGACAAGGTGGTCGCCGACTGGCCCAGCTTGATGTAGCTCAGGCCCACATCCAGCAGCGTGCGCAGCTTGCGCTCGATGGTCGGCACCGCCTTCAGGAACTCGTGCGCGGTCTCGACCGTCATGTCGAGGATCTGCGCGATGTTCCTGCCCTTGTATTGCACCTCCAGCGTCTCGCGGTTGTAGCGATGGCCATGGCAAACCTCGCAGGGCACGTAGACGTCGGGCAGGAAGTGCATCTCCACCTTCACCACGCCGTCGCCCTGGCAGGCCTCGCAGCGGCCGCCCGCCACGTTGAAGCTGAAGCGCCCGGGGCCGTAGCCGCGCTCGCGCGCCGCGTTGGTCTCGGCCATCAACTCGCGGATCGGCGTGAAGAGGCCGGTGTAGGTCGCCGGGTTGCTGCGCGGCGTGCGGCCGATGGGCGACTGGTCGACGTTGATGACCTTGTCGAAATACTCGATGCCTTCGATCGCCTCGTGCGGCGCGGGCTCCTCGTGCGCGCGGTAGAGCGTGCGCGCCACCGCGCTGTAGAGCGTGTCGTTGACCAGGGTCGACTTGCCCGAACCCGACACGCCCGTCACGCAGGTGAGCAGGCCGACCGGGAAAGCCACGTCCACGTTCCTGAGGTTGTTGCCGGTCGCGCCGATGACGCGGATCTCCTGCAGCGCGGTCTGCGATGCCAGGTGCGCCGCCTCGCGCGCGGCGCGCCGCTCGGCGGCCGGGCTCGGCGGAAAGCGCGAGGCCTTCTTGCCCTCGTTGAAGGCCGGCTTCGCGACCACCGGCAGCCAGGGCGTGCGGCGCTCGGGCACGGCGATCTTCTTGAGGCCCGAAAGGTACTGCCCGGTCAGCGACGCCGGATTGGCCGCGACCTGGGCATAGGTGCCCTGCGCCATCACGCGCCCGCCATGGACGCCGGCGCCGGGGCCCATGTCGATCACGTGGTCCGCCGCCTGGATCATGTCCTCGTCGTGCTCGACCACGATCACGCTGTTGCCGATGTCGCGCAGGTGCTTGAGCGTGCCGATGAGCCGGTCGTTGTCGCGCTGGTGCAGGCCGATGCTGGGCTCGTCGAGCACGTACATCACGCCCGTGAGGCCGGAGCCGATTTGCGAAGCGAGCCGGATGCGCTGCGCCTCGCCGCCCGAGAGGGTCTCGGCGCTGCGGTCCAGGCTCAGGTAGTTGAGCCCGACGTCGTTCAGGAACTTCAGCCGCAGGCCGATCTCGCGCACGATCTTGTCGGCGATCTCGGCCTTGGCGCCGCGCAAGTGCAGCTGCTGGAAGTAGGCGAGGCTGTCGCGCAGCGTCGCGCGGCTGATCTCGAAGATCGCCATGCGCTGCTGCTCGGCGCCGGACTCGTCGACCAGGAACACATTGCGCGCTTCGCGCCGCAGCCGCGTGCCGTCGCATTCCGGGCAGGGCTGCATGTTGCGAAAGCGCGAGAGGTCTTCGCGCACCATCGTCGAATCGGTCTCGCGATAGCGCCGCGCCATGTTCGGGATCACGCCCTCGAAGGGGTGCTTGCGCGTGAGCTTCTTGCCGGCCTGCTGGCCGCTGTCCATCACGTAACTGAACTTGATCTCTTCCTGCGCCGAGCCGTGCAGCACGGCCTGCTGCACGGAAGCGGGCAGGTTCTCGAAGGGCGTATCGATGTCGAACTTGTAGTGCTTGGCCAGGCTCTCCAGCATGCTGAAGTAATAGCCGTTGCGCCGGTCCCAGCCCTTGATGGCGCCGCTCGCGAGGCTCAGCGTCGGGAATGCGACCACGCGGGCCGGGTCGAAGACCTCGCGGTGGCCCAGGCCGTCGCAGCTCGGGCAGGCGCCCACCGGCGAGTTGAAGGAGAACAGGCGCGGTTCGAGCTCGGCCAGCGAGTAGTGGCAGATCGGGCAGGCGAACTTGGCGTTGAAGAGATGTTCCTTGCTGCTGCCGTCCTCGTGCATCTCGAGCGCGATCGCGCGGCCTTCGGCCAGGCGCAGCGCGTTCTCGAAGCTCTCGGCCAGGCGCTGCTGCATGTCGGGGCGCGCGCGCAGGCGGTCGATGACCACGTCGATGTCGTGCTTCTCGGTCTTCTTGAGCTTGGGCAGGTCGTTGTATTCGAAGGTCTCGCCGTCGACGCGGAAGCGCACGTAGCCGGCGGCCTGCATTTCGGCGAAGAGTTCGAGGAACTCGCCCTTCTTCTCGCGTGCCACGGGCGCGAGGATCATCAGGCGCGGTTCGTCGGGAATGGCCATCACCGCGTCCACCATCTGGCTCACCGTCTGCGCCTGCAGGGGCAGGTGGTGGTCGGGGCAGTAGGGCGTGCCGGCGCGGGCATACAGCAGGCGCAGGTAGTCGTGGATCTCGGTCACGGTGCCCACGGTGGAGCGCGGGTTGTGGCTGGTTGCCTTCTGCTCGATGCTGATCGCGGGCGACAGGCCCTCGATCACGTCGACGTCGGGCTTGTCCATGAGCTGCAGGAACTGCCGCGCATAGGCCGACAGGCTCTCGACGTAGCGGCGCTGGCCTTCGGCATAGAGCGTGTCGAACGCGAGGCTCGACTTGCCCGAGCCCGACAGGCCGGTGATCACCACCAGCTGGTTGCGCGGGATGTCGAGGTCGAAGTTCTTGAGGTTGTGCGTGCGCGCGCCGCGGATGCTGATGCGCTGCTGCGCGAGCGCCGCGCCGAGGTAGGCGCTGTCCGCGCGATCCGCCGGATCCGCGGCTTCCAGGGGGGATGAATTCACTGATGTGTCGGTTTTGGGCAACCGAGCATGATACGTGCCCGGCGATTTCAGGGCCCGTCGGGGGATTCCGCCGCCGCCGCGGGGCCGGCCGCCGCGGCCACCATGTGCGCGGCCAGGGTCTCGTAGAGCGGCCGGCTGATCATTCGCGAGATCAGGCTCGCCAGCATGGCCGAGGCCATGAGGCTCAGCACCATGGCATGCCCGTCGACCATTTCCATCACGATGATGAAGGCGGTGAGCGGCGCCTGCGTCACGGCCGCCAGGAAGCAGGCCATGCCCATGGCGATCAAGGCCGGGCCGAGCGCGGGTCCGGCAAAGCGCGAGATGGCGTCGCCCATGCCGGCGCCGATCGACAGCGCGGGCGCGAAGATGCCGCCCGGCACGCCGCACCAGGCCGTCAGCCAGGTGGCGATGAACTTGAGCAGGGTGTAGAGCGGGGTGAGCCCGTCGTGGCCCGCCATCATCGACTTCACGGCTTCGGAGCCCGAGCCGAAGCTCACGCCGCCCGTCGCCAGCCCGATCACGGCCACCGCCAGCCCGCCGGCCGCCGCGAAACGCACCGGCCAGCGCGCGCGCAAGCGGTTCATCCGGCCCGGGGCGCCGGTGAGGGAGGCGGCCAGCAGTCTGGAGAAGACGCCGCCAGCCAGCCCGGCCACGAGTGCCACCAGAAGGCCCGGCCACAGCGCCTCCCAGCCGAAATGAGGCGTCCGGATGATGCCGAAGTAGCTGAGGTTGCCGAACACCGAGACCGCGACCAGGCCCGCCAGCACGATCGCCGTGATGATCAGCCCGCTGGTGCGCGCCTCGAATCGGCCCGAGAGCTCCTCGATCGCGAACACGACGCCCGCGAGCGGTGCATTGAAGGCGGCGGCAATGCCGGCCGCGCCGCCGGCCAGCAGCAGCGCGCGCGCATCGATCGTCGTGCCGGGTGAAAGCCAGCGCCGCGCATGCTGCATCACACCCGCCGCGACCTGCACCGACGGCCCTTCGCGGCCGATCGACAGGCCTGCGCCGAAGCCCGCGACCGCGAGCCCGACCTTGGCGAGGGCCAGCCGCAGCGAGACCAGCCGCCCGCGCCGTTCGGGCGSCACGGCCGGGTCGAGCACGGCCTTGACTTGCGGAATGCCGGAGCCGGCCGCCCCCGGGCACCAGCGCCGTGTGGCCCAGACGATGCCCGTCGTGACGGCGGGCGTCCAGAGCAGGACAACCCACGGGTGGGCGCTGTAGAGGCTTCGGAACAGCGAGAAGGCCCGGTCGCTCGCCATGGTGAAGGCGACAACGAAAAGGCCCGCGACCACCGCGTAGGCGAGCACGATGGCGCGGTCGAACCAGAGGCGCCAACTCGACAGCTCGGCGCGCAGGTTTTCCAGGAAGTCGGGTTCGCGGTTCATGACAGCGGGCGATTCTCGCCGACCTCTCCCGCCCGCCTGCATGCGGCACAATCCTCTGTTTCCTTCTCCTTTCACCATTCATCAGGGGCAGTGCACATGGCATCGGTCAACAAAGTCATCCTCGTCGGCAATCTCGGGCGCGATCCGGAAACACGTACCTTCCCGAGCGGCGACCAGGTCTGCAATGCGACCCTCGCCACCACCGACAAGTGGAAAGACAAGCAAAGCGGCGAAATGCGCGAGGCCACCGAGTGGCACCGCCTCGTGTTCAACGGCCGGTTGGCCGAAATCGCCGCGCAATACCTGCGCAAGGGCTCGCAGATCTACGTCGAAGGCCAGATCCGCACGCGCAAGTACAACGACAAGGATGGCGTCGAGAAGTACGCGACCGACATCCGCGTCGACCAGATGCAGATGCTGGGCAGCCGCCAGGGCCAGGGCGGCCCTTCGGGCGGCGAAGACGACGGCGGGTATTCGCAAGGCGGTGGCGGTGGCGGCGGCGGTGGTTACTCGCGTCCGCCCGCTGCGGCTCCGCGCGCACCGGCGGCCGCGCCGGCGGCGCGTCAGGCTCCGGCCAAATCGTCGTCGGGCTTCGACGACATGGACGACGACATTCCCTTCTGACCTGCCGCGTCCGGGTGGCCTGCTCAGGCCTCCGGCGTCGCCGTGAGATAGAAGGGCGTCAGCGTGCCGGCCACCGGCCGCAGCAGCTTGAGCAGCATCGGGCGGCCATAGCCCTCGCCCGCGAGGCGCTTGAGCAGGTCCGACAGCTGCGCCAGGGGCAGCCCATCGCAACCCACCAGGATGTCGCCACCGTGCAGGCCGGCGCGGGCCGCCGCCGAGCCGGCGACGACCTCGACCACGCGGACACCGGTCGAGACCGGCCACTCGTTTTCCCGCACCCAGCGCCGCGGCAGCGCCACCGCCGCGCACTGCACGCCCAGCCTGCCGCGCCGCACGGCGCCATGACGCATCAGCTCACCGGCTACCCAGCGCGCCGTGTCGCTCGCGACCGCGAAACTCAGGCCCTGCGCCGACGGGATCACCGCCGTGTTCACGCCGATGACCTGCGCCGCGCTGTCGAGCAGAGGGCCGCCCGAATTGCCGGGATTGAGCGCCACATCAGTCTGGATGACATCCTCGATCAGGCGGCCGCCGCGCGAGGGAAGGCTGCGTCCCAGGGCGCTGACGATCCCCGCCGTGACGGTGAAGTCGAAGCCCAGCGGATTGCCCACGGCCACCGCGACCTGGCCGGGCCGCAGGCGGGCGGAGCTGCCGAGCGGCAGGAACACCGAGGGATGCGACTCGAGGCGCAGCACGGCGATGTCCGTCGATGCGTCCAGGCCGATGAGGCGGGCGGGACCCTCCGTGCCATCCGCGAAAGCCGCGCGCAACTCGGTTGCGCCCTCGACGACGTGCGCATTCGTGAGTGAAAACCCGTCGGGCGTGAAGAGAAACCCGGAGCCGCTGCCCTGCGCGCCGGCCCCGCCGCGCTGCCCCTGCTTGCGGACCTTGATGTGAGCGACCGCCGCGCTCGCGGTCTCGGCAACCTGTGCCACCGTGGTCGAGTAGGAATCGAGAAGGAAGTCGTCGCGTGCGCCCATGAAGCGCCTCTTTCAGTGGGTAGAAGCGAATGAGGTGGCGGCGCCGCGCGGCTTTTTCAACCGACGGTTTCATCTGCAACCGGTGGCGCTTTCGCCGCAATTCGTGTGCAATGCATTCGCCTGACAGTCAGAAGGCCTCGACAACCTCCTCCAGTCCATTCAAGGAAAGCGAACGCCCATGAAAGACCTCAAGACCACCACGGCACGCCGGATGGCGCCGCTGCACACACCCAACGACCTGGGCCCCGATGCCGCCCGCGACATCTCCGCCGAACTCAACGTGTTGCTGGCCGACACCTTCGCGCTGTACCTGAAGACCAAGAATTTTCACTGGCACATGTCGGGCCCGCATTTCCGCGACTACCACCTGATGCTCGATGAGCAGGCCAACGAGATCTTCGCGATCACCGATCCCATTGCCGAGCGCGCGCGCAAGCTGGGCGGCACGACGCTGCGCTCCACGGGCCATATCGCCCGGCTGCAGCGGCTTGCGGACAACGATGCCGATTTCGTCACCCCGGGCGACATGCTGGCCGAACTGCGCGAGGACAACCAGCGCCTCTCGGCCTTCATGCGCGAAACGCACGCGCTGTGCGACGAAGCCAACGACGTCGCGACCGCCAGCCTGCTGGAGGTGTGGATCGACGAGGCGGAGCGGCGCACGTGGTTCCTCTTCGAGTGCGGCCGCAAGGCCTGAGCCGGTTCAGCGCTTGGCCAGCGCGCGCACGCCGAGCGCGAACACCGAGTTCGGCGCGTTGACCGGCGGCGGCTTGACGGGCGCGAGACGGGCCGCCGATCGTCTGTCGGCCGGCCGGGCGTCGGTCTCCTTGCGCCGGGCCTCCTGGCCCTCGACCAAGCTCTGGAGCGTGATCGAATCCAGGAACTCCACCGCGCGAAGGTTCACGGAGGCCCAGAGTTCATCCGTGGTGTAGCGGCCGACCTTGTCTCCGGCCTCCGCCCCCTGCAGCCGTGGGACCGCGGCGGGGCGGTCCTGCTCGATCGAAAGGACGATGTCCGCGACCGTGATGTCTTGCGGCTTGCGGGCGAGCGAGTATCCGCCGCCCGGTCCGCGCGTCGATTCGACCAGCTTGCAGCGGCGCAGCTTGGCGAACAGCAGTTCCAGGTAAGAGAGTGAAATCCGCTGGCGCTGGCTGATCGAGGCCAGATTGACCGGACCCTTTCGTCCGTGCAATGCGACGTCGATCATCGCGGTCACCGCAAAGCGGCCCTTGGTTGTGAGGCGCATCGAAGTCTCCCGTGTGAGATCGTGTGGCTATTCGTCCCGGCCCCCTGCGAGGCCGAGCAGGGCCAGCAGCGACTGGAACACGTTGTAGAGGCTGAGGTACACCCCCAGCGTGGCCGTGATGTAGTTGGTTTCCAGGCCGTCCTTGACGCGCTTCAGGTCATGCAGGATGAAGGCCGAGAAGATGCCGATCGCCGCGACCGACAGCGTCATCATCAGCGCGCTCGACTGGATGAAGAAGTTGGCGATGCCGGCCACGAGCAGGAGGATGGCGCCGATGAAGAGCCACTTGCCCATCGACGAGAGATCGCGCTGGATGATCGACGACAGCGAAGCCATGCCCAGGAAGATCGCCCCGGTTCCCGCGAATGCGGTCATGACCAGGCTTGCGCCGTTGGACAGGCCGAGCACCGTTCCCACGAGCCGCGACAGCATGACGCCCATGAAGAAGGTGAAGCCCAGCAGCACGGGCACGCCGGCGGCTGAGTCCTTGGTCTTCTCGATGGCGAACATGAAGCCGAAGGCGCCCGCCAGAAAGACGACGAGGCCGACGCCCGGGGACATGGCGCGCGCGAGGCCGGTCGAGACGCCGAGCCATGCGCCGAGCACGGTGGGCACCATCGACAGGGCCAGCAGCCAGTAGGTATTGCGAAGAACGCGGTTGCGTTGCTCGGCGGAAGCGAGTGGCGCGTCGAGCGCCGGGTGGTAGGCAGTTTGACTGTTGAACATGGTTGTTCCTTGGAAGAACGGAATGGAAACGGATGCCGACACGCGCGGCGGCCGAACATGGAACCGCCCGGAGGCGGTCGAAGCGGGGAGGCGGGAGCCGACAGCGCTCGGCCGCGGCAAGGCTCGCAGGCCTATGCGCTGAAAGCGGTGCCGCGGGGAGGCCGCTTGGGCCGTTCGAGGAACGGCGACAGCGAGGGCGTCAAGGCGAGCCCCCGTGGCGCTTCCGAGTGCGCGAACGGACCGGATGCGCGGTGCCCGCCGTCGACGGCCGCCACGTGGTCGGAGCCGGCCTCGTCGTGGGACGGCGAATCGTCACAGGCGTCGCAGAGGTCGACGGCCTGTGCCTTGTCCGTCGGCGACGTGCCCTCCGACACCGGGTCCGGATGGCCGTCGCACACCTGCATCTGGCTGTTTCCGCCATGGAGATTCAGGCTCGCATTCGCCAGATTCTGCGCAAGCGCGGCCAGGCCGCAGCAAGACAGCACGATGGCGAGAATGGAAGCGACGAGCCAGCGGGGCATGGATGGGGGATCTTAACTGCCGCGGGTGGGGGCTGGGTTTCCTGCGACGGCGGCTGGGAAGCACGACAGACGCGCGGACGCCGGCGTGGATTTCACAGCAAATCCTCCGGCACCAGCGGATCCAGCAGCAGCCGCTGCAGCACGGTGAGCGGCGAAACCCCCGGCTCGTCCTCCAGCGGCGGCTCGTCGCCCTCGCCGGGCGACAGCCACTCCAGCCGGTTGCCCTGTGCACCGAGCCGCACCGCATAGGCATCGGCCTTCATGGCGTCGACGATGTGCAGCGCCTCTTCCGCCAGCGGGCGGCTGTCGATGGCGACGCCGACCTCGGTGTTCTTCCGCGCCGAGCGCGGGTCGAGGTTGAGCGAGCCCAGCAGCACCGTCTCGCGGTCGATGACGGCCAGCTTCGCGTGCAGCCGGCCCTGCGAGGAACTGCCGAAGCCGAGCTTGTTGGCGCTCGATGTGGTCGCGCTCACTTCGTACAGGTCGACGCCCAGGCGCACCATGGGCTTGCGGTAGCGCGAATAGCCGAAGTAGACGAAGAGCGAATCGTTGGCCCGCAGCGAGTTGGTGACGACGGTCATCTTCACGTCCTTGCGCGCCAGGCTTTGCATCACCGCCATGCCCCGCTTGCCCGGCACGAGGTAGGGCGAGGTCACGACCAGTTCGGAGCGCGCACCCTCCATCTGGCTCACGGCGCCCGACATCAGGGTCGTGGTCTCCATCACCTCCGGCGCATCCAGCCGCTTGGAAGGGCGATCCGCCACCGCGTAGGCGACGCCGCCCACCAGGCTCAGGCGGTTGGCCGCCAATTCCTTGCCGACCGGCTCGCGGCCCAGCAGGTCTTTCTCCGGCAGGTCGAGCCGGATGTCCGTGCCCGGGGGCAGCAGCTTGTCGAGCAGCGCGCGGGCGACCGCATCCGGCTCGCGCCGCCCGCCGAAATACGCGGCCGGGTAGGACTGGCGGCTGTTCCAGTAGCGGTCGAAGATCGTGCCCAGCTGCGGCACGACCCGGCCGGCGGCGATGGCGTCGAGGTCGATGAAGTTCGCGCCCGGGCTCAGGGTGAAGTACTCATCCGCGATGTTCCGCCCGCCGACGATGGCCAGGGCGCCGTCGGCGATCAGCAGCTTGTTGTGCATCCGGTGGTCCAGCCTGGACAGGTCGCCCAGCGAGGTCATGAAGCGGCCCAGGACGCCGCCGCGCGCGCAGCAGAAGGGGTTGAACAGCCGGATTTCCATGTTCGGCACGGCCGCCAGCGCGTGCAGCAGTTCTTCGGCGTGGGCGGTGTTCAGGTCGTCGAGCAGCAGCCGCACGCGCACACCGCGCTCGCCCGCATCCCGCAGCGCGCTGAAGACGGCGCGCCCCGACTCGTCGTTCTCGAAGATGTAGTACTGCAGGTCCAGCGTGCGCGTGGCGCGGCGGATCAGCTGCAGCCGCGCGTCCAGCGCGTAGGGGCCCAGGGGCAGCAGGCGGAAGGCCGAGGGCGCGCCCTCGGGCATCTGGGCGGCGGCCAGCGCGGCGAGAGGGCTCTGCGCCGGCGTGGCCTGCAGGCTGCTCGATACCGGGCGCTCGACGCGCGAGGGAAGCGATCCGCAGCCGCCCAGCGCGAGCGCCAGGATCGCGGTGAAGAGGTGGACGAAGATGCGCGCTGCCATGGCCGCAAGCGTACCTGCTTGCGGCTGGCCACGGCCGGCAACGGGTCAAGGCGCCGGGCGGCCCGGCAGCGCCTCGGGGTTGACGGCATCCGTCAGCGTGCCCTCGGCAAAGCGGTTGATGTGCTCGAAGGCGATGCCGAAGTAGCGCTCGTAGTTGTCCTTCTCGACGTAGCCGATGTGCGGCGTGCACAGGGCATTGGGCAGGCGCAACAGCGGATGGTCGGCGCCGAGCACCGGCTCCTGCTCGAACACGTCGATCGCCGCGAAGCCGGGCCGGCCCCGCGCGAGCGCATGCTCCAGCGCCCCGGGGGCGACCAGTTCGGCGCGGCTGGTGTTCACGAGCAGCGCGCTGGTCTTCATGCGCGCCAGGTCCTGCGCCGTGACGAGGCCCGTGGTCGCGGCACTGAGCCGCACGTGCAGGCTGATCACGTCGCTCTCGGCGAAGAAGGCCTCGCGCGAGGGCGCCACCTCGAAACCGTCCTTGCGCGCATCGGCCGTCGAGGCCTCTCGGCCCCACACCCACACCTTCATGCCGAAGACGCGGCCATAGGCGGCCACCTGGCGCCCGATGCGGCCGTAGCTCCACACGCCCAGGCGCTGCCCGCCGAGCTGCTGGCCCAGGTGGCCCTGCCACAGGCCCTGGCGCAGGCGGTTGGCCTCGGCGACCAGATGCCGCCGGCTGGCCAGCGCCAGTGCCCAGCTCAGCTCGGCGGTGGCGGAGCCGGCCCCGCTGCCCTCGGCCACGACGATGCCGCGCGCCGTGCACGCGGCCAGGTCCACATGGCCCGCCAGCTTGCCGGTCTGGCTGATCAGGCGCAGCCGCGGCAGGCGATCGAGCAGCGCGGCGTCGATGCGCGTGCGTTCGCGCGTGAGCACGATGGCCTCGGCATCGGCGAAGCGCGCGGCCAGCGCGTCGGTGCCGCTCACCGTGTCGTTGTGGATCGTGACCTGGTGGCCCGCGAGCCTGCCGAAGCAGTCGAGCGTGCGGACGCAGTCCTGGTAGTCGTCGGGGATGACGATGCGCATGGTGGACTCGCTTCCTTACTCGAGCGTGATGTTCAGCTGCTTGACAGTGCGCTGCCAGAGCGCGAGGTCGTCCCGCACCAGCGTCGTGAACTGCGCGGGCGGCATGCCGCCGGGCTCGATGCCCTGCGCCTGGAAGATGTCGCGCACCTCCTTGGTGTCGAGCGCACGCTTGACCTCCGTGTAGAGCCGCTGGACGATCGGCGCCGGCGTGCCCGCCTTCAGCAGCAGCCCGTACCAGCCGTGCACGTCGAAGCCGGGGTAGCCCTGCTCGGCCACCGTCGGCACGTCGGGCAGGCCGGAGAAGCGCTTCGCCGGCGCCACCGCCAGGGCGCGCAGCTTGCCCGCCCTGATCTGCGCCAGCGCCGAACTCATGTCGAGGAACATGTACTGGATCTGCCCGCCCATCAGGTCCTGCACCGCGGGGCCCGCGCCGCGGTAGGGCACATGGGTGACCTGGATGCCGGCGCGGCTGGCGAACAGCGCGCCGCCCAGGTGGGCCGAGGTGCCGTTGCCCGAGGAGCCGTAGGAGAGACTGTTCGGCTTGGCCTTGGCCATCGCCACCAATTCCTGCAGGTTCTTCGCCGGGAAGTCCGGTCGCACCACCACCGCATGCGGAATGAAGCCCACCACCGTGAGCGGCTGGAAGTCGCGCAGGGTGTCGAAGGGATAGTTGCTCATCAGCGCCGGATTGGTCACGGCGAGGATCGAAGGGAACACCATCGTGTAGCCGTCGGCCGGCGAGCGCGTGACCTCGGTCATGCCGATCACGCCGCCGCCGCCGGGCCGGTTGTCGACGATCACCGGCTGCCCCATGTTGGTCGACAGGGTTTTGCCGATGGCGCGCGCCATCAGGTCGGTCGGGCCGCCCGCCGAGAAGGGCACGATGATGCGGATGGGCTTGGAGGGAAAGGTCTGCGCGCTGGCCGCCAGCGGCAGTGCCGACAGCGCGAGGCCGGCGCCGATCGTGGCGTTGAAACGGCGGCGCGAGAGGCTCGTGTGGGTCTTGGGATTCATGGTCTTGCCTTCTTGTGTTGTTGTCGTGGATCAGCGGGTCAGCACGGCGACGCCGTCGGCCGCGCGCACGCCCTGCCCCTGGGGCAGGACGAAAACGGGATTGATCTCCGCCTCGACGAGGCGGTCTCCCAGTGCCGCGGCCATCCGCGAGAACGCGACGATCGCCGAGACCAGCGCGTGCACGTCGCACACCGGCCGGCCGCGAAAGCCGTCGAGCAGCGGCCAGGTCTTGAGTTCGCGCACCAGCGATTCGGCCTCCGCGCGGGACAGTCCGGTGGGCGGCAGCATGCGCAGGGTCGTGTCCTTCAGCAGCTCGGCCGTGACGCCGCCCATGCCGAGCAGGATGGCGCAGCCCAGCGGATCGCGGTGGAAGCCGAGGATGAGCTCCACGCCCCCGCTCACCATCTCCTGCACCAGGAACTGCTTCGGCCGCACGCCGGCGCGGGTCTCGACCTCGCCGGCCATGCGTTCGAGCCGGGCGCCGATGGCCTCCGCGCTCACGTTGACCGCGACACCGCCGACATCGCTCTTGTGCGTGATCTCGGACGACAGGATCTTGAGAACGACCGAGCCGCCGAGCTCGCGCGCCGCGCGCTGCGCCTCTTGCGCGTCCGAGACGACGATCTCGCGCACGCAGGGCACGCCGAAGCGGGCGAAGAGCTGCTTGGCCTGCGCTTCGTCCAGCGATCCGCCGGGCACGTCGGCGGTGCGTGCCGCGGGCGGCAGTTCGAAGCCGGCGGCAGGTTCGGTCCAGCGGGCGCGCTCGAGCATGGCGGCCAGCGCGCTGGTGCAGCTCTCCGGCGCCATGAAGGCCGGCACGCCGCGCTGGTTCAGCAGGCTCGCGATGCCGGGGGCGTGCGGGCTCACGTAGACGATCAGCGGCTTGTCGCTGCCCGGCAGGCAGTCGTTGATGGCGTCGGCCATCAGGTCGGGCATCGCGAGGCCGGAGGAGCCGACGATCACCACCGCCGCGTCATAGGACGGGCTCGCCAGCAGCGCCTTGATCGCGCCGCGCAGCAGCGCGGGCTGCAGGCCGGCGAGCGTGACGTCGATCGGGTTGCGGTCGAGCACCGCGTGGTCGCCCGACTGGAGCGCGCGCAGGGCGGCCGCTGTGGCCGCATCCGGTGCCGGCGTCTCGAAGCCCGCGGTCCCGAGGCTGTCGGCCACCAGCGTGCCCGCGCCGCCGGTCGAGGTCAGCACCGCGACGCGGCGGCCGCGCAGCACGCGCGAGCTCGCCAGCGCGGCGGGAATGTCGAGCAGGTCGGCGAAGGTCTGGGCGCGGATCGCGCCGACTTCGCGGAACAGCGCGTCGTACATGCGGTCCGCGCCGGCGAGCGCGCCCGTGTGCGACACGGCGGCGCTGGCGCCGGCCTCGGAGCGGCCGATCTTGAACACCACCACCGGCTTGCCCTTGCGCGCGGCCTTCAGCGCGGCGGCGCGGAACTTCGCGGGGTTGCGCACTCCTTCCATGTAGAGCGCGATGACGGAGGTGGCTTCATCGTCGGCCAGGTGGTCGATGAAATCCGCCATTTCGAGGTCGGCCTCGTTGCTGGTGGAGATCAGCTTGGACAGCCCGATGCCGCGTGCCGCCGCGCGCGACAGCAGCGCTCCGAGGATGCCGCCGCTCTGCGAGACCACGCCGATGTGCCCGGCCTGGAAGCCTTCCATCTCCAGCGCGCCGGTGGCCGAGAGCGTGATGTTGTCGGTCAGGTTGACCAGGCCGATGGTGTTGGGGCCGAGCACGCGCATGCGGCCGGCGGCTTCCAGCAGTTGCTGCTGGCGGCGCGCGCCTTCCTCGCCGACCTCGGTGTAGCCGCTCGCCAGCACGATCGCCGCCGAGGTGCCGCGCGCGGCCAGGTCGCGCACGGCCTCGTGCGCGCGCTCCGCGCCCAGCAGCACGATGCCGACGTCCGGCGCCTCGGGCAGCGACTGCACGTCGGGGTAGCTCTTGAGGCCGCCGATGAGATCGGCGCGCGGGTTCACCGGATAGATTGCCCCGCTGAAGCCGTGCTTGGTCAGGTAGGCGACCGGGCGGCCGGCGGTCTTGCCCGGGTCGGCGGAGGCGCCGATCACCGCCACGCTGCGCGGCTTGAGCAGGCGCGAGATGGCGTCGTTCATGCGGCCTTCCCCTTCGCGCTGCTGCTGGCGGCCAGGAAGGCGAGGACCGAGTCGCGATGCGCCTGCGTCGTGTAGCAGATGCCCTGCGCCTGGCTGCCCTGCGCGAACACCTGTTCGGCCGGCAGCTCGAAGCTCTGGTTGAGGATGGTCTTGCCCAGCGCGATCGCCGCGGCCGAGCCGTGCGTGAGTTCGGCCGCCCAGGCCTGCGCGTCGGCGAGCAGCGTGTCGGCGCGGCTCACGCGGTCGGCGATGCCCAGCTGCAGCGCTTCGGCGGCTTCGACCTTGCGGCCGCTGAAGATCAGTTCCTTGGCGCGCGACAGGCCCACGCGCCGGGGCAGGAAGTACATGCCGCCGCCATCGGGAATCAGGCCGCGCTTGATGTAGCTCCAGGTGAAGCTGGCTTCTTCGGAGGCGATGACGAAGTCGCAGGCCAGCGCCATGTCGGCGCCCAGCCCGTTGGCGGAGCCGTTGACCGCCGCGATCACCGGCTTGGGCAGGGTGTGCAGCAGCGAGACGGAGTGGTGCACGCGTTGCTGGCGGGTCCAGCCGTTGAAGCCGATCTCGCCTTGCGGTGCGTCCATGCGCCGCTGCATGCCGGCCACGTCGCCGCCGGCGCAGAAGCCCTTGCCGTTGCCTGTGAGGACGAGCGCGCGGATTGTGGCGTCGCCGGCGACCTGTTCGAGCGCGAGGATGAGTTCGGTGCGCATCGCGTCGCTGATCGCATTGCGTTTCTCGGGGCGGTTGAGCGTCAGCGTGGCGATGCCCGACTGGACCTGGAGATCGATGAGAGTGGTGGCTGTGGTGGTCATGGGTGTTCTCTTGTGCTGTCTGTTCTTCAGTCGGTCGTGATGTTTCCGTCCTTGACGACCTTGCGCCAGCGCACTTCCTCGGCGCGCACGTAGCGGTCGAGCTCCTCGGGTGTGCCGACGTTGACCGCGAGGCCCTCCGACTGGGTCTGTTTGACGAAGGCTTCGGCCTTGACCGCGCTGCGTACCGCGGCGTTGAGCCTGGCGATCACGTCCTTGGGGGTGCCGGCCGCGGCGTAGAGGCCGTACCAGCTCTCCGCGGCGTAGCCGGGCACGCCGGCCTCGGCGAGCGTGGGCACACCCGGATAGGCGGGCGAGCGCTGCGCCGTCGTCACCGCCAGCGCGCGCATCTTGCCGCTGGCGACGAAGGGGCGCGCCGCCGCGGCGGTGGCGAACATCATGTCGACCTGCCCGCCGAGCAGGTCGGTCATGGCCGGACCGGCGCCGCGGTAGGGCACATGGGCGATGTCGACCTTGGCGAGCGACTTGAACAGTTCGCCGGCCAGATGGGCAGAGGTGCCGTTGCCCTGTGAGGCGAAGGTCAAGGTGTTGGGCTTGGCCTTGGCCGCGGCGATCAGGTCGGCGACCGTCTTGTAGGGCCGGTCGATGCGCACCACCAGCACGTTGGGCGACACGCCGATCAGCGCCACCGGCGCGAAGGCCTTGTCGGTGTCGTAGGGCAGCTTGGGCTGCAGGGAGGGGTTCACGGCGTGGGCGAAGGTCGCCATCACCATCGTGTAGCCGTCGGGCGCGCTCTTGGCGACCGCGTCGGTGCCGATGATGGTGCCGGCGCCGGGCCGGTTGTCGACGATGACGGGTTGGCCCAGTGCCTGTGCCAGGCCGATGCTGAGGGAGCGGGTGATGGCGTCGGTGCCGCCGCCGGGGGCGAAGGGAACGATGATGCGGAAAGGCTTGTCGGGGAAGGCGGCGAGGGCCGGTGACGAGGCCAGGCCCATGAGGCCGGTGAGGGCGGCGGCGCCCAGGCAGAGGGCGCGGCGGCGCAGGGATGCTTGCATGGTTGTCTCGCTTTCTGGATGGCTGTCTCGGGGATTCAGCGTGCCCAAAGCTTAGGTCGCATACTCCATGGACGCACCTGCCCCATTCCACTGGATGGAAATGAAAATAACCTGATGGCGACGACATCGAACCGTTCCCTCGAACGCGGGGTCGAGATCCTGCGGGCTTTCAAGCCCGGTTCCACGCTGCTCGGCAATGGCGAGCTGGCGGAGCGGACCGGGCTGTCGCCGGCGACCGTGAGCCGGCTGACGCAGACGCTGGTGGGCGCCGGCTTGCTGGAGCATGACCGCTCGGCGCGCGCCTATCGGCTGGCAGCGCCGGTGCTGAGCCTCGCGCACGCGATGCGCACGGGTTCCGCGGTGCTGCATGTGGCGGCGCCGCTGATGCGCGCGCTGGCGGAGAAGATGCGCATCAACGTCGGGCTGGCGGTGGCCGATCGTTCGGAGATGCTGTATCTGGAGTCGATCCGCTACAACCGGCGCATGTCGCTGCGCAATGTGGTGAGCGGGCAGCGGGTGCCGATCGAGCTCACTTCGCTCGGCCGTGCCTGGCTCGCGGTCGCGCCGGAGGCCCGGCGCCTCGAACTGTTCGATGAGTTCGAGGCGCGCCGTGCCGATTGGCCGCGGTTGCGCAAGGAGATCGACAAGGCGATCGAGAGCGTGCGCCGCCGCGGCTGGTGCGTGGCATCGTGGCAGCCGGAGATCGTGGCGCTGGCGACGCCCTTGCTGCTGGAGAACGAGCGGCCGCATGTGCTCAATGTCAGCGTGTCTTCGGAGGAGTCGGTGAGTGACGTGACGGCGGAGCTGAAGGGGCCCTTGCTGGCACTGGCGCGGCAGATCGTCAAGGCCTTCGATGCGCGGGAGGTGGATTTTCATCGGGCGCCGCGCAATATCCCTTCGCCACCGGAAGGCGGGGGATTCGGGCAAAGTTAGCGCCATGGTCCCGTTCTCCATCCTCGATCTCTCCCCCATCACCGAAGGCAGCGACGCCGCGCAGTCGTTCCGCAATTCGCTCAGTCTGGCGCAGCATGGGGAGCGCCTGGGCTACCGGCGCTACTGGCTGGCGGAGCACCATGGCATGCCGGGCATCGCGAGCGCGGCCACGGCGGTGCTGCTGGCATACATCGGTGCCGGCACGTCGACGATTCGCATCGGCGCGGGCGGCGTGATGTTGCCCAACCATTCGCCGCTGGTGATTGCGGAGCAGTTCGGCACGCTGGAGTCGCTCTATCCGGGCCGCATCGATCTGGGCCTGGGCCGCGCGCCGGGTTCGGACCAGCGCACGGCGCAGGCGCTGCGGCGCGACCTGCAGTCGGACTCCGACCAGTTTCCGCAGGACGTGGTCGAGCTGATGGACTTCATGTCGAAGACGCCTCGGCAGCCGGTGATGGCGGTGCCGGGGCGGGGGCTCGAGGTGCCGGTGTGGATCCTCGGGTCGAGCACTTTCGGCGCGCAGCTGGCGGCGCATCTGGGCCTGCCTTATGCCTTCGCCTCGCACTTCGCGCCGCAGCAGCTGATGCAGGCGATCCGCATCTACCGCGAGACCTTCAAGCCGTCGGCGCAGCTGGACAAGCCCTATGTGATGCTGGGCTTCAACGTGTTCGCCGCGGACACGGATGAAGAGGCGGCGTTCAAGGCGACGTCGTGGCAGCAGGCCTTCGTGAACCTGCGCAGCGGGAGGCCGGGGCGCCTGCCGCCGCCTGTTGCCGGGTATCGCGAGAAGGTGGGGCCTGCGGAGAATGCACTGCTGGATTCGGTGCTGTCCTGCTCTGCCGTGGGTGCGCCTGAGACTGTCCGGGCGAAAGTGCAGGAGTTTGTGCAGCGTACTGGGGCTGATGAGTTGATGATCACCTCGCAGGTCTTTGATCATCAGTCGCGGTTGAAGTCGTATGAGATCTTGGCTGGGCTGAAGGACTAAGAGGCGTTCCTTCGTCGGGGGCGCGGGGGCGGGTGGTGTGCCCTTCCCCTTTGCATCGCCGCGCTTCGGTTCTGTCAAACCGTAGCCAGGAGGCCATTCATGGCTGGTTGCACCTGCGCGTTCGCGCAATCTTCCACCTCTTCGTCTTCTTTCGAATCGGCGATCGAGTCGCTCACATCGCATCTGCGAAACGCCAAGTCCCTTGCCTTCCAAGCGACAGACGAAGTCGACAACTTGCGCGACGTACACAGCGCCTACGTCCACACCACGCGAGCAATTGCGGCATCCCATGCCGGGCGCTTATCCATTGCGCGCACACGTCGCACGCTCTTTGACCTGAGTCTCAGTTCAGTGCAGCGGTCCGCTTGCCTGCTGGCTTCGTAGTCGGTTTGCGCGCCATAGCCTTCGCTCGAGCTGCCTTCGCGACGACCTTCTTCCCTGCAGGCTTCGGCTTCGCAGCAGCATGAGCGACCGCCACCGGCGCTGCCTTCTCGACTGGCGCAGGAGCCTCCGCCCCAGCCCCCGCGAGAATCAGCGACAGCAGCTTCTTGTGCTCTGCCAACACATAGTCCCCCAGGTCCGCCACATCCGGCACCGCGCGACGACAGGCCGTCAGCCCGAACTCCAGCGACCCGTTGTAGCTCTGCACCGTCATGTTCAGCGCCAGCCCATGCCCCGGGATCGACACCGGGAAGTACGTCGCCAGCTTCGCCCCCGCGAAGTACAGCGGAAACGAAGGCCCCGGCACATTCGAGATGGCCACGTTCGCCATCGGCGGCAACTTGTCCGCCAAACCCGAGCGACCATACAAGGACGCAAGCCCCGACATCAGCGAAGGCACCCCCAGCGAGGGAAAGTCCGTCGGTATCGCAGCCTTCACATTGCCCGTCAGCTTCTTCCCCTCGCTCGAGGAGGCATGAATCGCCGCCAGCCGCTCCAGCGGATCCGATATGTCCGTCGCCAGGCTCACCAGCATCACCGACACCTGGTTGTTCAGATCCGTGTTGCCCTCGCTGCGCAGCGACACCGGCACCGCCGCGATCAACGGCTTCGCGGGCTTGCAGCCGTAGTCCGCCAGATAGCGCCGCAGCGCCCCCGCGCAGATCGCCAGCACGATGTCGTTCAGGCTCGTGCTCGTCGCCTTCGACATCTGCTTGATCTCGGCCAGCGGCACCGAACGCCCCGCAAAGGATCGCTGGTTCGTGATCGAGACATTCAGCGGCGTCTTCGGCGCCGTCTTCAAGCCCTTGGGCATCTCGAACGTGCGCTTGCCCGTCGCCTCCGACACCGGCATCAGCACGCTCGATAGTGCCTTCGCCGTGGCCGGGATCGACTGGATCAGCTTCACATATTGCCGCACCGTATTCGTCAGCGCCGCGTTCGCCAGCTCCGCCATCCCCAGCTGCGACGAGTCGCGGCGCCGCGTCGCGCGCGGCGCCTTCACCACCGACGGCGTCTCCGAAACGTCGAACAGCGCCTTCGCCACCGCCACCCCCGCCTGGCCATCGATCGCCGCATGGTGCATCTTGCTGTAGAGCGCCACCTGGCCCGTCTGCAGGCCCTCGATGATGTGGATCTCCCACAGCGGCCGGCTGCGGTCCAGCAGCGACGAATGCAGACGCCCCACCAGCCGCTCCAGCTGCGCCAGCGTGCCGGGCCTCGGCATGATCACGTGGTGGATGTGGTGATCGAGGTCCAGGTCGTCGTCATCCACCCACACCGGGTTGGCAAGATCGAAGGGCATCATCGCCAGCTTGCGCACGAACACCGAGGCCAGGTGCAGACGGCCGCTCAGATACTTCTTGGCGTCCTCCGCGAAGTCCCCCTCGTAGCCGGCCGGCAGGTCCAGCAGTTGCAGGCTGCCCACGTGCATGGGCGATTCAGGCGTTTCGAGATGCAGGAACGATGCGTCCATGCCGCTGAGGTGGTTCATGCCTTGCTCCTTGTGGGGAGCCCATTGTGAAAGCCCCGCCCGCCCGCGGGCAGCCCCGCTCGCTCGGTGATTTCCCGTAGCCCGGCAACGACTTGGCCGGGCTGGGACAATGCGGGCCCTATGAAAAAACAGCGCATCGTGGTTGGCCTCAGCGGCGGCGTCGACTCCGCCGTCACGGCGCACCTGCTCAAGCAGCAGGGCCACGAGGTGGTCGGCATCTTCATGAAGAACTGGGAAGACGACGACGACAGCGAGTACTGCTCGTCGAACATCGACTTCATCGACGCCGCCAGCGTGGCCGACGTGCTGGGCATCGAGATCGAGCACGTCAACTTCGCCGCCGACTACAAGGACCGCGTGTTCGCCGAGTTCCTGCGCGAGTACCAGGCCGGCCGCACGCCGAACCCCGACGTGCTGTGCAATGCCGAGATCAAGTTCAAGGCCTTCCTCGATCACGCCATGCGCCTGGGCGCGGAAAAAATCGCGACCGGCCACTACGCCCGGGTCCGGATGGACGGCGCGACAGGCCGGCACCAACTGCTCAAGGGCCTCGACCCGGCCAAGGACCAGAGCTATTTCCTGCACCGCCTGAACCAGCAGCAGCTGTCGAAGACGCTGTTCCCCGTCGGCGAGCTGCGCAAGACCGAGGTGCGTCGCATCGCCGACGAGATCGGCCTGCCCAACGCCAAGAAGAAGGATTCGACCGGCATCTGCTTCATCGGCGAGCGGCCCTTCCGCGAATTCCTCAACCGCTACATCTCGAAGGAACCCGGCCCGATCAAGGACGAGCGCGGCCGCCGCATCGGCGAGCACCAGGGCCTGAGCTTTTACACGCTGGGCCAGCGCCAGGGCCTGGGCATCGGCGGCATCAAGGCCAAGGGCGCTCAGCGCGGCGGCGGCGAGCACGCACCCTGGTTCGTCGCGCGCAAGGATGTCGAGAGCAACACGCTGTGGGTGGTGCAGGGCCACGAGCACCCCTGGCTGCTGTCGCCCGCGCTGGAAGCCGACGATGCGAGCTGGGTCGCGGGCGAGGCGCCCCGGGCCGGCGCCTATGCGGCGAAGACGCGCTACCGCCAGGCCGACTCTGGCTGCACGCTCGGCGAGGGCGCAGACGGCGCGTTCCGACTCGACTTCGCCGCAGCGCAGTGGGCGGTGACGCCCGGGCAGTCGGCGGTGCTGTATGACGGCGAAGTGTGCCTCGGCGGCGGCGTCATCGCCCGGGCCGTGGGCTGATTCGCCGCCGGCCGCCTAGGGCGCGTCCGGCGACACCACCGATTCGTCGAGGTGGATGAGGTCGAGCGGATAGCGTCGTCCCGCCAGGTAGTCTTCCACGCACTGCAGCAGCAAGGGGCTGCGATGCCGCTGCGTGCTCGCGCGGATCTCGTCGACCGTCATCCACAGCGTGCGCACGATGCCCTTGTCCAGCGCGCGGCCCGGCTCGAAGGCGCCGAGCGTGCCGGAGAAGGCGAAGCGCAGGTAGGTGATGTCCTGCTCGCCGCGGGTACGCGCCATGTAGACGCCGATCAGCGCCGTCGGCGTGAAGTGGTGGGCGGTTTCTTCCAGTGCTTCGCGGGCGCAGCCCTCGGCCGGCGACTCGCCGGGGTCGAGATGGCCGGCCGGCGAGTTGAGCCGCAGGCCGTCGGCGGTCTCTTCTTCCACGAGCATGAAGCGCCCGTCCTGCTCGATCACCGCGGCCACGGTGACATTGGGTTTCCAGCGCTCGGTCGATGGGGTCGTCAATCGCTCACTCCTTGAGGCCCGCCAGCGCGTCGAGCTCGACGACCGTCGGCTTCGGCAGCACCAGGGTGACAGTGCAGCCGGCATCGGCCGCGCTGTCGATTTCGATCGTGCCGCCGTGCCGTTGCACCACGGTGCGCACCAGCAGCAGCCCCAACCCGACACCGTGCACCTCGGGATGGCCCTCGTGGTGCAGACGGTGAAAAGGCTGGAACAGCTGCGACTGTAGCTCGGGCGCGATGCCGGGTCCCTGGTCCTGCACGGAGATGCGCCAGTGGCGCCCTGCGCCGGCCACGCCGCAGCGCAGGTCGAAGCCGGGCGGCGAATACTTGAGGG
The DNA here is from genome assembly GCF_056398605.1 of Variovorax sp. 01T432. Taxonomy (NCBI): domain Bacteria; kingdom Pseudomonadati; phylum Pseudomonadota; class Betaproteobacteria; order Burkholderiales; family Comamonadaceae; genus Variovorax; species Variovorax sp. 01T432. Next base: position 45,234 of record NZ_JBFTPS010000051.1, read on the forward strand.
CGTTGCTCAGCACGTTGCTCAGCGCCCGCGTGAGCAGGCTGCGGTCCGCGATGCACAGCGCCTCGTCCAGCGAGCCGACCAGCAGCACGCGAACGTGGCGCTGGCGCGCGTGCGCCCAGGCATCGTCGATGGTCTGCTGCAGCAGCGCGACGAGGTCGAGCACGTCGGGGCGGAAGGGTTCGGCCTCCGCGCGGGCGAGGTTGACGAAACCGTCGGCCAGTTCGAGGCCGGTGCGCGCATGGCGCTCGATGCGCTGGAGGAGCTTGCCGTCGGCCATCGAATCGGGCCTCGTCCGCGCAAGCTCCAGGATCGTGAGGATCGCCGCGCTAGGCTCGCGGGCATCGTGCGAGATGAAGCGCAAGGCCTCGTCGCGCTGGCTCTGGGCGCGGCGCATCTCGGTGACGTCGACCAGCGAGACCATCCAGCCGGCATGCTCGTTGCCCGCGTCGAAGAAGGGCACGCAGCGCAGCAGCAGGATGCGGCCCTGCGGGTCTTCGCCTTCGCCGACGATGGGGTCCAGGCTCCCGAGCAGCGCGCCGCCGGGCATCATCGGCGCGCCGGTCGTGCACCAGCGGATGCCGGCCATCAGCGCATGCGCGTCCTGGCCCAGCATCTCGGCCGTGCTGCGCTGCCAGTAGGCCAGCGCGGCCAGGTTGGCGAGGACCACGCCGCCCACCGTGTTGAGCGTGATGGTGGCGTCGGGCAGCTGGTCGAGGCCGTCGCGCACGAAGCGGTGCACATCCCGCATGCGGCGGGCGGCGTCCCAGGTCGCGGCCATCTGGCGGTCGAGGAAATCGCCGACGTGGCGCTGGGCGTGGGGCGCCGGGCCGCCGAGGTCGCTCCACAGCTCTTCGGTGCCGCGGCGAAGGTAGCGAATCGCGGCGGAGAGCCGCATGAGGCTCCACAGCGGGTACACCAGCAGCAGGCCGGCGAAGCCGGCGGCGGGCTCGAACTGCACGCCGATCACCGAGCGCGCCATGTGGATGCCCAGCTGGAACGCGAGCATGGCGGCGACGAGCGCGATCACGCCGAACGGGCGCAGCCACAGGACGCCGGCGAGCGCCACCGTCAACGGCACCAGATTGAAGAGGAGATCCTGCCAGGGCTCGGCCGCCACCACGCCGTGGTCGCCCAGCACGGCCTGCAGCACGTTGGCGAATACGAACACGCCCGGCACCAGGCCGGGGCTGCGGGGCGCCGAGACGGCGTGGGCATCGCCCAGCCCGGGGGCGGTGGCGCCCACCAGGACGTGGCGGCCACGGAAGGCGTCGGCCGGCACCTTGCCGCGCAGCACGTCGATGTAGGAATAGGTGGCGAAGCGCACCGAGCCCCGGGTGAACACGATCATTTCATGGGCGCCGCGCAGCCAGGGGCTCGGCGCGGCGGCGGCGTCCGGCGGAGTGCCGAGGCCGGGCTGGTCCAGCGGGGGGCGCCGCCCGGCGTGCGCGTCGGCCGCGTCGCGCAGCGCGAGCGCGAAGTGGGGCCACGCGCGGCCCGGGAAGCCTTCCCGCAGATAGACGCCGCGCACGATGCCGTCCTGGTCGATCGGGAGATGGGCATGGCCCATTCCCGTGGCGGCCGCGGCCAGCGTGGGGATCGGCAGCAGCTCCCGGCGCGCGCCGTCGCCGAGCGCCATGGGCAGGACCACGCAGCCGCTGTCGAGCATGGCTTCGGCCAGTACGGCATCGTCCAGCGGGTGGGTCGCGTCGGGCTCGGTCAACAGCAGGTCGAGGCCGATGCAGCGCGGTGACTGGGCGGCGATGCGGCGCAGGAGTTCGGCATGCAGCGCGCGCCGCCAAGGCCAGCGGCCGATGGCGGCGATGCTCTTCTCGTCGATTGCGATGACGACGATGTCCGCCGAAGGCGTGGGTGCCAGGGCGGCGCTCACGGTGTCCTGCAGCAGCCGGTCGACGCGCGGCATGGGCTGGGTCAGCGTCAGCACGGTCACTGTGCAGACCAATGCCGCGGCAAGCAGCAGCCATGCGCCGTGGCGCCGCAGCCAGTCGCGGGCCCGGCTCGAGGCGGCATGAACTTCGTCGGCGTCCGGCGGCGTGCGGGCGGGCATGGGACGGGTGTGGGCGTTTTGGATCAGTGCCGTTTCACGAGTTCGGCGGGCAATGGGTGCCGCTGGCCGAGCCGGCCGTCGCTGCCGAGCACGATGCTCTGGCCCGCCGTGACGGTGGTGGCGAGCGCGGCGTCGCGGCCGCCCCGGCTCCTGTTGCGCAGGCGCAAGAGCACCTCGCCTTCGCTCACCGCGATGCCGACCCGGCCATCGGGGTCGACCGACATGGCGAAACGCGTGCCGCGCACGCTGGCCACCGCGCCGGGGGCCCTGATCTCGAACACCCGGCCCGGCTTCTTCGGGACGACTTCCGATTCGACCTGGCCGCGACGCACGTCGACGATCGTCTCCGAGCGGCCGGTCGTGCGGTTGCGCCGCAGGCGCCGCATCTGGATGTCGGACCGGGCCAGCACCCGCAGCAGCGAACCATCCGCGAGGCGCAGTTGGAGGAAGCCGTCGTCCGGCACTTGCAGCCGCATGCCTTCGGGGACCGTGGCGCCCGGGGCGACGGTCTTTCCCTCGGGCAGGGTGGTGGCCTTGCCCTGCACGAATTCCACGCGCGCGGGCGCCATCGTGGAGGGGGCCGCCTGTGCTTGGGCGCTGCCGAGGTCGAAGCCGAGCAGCATCGCGACCGCCGTGAGCGGCCAGCCGAGCGCTTTCATTCCGGCGCGGTGACGGTCGCGGGGTAGATCGGCGCGAGCAGGTCGCTGTCGATCGCTTCGAGCCGGTAGCCCAGACGATAGACCGCCGACAGCAGGAAGCCATTGGCTGGCAGGAGGTCGAGCTTGACCCGCAGGCGCGAGATGTGGGTGTCCAGAGAGCGGGAGGGCGTCTCGATGCCCACGCCCCAGACGGCCTCTCGCAGGTGCTCGCGCGACAGCAGGCGGCCGAGGTTCTGGAACAGGAACAAGGCCAGCTCGTATTCGCGGTGGCTCAGGTCGACCGGCAGGCCGTTGATCTGCAAGCCGCGCGTCGCCGGCGTGAACCGGTAGGCGCCGAAGACGAGCTCCGCGTCGTGCCGGGTCGGGTAGGAGCGTCGCAGGAGGGCGCGCACGCGCGCCTGCAGCTCGGCCACGCGGATGGGCTTGACCATGAAGTCGTCCGCGCCCGCCGCGAGGCCCTCGACCATGTCCTGCTCTTCGCGCCGGTTGGTCACGAAAAGAATGGGAAGGCGGCTGTTGAGTTCTTCGCGGATCCAATGGACGACCCGGGGCCCCTGCACATCGGGAAGGCTCCAGTCGAGGATCAGCAGGTCGTAGGTCTGCTGGCGCAGGTCGCGCAGCAGCAGCTTGCCCTCCGCGAAGCCGTGGCACTCGTGGCCGATGCTCTCCATCGTGTGCCGGATCAGTTCGATCTGGCTCGCCTCGTCGTCAAGCGCGGCAATTCTCATTTTTTATCCCCCTGAACGTTGTTCCTTAGAGCCGGCAATCTGTGTGCCGGTCGCTCGCGGCGCCAGTGTAGCGAGGCGGAAATCGCCAAATCGCGCGAAATCGCGCAAGGGCGCGCCGGTATCTTGAGAGATGCGTCTTCATGTAAGCTCGGCGCGAATTCCAACGCTGCCCCTGAGGAGAAGTCCATGCTGATAGGCGTGCCGGCCGAAACTGCGCCAGGCGAGACCCGAGTCGCCGTGACCGCGGAGACAGCCAAGAAACTCACGGCCCAAGGCCACACGGTGCGCGTGCAGTCGGGCGCGGGCCTTGCGGCCAGCGTCACCGATGCCGCGTACCAGGCGGCGGGGGCGGAGATCACCGACCTGGCGGGCGCCTTCGGCGCCGACGTCGTGCTGAAGGTACGCGCGCCCGACGACGGCGAGGCCGCGCGCATGAAGCCCGGCACGGTCGTCATCGGGATGCTCAACCCCTTCGATGCCGCGGGCCTGCAGCGCCTGGCCGCGGCCGGGCTCACGGGCTTCGCGCTGGAGGCCGCG
>NZ_JBFTPS010000052.1:0-44201 GCF_056398605.1 Variovorax sp. 01T432
CCTGTGCAACCTGTGCAAAGCTGCAGATCACACCCTCGGGTGTTCTGCATGTGGCTCGGCGCACTCGCAGTGCGCAACCCACGGTACTCCTGCAGGAGGCAGACCTTCCATCTCCCATCTACTGTCCGCCTCCTCCGAGGACGGGCCATCATGTCTAGCGGAATCAGTCGGCAGCCACGATGCGGCGCGCCGACTGGGGTGTGCGGGTGTCGACGGTGGGCCACTGGAAGTGGCGGCGAGCGGCGACTGGCGTTGCGGGGCCCGAAGCCATTGATGGGCTGCGTCCATGCCGACACGTCGCCCGGTGAGCGAACTGCAGGCGGAGAACATCCGGCCGCGCCCGGAACTTGCTGACGCGAAGTTGAATGTTGAGATCCTTCGAAACCGCCCACGTGCATGCCGCACGGCCCGTCTGCGTAGAAACACCAGCAGGCCTACACTGGCTACGCGCTGGCCAGCGACCGCTCGCTTTTTGGAGGCATTTGTCCCCGTCTCGAAACCTGGCCCAGGGGAAGCTGCGGACCCGGCTTTGGTGGCACCTTGCGTGACCCCGTTTAGGAAATTGAACTGATCCGAGTCCCCGACCGGCGTGCTTAACCTACAGGAGGTGATCATGTCAGGGCGATCCACCAAACCGGCGGGCCTTCCCGTCATTCATGATCGTGCCGCGGGCGTCGACATCGGCTCGCGTTTCCATGTCGTTGGCGTTGCCCCCGAGCTTTGCGAGGAGTCAGTGCAAACGTTTCAGGCCTTCACCGGTGACATTGAGCGAATGGCGGATTGGCTCGTGTCTATCGGCATCAAGACTGTGGCGATGGAGTCGACAGGCGTGTACTGGATTCCAGTGTACGAGGTGCTTCAGCGCTACGGCCTGGAGGTCATCGTCACCAATGCACGCGAGGCACGCATGGTCCCCGGGCGCAAGAGCGACGTGAACGACGCGCAGTGGCTGCAGAGGTTGCATGCATGCGGACTGCTTCGCGCGAGCTTCCGGCCCGAGCGCGACATCGCTGCGTTGAGGGCTTACCTGCGGCTGCGCGAGCGCCATCTTGACTACGCCGCTGCCCACATTCAGCACATGCAGAAGGCGCTCACGTTGATGAATCTCCAACTGCACCATGTAGTCAGTGATGTGACCGGCGTTACGGGGATGAAGATCATCCGCGCAATCGTCGAGGGCCAGCGCGACCCAGACGTACTTGCGAAGATGCGTGACGTACGCTGCAAGGCCAGCAAGATGACAGTGCGAGCCGCGCTGGTGGGCAACTATCAACCAGAGCACCTCTTTGAGATGACGCAGGCGCTGGCCTTGTACGACTTCTACCAAGGGCGTCTCGCAGAATGTGATGCTCAGATCGAACGCACGCTGGCCGAATTGAACGCCGACAAGCCAAGCCCCGTCGAGCCGCTGCCCAAGCCGCGGCACAACACGGTGCAGCCCAATGCCGTGGCCTTCGATACCCGGGCACCGCTATATCTGCTCACGGGCGTGGATCTGACGCGGATTCACGGCATTGGTCCCTACCTCGCGCTGCGCTTGGTTGCCGAGTGTGGAACTGATCTCAGAAAATGGCCAACAGCCAAGCACTTCACATCATGGTTGACCTTAGCGCCGGGGTGCAAGATCAGCGGTGGCAAGGTGCTGTCCGCACGTACCCGAAAGTCTTCTAAATGGGGTGAGCGCGCACCTACGGCTCGCCGCCGTAACTGTCGGGCGAACGAACAACGCATTGGGCGCTTTCTATCGCCGGCTGGCCGCCCGCGTGGGCAAGGCCAAGGCCGTAACTGCGACCGCGCGCAAGATCGCGGTGCTCTTCTACAACGCCATGCGATTCGGCATGGCCTACCAAGATCCTGGGGCCGACCACTACGAACAGCAGTATCGCAAACGTGTCGTCAAGCAGCTGCATCGCCGTGCTGCAGAATTTGGCTTCACCCTTCAAGAGGCAGCAACGCCCAGTGTTTCTTAGGAAAGCGACGGCGCGCTTTGCCAAGGGGTCGCGATGAAGTACGCCTGGATCGCCAATCATCGCGACGAGTACACGGTCAGTAAGCGTCGCCTCAAGGCCCTCTGTTCGCGCCGACGGGTTGTGGGCAGGATCAGCGGATCAGTGCGCATCGAGATGATGTGCATGAAGAACGTAATAGTCCGACGAAGGCCGTCTTGCTGAAGCCGGACGAAGTCGACAGCATGTGACCTGAACAAATGGCACCGCATTAGGTGCCCATCATCAGGAGTGCATGTACATCATGAAGAGTGAGGGAGAACCAGGTCGGCGCCATCACGATCGGGCGTTGAAAGCCAGGCTTGTTGAGCTGAGCTTGCAGCCAGGAGCGTCGGCATCAGCAATCGCGCGGGAGCATGGCATCAACGCCAACTTGCTGTTCACCTGGCGACGTGAGTTCCGGCGCGCTGAGACTTCAGCGGACAGCACGGAATCCGCTGTGTTGTTGCCGGTGAAGGTCGCGCCGCCCGCCGAGGTCATGACGATGGCCACTTCAATCGGGCCCACGCCGCCGCAGTCGAGACCGGCACCGCGCAACGGCGTCATCGAACTGGAGTTCGCCGGCGCGCAACTGCGACTGCGTGGCGCTGTCGACGAAGACAGCCTGTGCAGCGTCCTGCGCGCGCTGCGCCAGAGCTCATGATTGGTCCGCGTGCGGGCACCCGCGTCTGGCTGGCTGCTTGGGGTGACGGACATGCGCTGCGGCATGGACACGCTGGCGGCGAAGGTGCAGACCGCACTCACTGAGGATCCGTACTCCGGCCATGTCTTTGTCTTCCGTGGCCGTCGAGGCGATCTCGTCAAGCTGCTGTGGAGTGACGGCGATGGCATGTGCCTGCTGGCCAACTAACTGCGTTCATACTGCACCCTTTCCGGATGAATGAGAGGATTTTGACGCGGTCTCGACGAGCCCACTTGCGAACAGGGTTGACGTTGAGCGCGTGCGCAAGCGACCCGACCGCGACGGAGACGCCGGGCTACATTCGGCGATGATCAGCGCCTTTAACTCCGCAGCGTGGCTGCGCCGAAGCTTCTGTGAATTGGAGTTCATTGGTGCCCAACGATCAATAGGGACCCCGATCGATCGCTAGCTTAGCTGCGCCCCACGCTGCATGCCTTGAGGTCGGGCACGGACGATGAAAAACTACCGAATCAAAGAATCACCCGCCGTCGCGCGGTAGACAAATGGCTCTGCCCAATAACGCGACGTTGCGCGCTATTAAGCAGAACCAACGTAAGCGCTCTATTGACCACGCCCCTTGTGCCGAGATGACCGTCGGGGTAAGGGAGTCAAGGGTGGGTGGCTAGATGTCGGTCAGCGGCGCGCCGACGGCGAGAATCTCGGTTGTTCCGCGCCTCGCCCCATTCATTCGATGACCACACCATTTACCCCCTTGTCCGAGGACGAGTTCCACGAACTTGACCAGTTCCTGCTCTATGACGTCGACACGGAAGAGGTCATGACGATGGACATGGTGGATGGGTTCTTGCACGCCCTTGCGGTCGGCCCGACAACCATGCATCCGAAGCAGTGGCTCCCCAAGATCTGGGGCACCAAGGAGATGATGCCGCCGATGGATTCGATCGAGCAGTTGAACCACATTTTGGGGCTGGTGATGCGTCACCTCAACAGCATCATTGCCGGGCTGGAGGATGACCCACGAGTGATAAGCCCTAGCTGGTCAACGATGACCTACGTCGGCGACGAGCGGGAATATGACGACGCTGAGATGTGGGCCTACGGCTTTGTTGAGGGAATGAGGCTTTGCTGGAATGACTGGCAGCCGTTGCTGTCGACACCGCAAGGGCAAGCCTGGTTCAGGCCGATCGCCCTGCTCGGCGAAGACGACTTCTCCGTGGATCAGGACGAGCTCACCAAGACGCCAGCCATGCGGGCGGAGCTGGCACTTCAAATCCCGCAAGTTGTCCTGGACATGCATGCTCACTGGCTACCGTTCAGACTCGCTGTCTATGAGCGCGAGGTGGCCAAGTTGATGCAACCCAAGGTGGGGCGCAACGAGCCTTGTCCCTGTGGGAGCGGCAAGAAGTTCAAGAAGTGCTGCGGAGCAGCGGGTGACCTGCATTGAGGCAGATCGTGGGCTCAACCCCAGGCCGGTTCACTACGTCAGTCGCCAGGGCAGCAGGGCCTCGTAGTCTTCGGCCGTTTGCGCCAGGGGCAGCTTCTTGAACAGGGCCACGAGATAGCGGTATGGCTCAATCCCGTTCGCCTTGGCCGTCTCGATGAGCGAATACAGGTTAGCGCTCGCGTTGGCGCCGCCCACGGTATCGGCGAACAACCATCCCTTCCTTCCGACAACGAACGGACGGATCGCGTTCTCCACCGGGTTGGAGTCCAGAGGCCGGGTGCCGCTCTCCAGGAAGCGGGTGAGCTTGGGCCACTGCCCGTTCAGGTAGTGCAGGGCTTCGCCCAGCAAACTCGATGGCGCGACGACGTGCAGATTCGTGAGCAGCAACTGCTCGATCTGCACGACCACCGCAGCGCTGTAGCGTGCACGCAATCGCTGACGACGCTCCGGCGACCACTTCTCGGCCAGTGACTCCGCGCGGTAGAGCTTGCTGATGAGCTTGATGAACCGTGTGGCCAACTGGTCCGGTGACCGGGCCGCCTTCGGGATGGCGTCCTCGGCCTTGACGAAGGGCCTGCGCGCATGAACCCAGCATCCAAGATGCGTCAAGCCATGGCTCTCGGCGATGCCGTCGTAGACCTGGTATCCATCGGTCATGAACGTGGCCCCGCGCCGGATTCCGGCATAAAGCTTCTCGGCATGCACGGCGCCACGCCCGGGCGCATAGGCGAACAGCCGTACCGGCGGTCCGCTGCCGTTCATCTGCGCCCACATAAAGCTTTTCGTCTGCGCCTTGCGCCCAGGCTCCTTGAGCACCTGGACGGTGGTCTCATCCCCGTAGATCAGGTCCGAGTCCAGGAGGTGGTCGCGCAGCAGGTTGATGACGGGTTGCACGGCCAGGCCGATGCGCACGACGCCGGCGGCCAGCGTATTGCTCACGATGTTGCCGCCGAAGCGGCGCAGCAGTACGGCCGTTCGGTACAGCGGCATGCCGAACTGGTACTTGCCCGTGATGACCCAAGCCTGTGCCTCCTCGGTGAGAAGACCTCGCGGAATGATGCGCGCCGGCGTCGGCGCGACCTTCAGGCTCAGGTCGCAGCAAGGGCAGGCGTACTTGATACGGTGATGTTGAAGCACACGCACCTGCTCAGGGATGACGTGCATCTGCTCGCTCACCTCGGCGCCGATCTCGACCAGGGCGTGGCCGTCGTGAGCGCAGACACGCTCGGACTCGGGCAGCTCGTGGCGCACGATGTCGCGCGGCAGCGCCGGATCCAGTGGTTTGCGCCCGCGCTTCTTGCGCTGGTGACCAGCGACCGTCGTGGATTCCTCGTCATCGGTTTCGGCCGGCAGCGTCTGCGCGGTTGGCGCGAGTGCCTCAGCCTCGTTGAGGAACAGGTCCTTCTGCTCGCTGCCACGAGCCTCGCTCTTGGCGGCGAACAGCTGGCCCTGCAAAGCCCGCAGTCGCTCCAGTGCCAGGTCCCTCTCGGTGGTCACCACGCGCAGTTCGCCGACCAGAGATTCGCTGCGCCGAGTGGCCTCGGCCAGCGCCTTTTGCAGGGCTTCGAATTCTTCGGCGGTGGGCATCTGGACCATCGCCTGCTTCGATCCACATGGCGCGCAGGCGTTCCAGGATCATCGCACTTTCATGCAAATTTCTTCGCGCCGCTGCACGCCGTGAGTGCCCTCGATCAGGCCACGCGCGCGTAGACGCGCTGGGGATGCTTGCGGATGACGGCGAGGTCGATGCCATCGAGCAACCAGTGAAGTTCCTCCGCCGTCAGCGTCGGCACCGTCGCCGCGTCGGGCCAGCTGAAGCGGTCCTGTTCCTCAAGCCTCTTCATCAATAGCCAGAAGCCGTTGCGGTCCCAGGCGAGGATCTTCACGCGATCGCGGCGGCGGTTGCGGAAGACATACACGGCCTTGGCGAACGGATCCAGGCCGAGCGCCTGCTCGACCAGAATCGCCAACCCGTTGAGTCCAACGCGGAAGTCGATGGCCTCCCGGTGCAGGTAGACCTTCAGGTCTTCGTTGAAGCGGAACACCGCAGCCTCCCGAATGCCTCGATCACCTCGCTGACTTGGCCAACCTGAACGCCGCGAAGGTCGATCGCTACGCCATTGGGCAGGCGTGCCTGCAGGTCCATCATGGCCACGCTGTCGCCGCCGCCTCCAGCTCCGGTCGGCGACGCTGGCGGCACCGCGATCGCCACGAACGCCGCAGGCGCCGGCACCACGCTGGCAACGGCCTTGCGCGCACGGCTACCATGACCATGCTCGCGAAGCCAGCGTCCAACTTGGTTGGCATTGACGCCGCACTCGCGCGCCAGACGCGACACCGAGGCGCCTGGCTGCCGACACAGTGCCACCAACTCCGACTTCGCCGCTTCATCGTACACGCTGCGTCCGTCGCTCTTGTGCCCCACTACCAGCCGGCGTTTGAGGTCTTCCAAATCGTCTGTCATTACGTTCCCACGTTCATCTATGTGAATGAAAGGGACATTCCCATCCTGGTGGACGGCGCGCCCGGGATTTCGGCAACGGAGTGCCATGATGGGTTGCGTTCATCAAACGATTCAAAAGGAGATGCTCATGACCGTCGTCACCATCGGAATCGATCTGGCCAAGAATGTCTTCGCCGTGCACGGCGTAAATGAGGCTGGCAAGGCCGAGATAGTTCGCCCCGATGTCAAGCGTGCCAAGCTGCTTGAGCTCATCGCAAGCCTACCGCCGTGTGTGATCGGCATGGAGGCCTGCTCGGGGTCCTATCACTGGGCGCGTGAATTCCAGAAATTCGGCCACACGGTGCGCATCATGGCACCGAAGTTCGTGGCACCGTATCGCATGGGTGGCAAGTACGGCAAGAACGATGCGGCCGATGCCGCGGCAATTTGCGAGGCGGTAGCACGACCAAACATGCGCTTCGTTCCGATCAAGACCATTGAACAGCAAGGCAAGCTATTTGTTCACCGAGCGCACCAGGGCTATGTTGCCGAGCGAACGGCACTGATCAATCGCATCCGCGGCTCGCTGAGCGAAATCGGCGTCGTTCTTCCCCAGGCGTTCAAGGCGTTCCACCGGGGCGTGCACAATGTGCTGGAGGATCTGCCAGGGTACTGCAACCTTGTCATCGGCGAATTGATGAACGAGCTAAGCCACATCCAGGAGCGCATCACCCAGAGCGAACGGCAGATCCACTTGATGGCCGCGGAGGATGTTCAAGCTCAACGGCTGATGCAATTGCGTGGTATTGGACCGACCACAGCTAGCGCCATCGTAGCCAGCATCGGCAATGGGCACGACTTCAAGAATGGACGCCAGTTCAGCGCATGGCTGGGTCTGGTGCCCAGGCAGAACAGCTCAGGGGGCAAAGCCAAGCTGGGAAGCATTACCAAAGCTGGCGATCGCTATCTGCGCACGCTGTTGGTCCTGGGTGCTAGGGCTTTGCTGGCCAGAGCCGTTGGGAAGAGCGATCCAGTCAGTCGCTGGGCTTTGCAACTCAAGGAGCGCCGCGGCTACGGTCGGGCCCTTGTCGCAATCGCAGCAAAGAACGCCCGCATGTGCTGGGCCGCATTGCATCTACAGGAAGGATTTAAGGTCCCCGCCTGATCCCATCCCGGAGCACGAAAGGAAGAACACCACCGCGTGATGCGCGACAGTTGATGATTTGAAGGTTTGGACCTGCGCTGGGGCGTACTCGCCTACGTTCCGAGGCATTCGTTAGATAACTGCCTGATACGTGAATGGAGACCTCGGCGCGCGTCTTTCATCAGGGGCGCTGCACAGCGCAGCATAGTTGCCCGTTTATAGGCACGCCGTCCGCAACCTTCATGTCAGAAGCCAAATGCGCCCCACAAAGGTGTTGCCTCTTGAGGGGAAGTCCTTATAGGGAACGTAGGCTGTCAGGTCACAGCCCGCGGATCAAGGTCGTGGTTAATTGAGCGCTTACGAACCAACTGCTCTACTCGCGTTCTTGTTCGCAGTCAGTTCGTAATGACTTCCCGCCACATGATGCGAGTTGGGTTTGTTGAAGACGGGATTGCCACGTCATAGACTTTCGTCTTGCCGTCGGACGTGCGCACGAGGGTCTTCACCGACCCATTGGGCAGTCCTTCCGGCTGCACACGGCTCGACAGCACATTGCCCACATAGCGACTCGTCAGATTCGGTATCGCACCACCATTGCTGTAATTGATGAAATAGATGTTGGAGCTTCCTCCCGGCGCGCATTGGTCGCTCGAAGGTATGTTCGTCGTGAATGCAAGAACGCCCTGGAACAGCACAGGATTCGTGTCGGAGCGTTCGCCCGCGGGAGTAATTGCAAAGTCCAGCACCCAGCCCTTCTTGCTCGTGAGATCTACGGGGTTCGTCGTCACGTTGATGTTCGTACCGGATGCCGTCGCCGTCTGTGCAACGAGTTGCGTACGCAGTGAGGTGATTGTCGGGGTCGAGGACTTGTCATCCAGCAGCCCATACATCGAATTCGGTTGAGTTGCCTTGGCGCTGGCGCCAGTGGCGCCCGGAATATCGGTGGTTCCGAGATATTCACCTGTACCCACGTAAACCATGCGCTTGTCCTTCACCACGCCCAGTTCGGGCGCTCCGGTAATGGACTGCGCCGCGCCGGTTTTGTCCACCAGCGTAGCCAGCAGCTTCACGTTCCAGTTGCTGGATGCCGCGTCTGACAAGTCGAAGCGCCACACGTTCCCAAGCAGGTCACCGCCGTAGACGTAGTCCGCTGTATCGTCGACGCCCGGGTTTGCCAGGAAAGCACTGATCTTGGCCAGGCCGCTGGGGTTTGCGCTTGTGCCGGCGCCCGTGCTCAAGTCCTTGATCAGGGCGCCCGTGGCGGTGTTCAGCACATAGAGGTGGCCAGTCCCGTCGCCGCCGGTGTCCGAGCCGTTGTTGTAGCCTGAGGTCACCAGCGTCACCCAGCCCGCGGCCTTGGTCTTCACATTCAGTGGTGTGCCATAGGTGTAGCCGATGTTCTTCTTGACGGCCGCGGAGGTGCTTGCATTCGGAAACTCCCACATCACCTTGCTGGCCACCGCGGCATCCGAAGCGGCAGTGGGGTCTGTCACATTCAAGGCGTAGTAGCCCCTTCCACCCTTGCCCAGGCCGCCGACCAGAATAGTGGCCCAGTTCGCCGTGGGCGGTGTCGGCTGGTTTGCCTGCGTGTTGCTGAGGTCTACGTCAGTAGCCGCCGGCGTGCCGTCGACATAAAAGCGATGCTGAAACAGCGACTGCTGCGTCAGCCCGACGAGCGAACTGGTGGAGGCGTACGTGGTGGAGAGGTTGACGTCCAACAAGCTGCCAGGCACATAGGCCCACAGCTCGCTCCCCGTGGTCGCATCGAAGGCATGCAACATGCCGTCATTGGCGCCCTGATAGACGACTTTGGTGCGAGTTGCGGCCGTCCCGCCCTTGAAGGTCGTGTAACCCGTGTCTGTATAGCCGGAACGCGGCGCCGATACATAGGTGGGCTCTGCATCCACCACATCGCCCAGTACGTGGAGGCGGGTGCGATAGGGTTTGGCGCTATTGCTGCCATCTCCCTCCCCGCTGCGATCGCCACGCAAGTAGGAAATGATCGCGGCATTGTCGGTCGGGCCAGGCGGAGTGGTTGGCGAGTTCAGGCGCGAGAGTTTGGAACTCAGGCCGGTCGCAGTAAAGGCGACCCCGGTGTTGCCGTCGAAGCTCCCAATAAAGCGCGTACTGAAAAGCTTGCTATCGAGCAACGACTGGGCCGACCACAGTGGCGTATTGCCCAGCAGCCCGGTGTTCAGGTCGATTGCGAAGGCCTGGAGATCGCCGTACCAGGCCCCCGAATTGAAGCTCGATGCAAAGGCCGTGTTGTCACCCGATTTGACGCTCGGGTTACTGACCGCCACTGAGGCGGCCGATCCCGTGCGGTTGATGATGTTGTTGAGAATGGACGCCAGCGCAGTTTGCAGTTTGGCTGGGTCCTTGGTGTTGAAGTATTGGCCGTGTCCATTGAGCGCCGCATGCCAGAGATCATCAATCGCGGTGGCCGAGTCTGCTTGCGGCGTTGGCCAGGAGGCGGACCCCGTCGGCGGCGTGGAAAGGGTTCCGCTGGCGCCAAGACCGATCGTGTACGTCACCATGTGCTGCCATGTGGCCGGGTCATAGATGTTGGCCACCACTTTGCCTGCCGACGACCCGGTAAGGTCCGTGATCCAATATTTCATCGCGACGTCTGCAAGCGTGTTGGAAGCGCCGTTGCCGTCATAAAAGGGCGCCGGGAATTTTTGTCCCTTGACCAGCGGCACCCCTGCAATGGGATCATTGATGGCGGCTCCGGTATCGGGATCTACGTAGACGTTGGCCGGCAAGGTCGGGACCGTCGCATCCTGGTTTCCGACCGATGCGCTCGCACTTCCATTCCAATAGCCGTCCGTTGAGAGAATCGTGTAGTTGGGGGTGCAGGCCAGTGGGACCGTCGTCGTGCGAGTCGTGGTGCTTGCCCCCGGCATCGTGCCAGTCTGGAAATACTGGCCGGCGCGTTCAAGGGCCGGAATCAGCGGCGTACCACCATTCGGATTGATGGCGTAGACACTGGAATACCAAGTGCTCTTTTGGCTGCTATTGAAATCTGCCAATGCAACAAAATTTGCTGCACTTGTGTTGTTGTTTCCGTTCCTGCTGTTGTCGTTGATGGTTGAGAACCCTACCCGAGATTTGACATCCAAAGCGGAAAAGGCGATGCCCAATGAACTCTTTGCTGTCTGGATACGCGTCCGATAATAACTAAACCAGTTCGCAAAGTTCTGCATCTCCTGTGCATAACTGCAGGTAGTCGTTGTTGTGCCGCAATCGGTTCGTGTGGCGGCCTTGGGATATGTAGAGGTAGTCGCAATTATCTCGACTCTGCTGTAATTGCTGTCCGAATTTTGTCCTGAACTTCCGTTTTCTGCCGAGGACCCTTTCCAGACGTAGTAAAAAGCATAACGGGCATACTGTGTCGTCTTGGATCCGGTCTGCGTAGTCGAGCAGTTGCTGTTGACAGCGAAGTTGCTTGGGTCGAATCGCGGTAGAGTGGGCGGTGTGGAGCTGTTCCAGCACGTTTGGGTCAAATCGATGGTGCCTGTGACGCCCGATGTCGTGGGGTAGGGATCGATGCGCGCCGCGGTCGTCGTGCTGTTCCCCATTGACGAGGTGAAATTGGTAGTTGTTGCGGAACTGTCGTATTTCACGCCAGGTAAATAAGTAATTGCCGGGTTGTAGTAGAGTTGGTTGTAAGTGGGCGAATAGTAGGCACGCATGTCCTTGGCGCCGTTGGTGTATTCTTGCGTCGCATCGGCCCCCGTGATCGAGCCCCACTCCATGCTGCCGGAGTTATCCAGCATGTAGAGAATATTTGGCTTGACCCCGGTTTGCACCGCCAGCGGAACATCCGTCAGATCCGTTGATGCGAAGGCCGCAAGAGGTTGAAGGATCAGCGAAACAACCATCATCGAAACGATGCCAGCCGCCGACTTCTTGAATACTGGGTACATGGTGAAGACTCGTTGTTTTGAGGGGCAGGATCAGCCGAACGGCAGTTCGATGGTGGTCTGGACAATGCTGCTGGTATTGCGTGGCCCCAGAACGCGCACAGTCACGCGGTAGTGGATCGTCGGCCGCGTCGGCGGCGGCGGGGTCAGGCTGCCGAAGACGTTGGTGGTCTGCGCATGGCTGTTGAGGTCGTTGCCCACCGAACCGCCGCCGGCGGAAAATGGCTGTCCGGCCACGCACTTGCTGGTGAGCAATGTCAGTGGATCGGTCGTGGCCGGCGCGACGGTGCACAACCGGTCGATGACGTACTGCACCCGGTAGGCCGACTCGTCGGTGCAACTGATGGTGGCGGTTCCGCCCGCCGTGTCATAGCAAGGTACGTTGGCCCAGTTGACCGTCGGCACGCCATTGGCATCCACCGATTGCATGATGCGAAAGTACTGATTGGCCACGTCGGCATCGGCCAAGGCGAGCGCCGGCAATGCGTTGAAAGCCCGTTCGGCGCCGGTGTCGGCAGCGCTCGTGGTCGCGCCCTTGAACGCCACGTTGCCCGATATGACACCTGCTGTATCGGTGGAGCGCAGCAGCGCAACGGCCGCGAGCGAAAGAACCACCAGCGCGATCAGTGTGATGAATACGATGATGCCGCGCTGCGCCTTGGCGCGACAGCCGCTGAAGGCCGGTGCGTGGCCTTTAGCCGCGGGGTTGCAGAGGGCGAATTTCATGGCAGATTGGCCCAAAGAATGTTGCGGAGCGGGACCACAGTCTGGAAGGTGCGGTAGCGGTAGCAGCGCCAATCGGGATCGTTGCTCAGGTCGATGGCGGGGCCACCCGACCAGCTCACTGGTGCTGTGGTGGTGATCGCGCAAGCTGTCGCCCCGGGGGCCAGCCTTTCTTTCAAAGGACTGCGAGCGACCACCGCGATTCGCACTGCCTTGATGCGCCGCAGGTCTGCCACCGAAGGTGTTGCCCAATTTCCTGCGGGGCCCGAGGTCGCACTCACCCAGTTGTTGACGACCTGGCTACCCGCATCGCTGATTCCGTACTGGGCTTTGAGGCTCACGATATTGGTGGCCACCTGCACCTGGGTTGTATTGCTGAAGTAGTCTTGCGACAGCAATGAACCATTCGCGACGGAATAGGTGCGCTGGGTGAGCGCCCCCAGGTCGTAGATGCGCGGATTCGTGTTGTAGCTGACCGGCCAACCCTGCGCCGTCATATAGCTCGCCGGTGGGTTGTAGTTGGGCTGTGCCGCGGTGCCCGTGACCGGGTCATGAGAAAGGATGACGGTGCCCGGACTGGCGGGATTGGGCACTGTGGCGGTGATGCGCGTCAGCGCGCAGTTGCCGACATCATCTGTCAGCCATACGAAGCCGCCCGTGGTCGACAGGGCAACCTGTGTGACCGGCTGAAGGTTGGAAGCAGGTGTTCCCGTCGGATTGGCGGTGACGTTTTGCAGAAGTGCATCGAGGACATTGGCGCGCACGGAAGTGCCCCAAAGCAAGGTGATGCTGTCGGACGCCCCTGCGGCGGAGCCGCCGTCGGTGATTCGGACCGGTGTGTTCGGAAAATTGGGCACCGGGCCGCTGGCGGAGCCGTTGCTGAAATACGTGAAGTACGTGGTGCAAGGCGTGATGCTCGCCGAGGGAATGCCCCAGCCGGCAGCGCGTATGTCCCGCTCCAAGGTCGAGAGACTGAAGATGCCGTTCTGCTGGGTGTCGGCCCCGGTGGTGGTCGTGCGCTTGACGCCTTCGTAGGTGGACATCACCTGATAGATGATGATTGTGACGAAGAGGCCCACAACCATGCCCACAAGAATCTCGACGAGGCTGAATCCTCGCTGGCGCTTGGCGTGAAGAAGCGATGACATGGTTTCAGCCTTGAATCTGCGTCGTCAGCGTGAAGTTGTGAGGTGCCGTGTCCTGCGGGCCTTGCCAGCAAAGCGTCAGGGTGACGACGTTGTTCGGCGCGACGACGATTTGCTGTTTCAGGTTGACTGCACCGGGCAGCGAACCCGGGTTGGTTGCATCGGTGAGGCCGCTGATCCAACTGGTGAGTGCCGCGTTGGCCGTCGTGTTGGTTCCCGCGGCGCAAGCTGCCCCATCGATGTTCAACGCATAAGTCGGCACATTGAATCGATCAGCCCACATCTGCCCGATGATCTGGTCGGCGAAGAGGCTTGCCTTGGCGCGATAGTCGGCGTCGCGCACTGTGCGGATTGCGGTTGCCTGCAGGCCCACAATGCCAAGGATCGCGAAGGAAAAGATGGCAATTGAAACGAGCGCTTCGATCAGCATCACGCCGCGTTGTGAACCCGCCTGCATGCGCGCACTTCGAAGAGGTAGCTTTTGCTTCATGAACAACCTTGGGGATTGGTTGCGAGGGAAACCGCGGGATCGCAGAGCCTGACGTCGCCGCCGGTCCCCAGAACAATTGCCAGCCTGCGCGCCCCGGTGGCGCCAGTGATGTCGATCTGGCGGGCGGTGGTCGCCGCACTCAGGCGCCCGAGCCCGGTGAACTCAATGGTCGCAGGCATGCCGGCTCCCGGACTTGCCGCGGTGGAACTCACAGCGGTCGCGACGCCGACCCGGTTGGGTGAGGTGGCGGAACTCTCCCGACGTGTCTGGACTCGCTGATCAAAGATCGGGGGCGTCGGGGGCGTGACCGGCAACGACGCCATGACCGACCAGTCCGTGCCGCCTGTGACCGCCGTGCCATTCGAGGTGTTGTGCAATTGGAACTGGATGTTGGCATTGCGGCGTATGGCTTCAGCCCGGGCAAGTTGCAGTCCATTCACGATCGACTCAGCGGCGGTCCGGATCTGGGCGTTCTGGATGAAGCTCGTATAGCTCGGATATGCGAACATGAACAGCAGGGCGAACAGCGAGACGGCCACCATCAATTCAACAAGGGTGAAGCCCCTCATTCGACCGCGCAGGACGGGGTTCATGGTTGGCGAACGACCCACGTGGTCTGGGCGCCACTGAAATTCCAGGCACAGCCAGTACAGGTAGTCCCCTGATTGTTGAGCTGGTCGATTGTGTAGGCGAGGCCGGCAACCAAGCCGCCTGCAATGCCTGTGGCAGTGGCCGTATAGCTCTGGCCTGCATTGCCCGTTGTGCATCCGTAGTTGAAGTACTTGGCGCTAGGCGCGGCCGGCACCGCAACACCACATGCAGCGGCCGAACCGTAGTTGCGGTTGTCTTGGTAGTACTGCTCCATCTGCGCTCGATAACCGGCCAGGTTCCCCGGGGCCTCCTGAACTTGGCCGCGCCGCAAGTAATCCGTATAGCTCGGATATGCGATGGTGGCCAAGATCGCGACGATCGCGACCGTAACCATGACTTCGATCAGCGTGAAGCCGGCGGAACGTTTGCAAGAAAGACGGACGGTTTGCACTTGATGACCTTTGGTCGCAGGATTCACTGAGGTGACAAATTGTCACCAAACCTCGCAAATGCCGTTGACCGTCCGTCAGCGTTCCGCTTCCTTTCGTCGCCGACGAACCCATGACCTGTGCACTTTTTCCTGCAGGCACAATCTTGCGCATGACGCCTGAGGCAGTTCTCATTGACGTGCCGGCGCCTCGAGTTGCCGCCATTGGGCGCTGCGTTCTGATCGCGCTGCCGTTCGTCTTCCCTTTTGCGGCCGGCCCGTCGCCGGATGTCTGGCAGCAACTGGCCGCATGGACTTGTGCGGCATTGCTGCTGGTGATCGGCCCGACGGCGCTCCCCGGCCAAGGGGTGCTTGCATGGCTGGCATTGGTGGCGGTGTCCATCCTCGCGGGATGGGCGGGCAACCTCACACTTGAACTGTCGGCCATCACTGCGCTCGCCGCGACCGGCTTGGCGGCTGCCAGCGGCGCAGCAGCGGCCCGCGCTTCGACGCTTCAAGAAGTAGCGGGATTGGCGGTGGCTCTTTTCGCCGCCGGTGTCGTCAGCGCGGTCCTTGGATTGCTGCAGTATTACGGCCTCGCTGAGGCGCTGGCGCCCTGGACGACCTCGCCCGAACTTGGCCAGGCCTATGGCAACCTCCGACAGCGCAACCAGTTTGCGACATTGATCAGCATGGCCGTCATCGCGGGGCTCTGGCTGAACGCCGTTCATGGGCGCCGTGCGCGCACTGCCCTCCTGCCCGCAAGCCTGTTGCTCCTCGTCGCGGCCGCGGCATCCACCTCGCGCACCGGGCTGATCCAGCTGTTGTTGATCGGCGGCACCGCAGGCCTTCTTTCCCTTCGCGAGAGGCGGCGATGGCCCTCCAGGGACGCGCTGCGCTATCGTTTGCCTCCGCCGTGGGTGCTGCTTGCATTGGCCAGTATGTATTTCGCCGCCTCCTGGCTCTTGCCAAGGCTGGCCGGCAGCGGCGTCGACAACATGATGCATCGCCTGCATGAAGGCGCACCTGACGCTCACAGCCGCAGGGTCCTCTGGCACAACGTCCTCGATCTCATCGTCCAGCACCCTTGGGCCGGCTGGGGCTGGGGCGAACTCAAGTTCGCGCACTACAGCAATCTCTACACCGGCCCGCGCTTCGTCGAGATCCTCGACAACGCGCATAACCTGCCCTTGCACCTCGCCGTTGAACTGGGAATCCCGGCCGCGGTGCTGGTCTGCGGCGGATTCAGCTGGCTGGTCTTCGCCGTCCGGCCATGGCGAGAGACTGATCCGTCGCGGCTCATGGCTTGGGGCGTGCTGGGAATGATCGTGCTTCACAGCCTGCTCGAATACCCGCTCTGGTACGGTCCCTTCCAACTCGTCTTCGGTCTCTGCCTGGGCTTCCTGTGGCCGGCCACATCGAAGTCGCGGAATCGCTCCGGGGCCGCCATGTGGCCGGCTGCGCTCGCGCTTTCGAGGGCTGCCGCCGTCGCGCTGATCGCCGTCGTCGGCTACGCCGCGTGGGACTACACCCGCATCAGCCAGCTCTATCTGCCGCTCGACGAACGCCTGCCCGCCTACCGCGACGACACCCTGGCCAAGGTGGGGGATTCCTGGCTGTTCGCGAGGCCGGTGGAGTTCGCCGAACTGACGCTGACGCCGGTCAGCACCGCCAACGCCGCCGAGGTATACACGCTCGCGAAACGCCTGCTGCACTTCTCGCCCGAGCCGCGCGTCATCGTCAAGCTGATCGAAAGCGCCACTTTGCTTGGGCTTCGCGATGAAGCCCTGGCCCAGGCCACCCGCTTCAGGATCGCGTTCCCTCACGAATACGCTCGATGGCTGAAGGGCCTGCCGATCGACGATCCGTCCGAGTAGTGCCGATTCGTCGGGGCCTCAGCCAGTCGCCGCGTCGTCCGCCAGATAGCTGCCGGACTTGCCGCCATGCTTCTCCAGCACATGCACGTCCGTGATGCGCATGCCGCGATCCACCGCCTTGCACATGTCGTAGATGGTCAGCAGTGCGATCTGCACGGCAGTGAGGGCTTCCATTTCGACGCCTGTCGGCCCGACGGTCTCGACCGTGGCGGTGCATGCCACCTGCGGCACCGCGCCATCGGCGACGGCGAAGGCCAGCGCGACGCGCGTCAGCGCCAGCGGGTGGCACAGTGGAATGAGGTCGCTGGTCTTCTTGGCCGCCTGGATGCCCGCGATGCGCGCGATGCCCAGCACGTCGCCCTTCTTGGCCGTGCCGGATTCGATCAGCGCCAGCGTCGACGCCAGCATCTCGATGCGGCCAGTCGCGACGGCCACGCGGTGGGTGGCGGGCTTGGCCGCCACGTCCACCATGTGGGCCTGGCCCTGCGCGTCAAAATGGGTGAGAGTGCTCATGTGTGAACGTTCCGCTGGGTGACGCATCATACGAGCCCGAGCCATTGACGAGGAATGCCGCGCTTGACTCCTTCATCCCACCCGAATCCACCGCCCCGGCGTTTTCTCCGGGCCTTGTGCGCTGCGCTTTTGATAGCGTCGCAGGTCGCCCTACCACCGGCTGCCCGAGCCCAATTGCTCCCCGGCATGGGCGACGGCGCCGAAATGACCGCCAGCGCCGAGCGGCACCTCGGCGACCAGATCGCGCGCGAGTTGTACCGCGACCCCGACTACATCGACGATCCGGTGCTGGACGAGTACGTGCAGGACATCTGGCAACGCCTGCTCGCGGCTGCCCGCACGCGCGGAGAGATCACGCCCGAACTCGACGAGCGCTTCGCCTGGACGGTGCTGCTGGGCCGTGACCGCAGCATCAATGCCTTCGCATTGCCCGGGGGCTATCTCGGCGTCAACCTCGGCTTGATCGCGGTGGTCGGCAGCCGGGACGAGCTCGCCACGGTGCTCGGGCACGAACTGTCGCACGTCACGCAACGCCATATCGCGCGCATGATGGCCAAGCAGAGCAAGCAGATGCCGCTGATGCTCGCGGGCCTGATCCTCGGCATGATCGCGGCCAGCAAGAGCCGCAACGGCGATGCCGGGCAGGCCGTGGTGATGGGCAGCCAGGCCGCCTTCATGCAGAACCAGCTCAGCTTCTCCCGCGACATGGAGCGCGAGGCCGACCGCGTCGGCTTCGGCGTGATGACGCAGGCCGGCTACGCCCCCCAGGGCGCGGCCGCCATGTTCGAGAAGCTGCAATACGCCTCGCGCCTCAGCGACAACGGTTCCTATCCCTACTTGCGCAGCCATCCGCTTACTACCGAGCGGATCGCGGACATGCAGGGGCGCGTCCAGTTCAAGTCGGGCAGCCCCGTCAGCCTGCCGCTGCTCATGGACCACGCGATGATTTCCGCCCGGGCGCGCGTGCTGTCCCGGCCCGGGTCCGACGTGCTGCGGCAATGGATCGATGCGGCCTCGAGCGGCGAGTTCGCGCGCAGTTCGCCCGCTCAGCAGGCCGGCGCGCTCTACGCCGCGGCACTGGCGGCCAACGAATTGCGCGACTTCAAGGCTGCCCGCGCGCTCGCTCAGCGCCTGGTCGCGCGAAGCGCGGACGATGCCCCAGCCTCCCGCCTCGCACGCCTGTTGTCGGCCGAGATCGAGCTGGCGGCGAATGCTCCTGCCAAGGCGGCCGCATTGCTCGACCCCAAGGCCAAGGACCGCCCCGAGATGCTGATGGCCGCGCAGGCGGCGGTCGCCACGCGCAATCCGGCGCCGATGGTCGTGCCGCTGCGCGACTGGGTGGCGGTCCACCCGCGCGATGCCGGCGCCTGGCACATGCTGTCCAACCTCTACGGCGCCCAAGACGACACCTTGCGCGCCGTGCGCGCCGATGCCGAGGCCAACGTCGCCTTGCTCGACTATGCGGGTGCGCGCGACCGGCTCAAGGCCGCGCAGGAACTGATGCACAAACAGGGCAGCGGCGCGCCGGTCGACTACTACGAGGCGTCGATCGTCGACACGCGCGCGCGCGCGGTCGATGCCCTGGTGAAGGAGCAGGCGGCCGAGTCGCCGCTCAAGTAGCCGCTTTCAGCGCTTGGAGAGCAGGCCGCCCAGTGCCGCCTCGATGACGAGGCCCAGCAGCGAGTAGAGCAGGGAGCCGATCAGCGCCGCCACGAAGCCGTTGACGTGGAAGCTCGGCAACAGCCCCGAAGCGGCCCAGAAGAGCAGGGCGTTGATGACGAACAGAAAGAGGCCCAGCGTGACGATGGTGACCGGGAAGGTGAGCACCACCAGCACCGGCCGCACGATCATGTTGAACAGGCCGATGACGGCCGCCGCGATAAGTGCCGAACTGTAGCTCGCCACCTGCACGCCGGAATAGAGGTACGTGACCATGAGCAGCGCGAGCGCGCTGAGCAGCCATTTGATGAGAAGTCGCATGCGGTGCCGAGCCCGGTCTCAGTCGGACAGCTCGTTGGCGAGGACCAGCAGCGCCCCCATGCCGAGCAATGCGCCGGGCACCGCCCAGCCGGGTTTCCCCGGTGGCTGCTGGTCGGGCGCCACCGGCTCGAGGTCGACGCCGACCTTCGGCCGCCGCGCATCGATCACCCGCGCGGCGCCGTGCTCCTGCTTCAACCGCTGTGTGACCTCGGTGAGGGTGCCCTTGGCCAGGACCGGACTGACCTGTCCATCATGGGCAAGCAAGGAGGGCAGGATGTGCTCCTGCACCTTGGCAAACCACTTGGCGCGCCAGTTCTCGCGCGCGCTGTGGCTCACCCATTTGCTGATGCGATGCGTCATGCGCGGCGGGCAGGCCACGAGGATCCAGTGACGCGCTTCGGCGCCACTGGCCGGCGCCGCAAGCCTGGCGAGAAATCCGCGCGCAAAGGTCGGGTCGTCGACGTAGAGAATGATCTTTTCCATGAGCGCTCCTGGTTTCACTAGTGAGAGTGGCAGAGACATTGGCAACGAGATCAAACGGCGTGCGTCGCGGCATCAGCCTTCGGATGGCGCGTGGCAATCCACTTGCCGATCGCCAGCACCAGCAGCGCGCCGACGACGCCTGCAATGTAGCGCACCATGTCGGTCTGCGGCAGTTTCGGCACCCAGTTCCACGAGGCCGGGCTGACCACCGCGGGGTCGGACACCGCCATCGTGCCGGCGATCCAGCCCAGCAGCATGCCGCCCAGCGTGATGATGAGCGGGAAGCGGTCCATCAGCTTGATGACCAGCTGGCTGCCCCAGACGATGATCGGAATGCTGACCAGCAGGCCGAAGATCACCAGGGGCATCTGGTGTCCGGCACCGGCGCCTTGCGCGGCACCGGCGATGGCAATCACGTTGTCCACGCTCATCACCAGGTCGGCCACGATCACCGTCTTGACCGCTGCCCAGAGCTTGTCGCTCGCGGCGATGTTTCCGTGGCCATCGTCCTGCTCGGGTACCAGCAGCTTGACGCCGATCCACAGCAGCAGGATCGCGCCTGCCAGCTTCAGGAAGGGAATCGCCAGCAGCGTGAGCGCGAAGAAGATCAGGACGACGCGCAGCAGGATGGCGCCGGCGGTCCCCCACAAGATGCCCCTGGTGCGCTGTGCGGGCGGCAGCTTGCGGCAGGCCAGTGCGATCACGACCGCGTTGTCGCCACCCAGCAGGATGTCGATCATGATGATCTGACCGACGGCGACCCAGAATTCAGGGGTCAGAAACTGTTCCATAAAGTCCTCTGTTCGTTTGGATCCATCCCGGGCGGGTCGGATGAAGCGAGTGAATGAGGACGGGGTTGCCTTCCGGACTTGCAAACGCTTCGACCGAACCTGCACAGGTTCAAATCGAAGGTCTTGCTCGACAGCGCGCGCTGCCCGACAGGCCGGAAGCCGTGGGGCTTCGTATTGACGACCTGGCGATACCCGCTTCGGTAAAAAGCGGACGGGAACTACTCCCCTTCGTGGCCCGAATTAGAGCATCGGGCAGCCCGAAGCGGCAACATAACCTTCAACAGACGCGGGGCTCTGCCGGACTATGATTCCCGCTCGCTTTTTTTCTATTCATGGCCGGCATTCACATCACCGACATCGAGGCCGCCATCAACTTCTGGCGCGAGCGGAAACCCTCGCCTGATGGCATCACCCTCGCGCCCGAACTGCGGGCGCTGGCAGAGGTCTATGCGCTCATGGTGTTCCACCATGAGGACGAGGTCGACGAAGTCGGCTTCCCCGCCAAGGCATGGGCCGCATGGCTCGCCTGGTACAACACCACGCCCGATACGCCCTGCATCGCCATCTGCTCCACCAGCCAGGGCGACGATGAATGCAAGGGCTGCGGGCGCAGTTTCGCCGAGGTCCAGCACTGGCCCGCCCTGACGCCCGCCGAGAAGCGTTCGACCTGGCGGCGCATCACCATGCAGGATTCGGCCTGGCGATTCAACAAGTACGCCGAGCGCGCGCGCGAGGCCGAGCCCGTCTGGCCCGATGAAGCCTCGGCCGAAGGCACTGGCTAGCCCAGGGCGATCAAGCCATGCGCCGCCTTGTGCAAGCACCCAATCTGGCGATCGCGACCTTGTGGGTGCACGCCCTGCGCGAGGACGGCGTCGCGGCCTTGGTGCAGCGCGAGTATCTCGGTGCCGCCGCCGGGCAGCTCCCACCGGACCAATGCCTGCCTGAAATCTGGATCGAGGACGAAGCCCAGTTCGCGCTCGCCGAGCGCCTGTTGAGCGAGCTCCAGCACCGGCCGCAGCGTCGCTGGGAGTGCGTCTGCGGCGAGCTGGTCGAGGGCGGCTTCGAGCAATGCTGGCGCTGCGGCGCGATGATGCCGCGTGCCTGAAAGCTCGCGCCTACTTGAGGCGCACCGGCTCGATGTCGATGCTGTTCTTGCCGTCGCCGAGCATCAGGCTGCCTTCCTGGATGGTTGCCTGGAGTTGCATCGAGCGCTGGGCGAGCGCGGCGAGCGCTTGCGAGGCGAGGGTCGGTACCCGGAACACGCTCAGGTTCTGCGGCCGCGTGAGCTTGTTCTCGATCCCGCGCCACCAGATCTCGGCCGCGTGGTTGAAGCAGTAGACGATGACTTCGTCGGACTTGCCGCAGGCCTTGATGATGGGCTTTTCCTCGGGCTGCCCGACCTCGATCCAGAGCTTCACTTCTCCGGTGAAATCGCGCAGCCAGACATCGGGCTCGTCGGGATTCGACAGGCCGGCGCCGAAGGCCAGCGTGCCGTCGCCGTTGCACACGTCCTGCAGCTTGTGCGCGTTGAGTGCGAGCGCAACCAGCCGGATCATCATCCGCTCATCGGTTTCGCTCGGGTGGCGCGCCAGCGTCAGCGCATGGTCGGCATAGTAGCTGTGGTCGATGTCGGCGACGGCGAGGTTCGCTTTGAAGATCGTGGATTTGATGGCCATCAGACGCGCCGCGCGAGTTCGGCGGCCTTGCCGGTGTAGCTGGCGGGCGTCATGGCCAGCAGGCGGTCCTTCTCGGCCTGCGGAATTTCCAGCGAGCGGATCAGTCCGTGCAGAGCCTCGGCCGTCACCGTCTTGCCGCGCGTGACTTCCTTCAATTGCTCGTATGCCCCCTGTACGCCGAAGCGCCGCATCACGGTCTGGATCGGCTCGGCCAGCACTTCCCATGAGGCGTCGAGATCTTCGGCGAGTGCTTCCTCGTTGAGTTCGAGCTTGCTCAGTCCGGTGGCGAGGCTCGCGTAGGCCAGCGCGGCGTAGCCGAACGCGACGCCGATGTTGCGCAGTACCGTGCTGTCGGTCAGGTCGCGCTGCCAGCGGCTGATCGGCAGCTTCTCGCTCAGGTGGCGCAGCACCGCGTTCGCGAGGCCCAGATTGCCCTCGGCGTTCTCGAAATCGATCGGATTGACCTTGTGCGGCATGGTCGACGAGCCGATCTCGCCCGTCTTGAGGCGCTGCTTGAAGTAACCCAGGCTGACGTAGCCCCAGATGTCGCGGGAGAAGTCGATCAGGATGGTATTGGCTCGTGCCACCGCGTCGAAGAGTTCGGCCATGTAGTCGTGCGGCTCGATCTGGATGCTGTAGGGCTGGAAGGTCAGCCCCAGGCCCAGCGGTGCCGGGGTCTCGACCACCTTGCGGCTGAAGCCTTCCCAGTCGAAGTCCGGCCACGCCGCCATGTGCGCGTTGTAGTTGCCGACCGCGCCATTCATCTTGCCCAGCAATTCGACGCTGGCGATGCGTTCGCGCGCCTTGACCAGGCGAACGGCCACATTGGCCAGCTCCTTGCCGACGGTGGTGGGGCTCGCCGTCTGCCCGTGCGTGCGCGCGAGCATCGGCACCGCCGCGAACTTGTTCGCCATCTCGCGCAGCGTCGCGATCAGGCCATCGATGGCGGGCAGCATCACCTTCTCGCGTGCCGCGCGAATCTGCAGGGCGTGGCTGGTGTTGTTGATGTCTTCGCTGGTGCACGCGAAATGCACGAACTCCGAGGCAGCGAGCAGTTCCGGCCGCGCCTCGAACTTCGACTTGATCCAGTACTCGACCGCTTTCACATCGTGGTTCGTGGTCTTCTCGATCTGCTTGATCGCGATCGCGTCGGCTTCCGAGAAGTTCGAGACCAGGCTGAGCAAGTACTTGCGGGCGCCGCCCGTGAGCGGCTTGAATTCGGGGAAGCCGCAGTCCGACAGCGCGATGAACCACGCCACTTCGACCTGCACCCGCCGGTGCATGTAGCCCTGTTCGCTCATCAGCGGGCGCAGCGCCGCGAGCTTGGCCGCATAACGGCCATCGAGGGGGGAAAGGGCGGAGACGGTGGAGAAGCTCATGCCCGAATTTTAGGCGCCGGAGGAACAGTTCTCCGGCTCGCTGTTTCGCGTGCTTCGCCACCGTCCTCGCCCTCGGTGGCGATGCGGCAGGATTGCGCCCCGGCGCCTTCACCTAGAATCGAAGCGCTATAACGACGACCCTTGATAGGGAGAGAGCCCGCATGAAACTGATCGGATCCGCTGCCAGTCCTTACGTGCGCAAGGTGCGCGTGGTCATGGCCGAAAAGCGGCTCGACTACCAGTTTGTGATCGAAGACGTCTGGTCTGACGAAACCACAATCGCAAGTTCCAATCCACTGGGCAAGGTCCCCTGCCTGATCATGGACGGCAGCGAGGCCATGTTCGACTCGCGCGTGATCGTGGAGTATCTCGACACGCTGTCGCCGGTGGGCAAGCTGATTCCGCAGCAAAGTCGCGAGCGCGCCGAGGTCAAGACCTGGGAAGCGTTGGCCGATGGCGTGATGGACGCCGGCGTCCTGTGGCGCCTGGAGGCCGGATGGGCGGGCCGCAACGACGGCGAGCGCAGCCAGGTCTGGATGGATCGCCAGCGTGCCAAAGTGGTGGGCGGGGTCGCTGCGATGGCCAAGGGCCTGGCCGACAAGCCCTTTTGCAGCGGCATTCATCTGAGCCTGTCCGACATAGCGGTCGGCTGCGCCCTGGGGTGGATCGGCTTCAGGTTCCCGCAGATCGACTGGCGAAGCGAACACGCCAATCTGGCGAAGCTCTACGACAAGCTCATGCTTCGGCCCAGCTTCTCGGACACCCAGCCCGCCTGAAAAAGCCAGCTCCATGAAGAAAGGCGCCTTGCGGCGCCTTTTTCTTTTCCAGGCTCGAACGTGGAGGAGGAAGACAAAAATGCTGCGAGGCGCCCCGGACGAAGGAGGGAGGGAGGGAGGAGGAGAAGAATCGCCTCGGGATTTCAGCCAGACGGCAAGCGCTTGGAAGACCTCGCAACATGAAAACGGTCGGACAACTGCTGCCCGAACCGATATGAGCGCACGTCCGCCACGACGGTTCCCAGTCTCGTAGTAACCATTTGTGAAGAAGTTGCCGCCGATGGCAGAAGCATGCTGAATGTGGGTTGTTTGTGCGTTCGTACGTTGGAAGTATTAGCTCGGCCCGAGCTGTTTTTCAACCTCGCGAATGAAGCCGCGATCGTCCGGTGAAGTCATGCTCGAATAGGACTCGACCACCTTGCCGTCGCGGCCGATCAGGTATTTGTAGAAGTTCCATTTGGGCGTGGTGCCCGAGACTCGCGCCAGTTCCTTGAAGAGCGGGTTGGCGTCCGCGCCCCGCACGGACGATTTCGCGAACATCGGAAACTTCACGCCGAAGGTGTTCTCGCAAAAGTCGGCGATCTCCTTGTTGGAGCCTGACTCCTGCGCAAAGTCATTGGAGGGGAAGCCCAGTACCACGAGGCCGCGCGATCGGTACTTGCCGTCCAATGCTTCCAGCCCCTTGTACTGCGGGGTGAAGCTACAAAAGCTCGCCGTGTTGACCACCAGCACGACCTTGCCCGCATACTGGCAAAGCGCTTGGGGTTTCTCGTCTTGCAGCCGAAGAAAGGTGTGTTGCAGGATAGGGGGGCATGCCGGAGCCGCGGTCGATACTGGCAGTGCCGTCTGGGCGGTGGCGCCGGCCGAGAGCAGCCCGGCCAAGGCCAGGCCGATGGCCGTCGAGAGCAAAGGCACTGCTGGCCGGGTGGGGATTCGCATGGCGGCTCCTGAGAGTGAAAGAGGGGGCTGGATCCGCGTCGTCGAGGCGCACGTACTTGCATCATCGCGCGCTTGTCATGGTCGCGCCAAACCTGCCGACTAAAATCCGACGGCTTAAGAAAGACATTGATGCTCTATCCGGAACTCTTCAGACAACTCGAATCTGTCCGCTGGGACATGGACAAGGATATTCCCTGGCAGTCTTTCGACGCGAGCAAGCTTTCCGATGAGCAGGCCCAGACCATCAAGATGAACGCGATCACGGAGTGGGCGGCGCTGCCCGCGACCGAGATGTTCCTGCGCGACAACCGCCACGACAGCGACTTCTCGGCCTTCATGTCGATCTGGTTCTTCGAGGAGCAGAAGCATTCGCTCGTCCTGATGGAGTACCTGAAGCGCTTCAGCCCGCAGCACGCGCCGACCGAGCAGGAGCTGCACGATGTGCGATTCGACTTTGACCCCGCGCCACCGCTCGAAACCCTGATGCTGCATTTTTGCGGCGAAATCCGGCTCAACCACTGGTATCGCCGGGCGGCCGAGTGGCATACCGAGCCGGTCATCAAGCACATCTACACCACCCTGAGCCAGGACGAGGCCCGTCACGGCGGCGCGTATCTGCGCTACATGAAGCGCGCGCTGGAGAAATTCGGCGACGAGGCGCGGTCGGCATTTACGAAGGTCGGCGTTCTGATGGCCAGCGCCCGGCGCACCGCTCAGGCGCTGCATCCGACCAACCTGCACGTCAACAAGTCGCTGTTTCCCAACGACACGATTCAGAGCCGCGTGCCCGACCCCGACTGGCTCGAGCATTGGCTGGACAAGCAGATCAAGTTCGACGCCGTCTGGGAAAACAAGGTCGGCGAACGGATCCTGCACAACCTGAGCCTGTTGATGAACCGCAGCTTCAAGACCGTGCAGGAACTCAACCGTTATCGCAAGGAAATCGCGGCCTCGTTGGGTCCGCGGCCCGAATACCAGGGCGCTTGAGAGAGGGAGGGCGCCGGTTCAGCGGCGCTCGACGATCACCGGTGCGAGTTGGAGGCCGTTGCGTGCCCGTTCGGCGACGTCGCGTGCCATTTCGCGTGAGGAGTACGGGCCGGCCTGCAAGCGATGCGTGCCGCGCTCGCTGAACACATTGAGCGAGCCTGCCATCGACGGGAGGTCGCGTGCCACTTGCTGCTGGAAGCGCGCCGCGCCGTCGCGCTGGCTGAAGGCGCCCAACTGCACCCAGAAACCGGGCGGTGGCGTCGTGGCCATGCCTTCTGGCGTTTGCGACGGCAAGGGCAAGTGCAGGAAGACCGGGGCCGGTGGCGACACTGCCGCGGGTCGCGCCTCGCGCTCCAGCGGTGGGAGGGCCCCGAGTTCTCTCATCTCCGCGGGCGGCGTGGTCGCCACAGGCGTGGTGAGCGCGGTGGGAACCGCCACGCTTTCAGGGGCGGGCGAAGCGGGCGGCGCAGGCATCGGCACGCGCGACGCCAGCACGGTGCCGGCCGCATCGTCGCGTCGCCACGCGCCGGTACGGATGTCCTCGTTGGTGATGCGCTCGATCTCCACAGGCGCCACGCCCCGCAGCAGGTCGAGCTTGAGCGCCGCCGTGTAGCTCAGGTCGATGATCCGATCCTCGCGAAAAGGGCCGCGGTCATTTACCCGCACGATCACCTCCCGCCCGTTGGCCGGGTTGCGTACGCGCACATAACTCGGCAGCGGCAAGGTCTTGTGGGCCGCTGTCATCGCATACATGTCGTAGGGCTCTCCGCTCGCGGTGGACTGGTTGTGGAACTTGCGGCCATACCAGGACGCCAGGCCCGTCTCGCGCAGCGGCCGATCGTCGACGATCGGCACATAGGAGCGGCCGAGCACCACATAGGGCTTGCTGGTGCCTCCGCTGCTGCGGATGGGTTCGATCCGGGGTTCCGCGTCGGGCACCTGGGCGAGCCCTGCGGGCGGGTTCGCATCGGCGCCATCCCGTCCGAAGCCGGAGGAACCGCCGCGCGGCCCGCTCGCGCAGCCGGCCAGGAAAAGAAGTGTCGCGCTCGCGATGATCGCGAGCATGCGTTGACCGGCGCGTGGCGGCTTAGCCAAACACCGCCTTCCACAGGGCCAGCATCGCTTCGCGCTCGGGCGCCAGCGCGGTCACCGGAACCTGCGTGGGTTCCTCGTTGAGCCGCGCCCGGTGCTGCACGCGCCGCAATTCGCGGTAGGCGGAGGCGGCATTGCGGCCAATGCCCTCGGGCAAGAGACCCGCTTGCTCGGCGCGCAGCAGCAGCGCGATGTTTCCGACGTTGGGGACCAGCTCCGGATGATCCTTCGCCGAGGACAGCACGAGGAACTGCACAGCGAATTCCGCGTCGACCATGCCGCCCGGGCTGTGCTTGACATCGAAACGGTCGGGCTTGACCGGCCGGGCGGCGCGCACCTTGTCCCGCATCGCGACGATCTCCGCCTTCAGCGCGTCGCGGTCGCGCGGGGCGGTGATCACGGCCTCGCGGATACGGTCGAAGCGCTCGCCGAGCGGTCTGTCGCCCAGCACAAAGCGTGCACGCGTCATGGCCTGATGCTCCCAGGTCCACGCCGTGTTGCTTCCCCGCCCCAACTGGTATTTCTCGTAGGCGTCGAAACTGGTCGTGAGCATGCCCGAGTTGCCATTGGGCCGCAGGGCGGTGTCGATCTCGAACAGATCGCCCTCGCGCGTCTTCACCGTGAGCCAATTGATCAGCTTGCGAACGAAAGTCGCATACACCTCCGGAGCGCGTTCGTCGTCATCGTCGTAGACGAACACGATGTCGAGATCGCTGCCATAACCCAGCTCCTTTCCGCCGAGCTTGCCGTAGCCGATGATCGCGAACTGCGGCACTTCGCGGTGCGGATTGCGCACGTGGGGCCAGCACCACTGCGCGGTCACGCGCAAGACCGAATCCGCCAGCGCGCTCAGGTCGTCGGCCACCTGCTCGACCGTGATGCGGCCCTCGACATCGCGTGCCAAAGTCCGGAAGGCTTCCGCATGATGGGCATGGCGCAGCAGGTTGAGGAGACGCTCCTCGTCGGCCTCGCCCGTGCGGGTCAGCGACACGTGGCGGTTCTGCAACTCGCCTTCGAACTCGGAGGCGATGAAGCGGCCGGACAGCATCTCGTCACTGGCAAGCTCGTCGATCACGCCCGGATGCTGCATCAGGTAACGCGCGGGCCATCTGGCGGCGCCCAGCAGGCGCAGCAGGCGCTCCTGTACCGCGGGGCGCTCGACCAGGAGCGCAATGTAGCTCTCGCGGCGCAGCAGCGGTTCGATCCAGTCGGCCCAGCGCATCGCGGCATCGACGTGGTGGCCGATCTGCCCCTGCGCCTCGCCGTCGGGCTCGCGCAGCCATTGGCCGGTGCGCCGCACCAGCTGGCGCAGGCGCGCCCGCGTTTCGTCGCGCAAGGCCAGCACGCGCGGGTTCTCGCACCAGTTGCGGATGCGCTCGCCGAAGGCCGGTGGCAGTTCGGCGATCAGGTCGCTCAGGTCGGGCGGCGTCGCTGCTTCGCTGCCGTTGCAACGCTTGCAGGGCTTCTTGTCGCCCAGCAGCTTGTCGAATTCCTGCGCCACGAATTCGCGATGCGCATCGAGCTGCTCGAGGAAGAGGCAGCAATTGGCATAGCCCATCGACACCGCGATCCAGCGTAGATCGTCGTCATTGACCGGCAGCACATGGGTCTGCTGGTCGTCGAGGTACTGGATGCGGTGCTCGACGCGGCGCAGGAAATCGTAGGCCGTGGCCAGCGCATCGGCCGTCTCCTGCGGCATCAGGTTGGCCCGCGCCAGGCGTTGCAGCGCATCGAGCGTGGGCCGGGTGCGCAACTCGGGAAACTGGCCGCCTCGCACCACCTGCAGCAATTGCACGGTGAACTCGATCTCGCGAATGCCGCCGCGCGACAGCTTGACGTCGTTCGCGCGCTCGGGTCGCCCGGCGCTGCGCCGCGCGGCCTGTTCCCGGATCTGCCGATGCAGCGTTCGCAGCGAGTCGAACACGCTGTAGTCGAGGTAACGCCGGAACACGAAGGGCAGCACCACGCCCCGCAGGCCTTGGGCCGAGCGGTCGGTCACAACCGCCTTGGGTGCCACCACACGGCTCTTCAGCCAGGCGAAGCGTTCCCACTCGCGGCCCTGCACCTGGAAATATTCTTCAAGCGCGTCGAGCGAGACCACGCTCGGCCCCGAGTTGCCATTGGGGCGCAGCGCGAGGTCGACGCGAAACACGAAGCCGTGCTCGGTGATATCGCCCACCAGCGCATAGATGCGCTTGACGGCACGCGAGAAGTACTCCTGGTTCGACAGCCGCGAAAGTCCCTGGGCGTTGCCGGCCGTCTCGCCGTCGTGGTCATAGAGGTAGATCAGGTCGATGTCGCTCGACACGTTGAGTTCGCGCGCGCCGAGCTTGCCCATGCCGACGACCCAGAACTGCGATCGTTGCCCTTCGGGGCCGAGGGGTATTCCATGCGCGGACTCGAGTTCAGCGAACGCGTCCTGGCAGGCGACGTCCAGTGCGAATTCGGCAAGTTCGGTGACTGCGGTGGTGACCACCGCCAACGGCGCCTCCTGGTCGCAGTCGAGCGCGACGAGGCGCTCCATCACCAGATGCCGCGTCGTGCGCAGCGCGTCGGCCACGCTCTCTCCGCGGGCGCGCAGCGCGTCGAAGGCCTGGGCCATGCCGTCGCGCAACGGCGCACCCGGCGGCAGCAGCGCGAGGTCGCCAGCATAGCGGCGCCGCACTCGTTGCACGAAGCGCGAATAGCCCGACAAGCGCGTTGCGGAAAGGGACGCGGGCGACGGCTCCAGAGCGGTGACGTCGACTCCGGCGGCCCCTGGTTTCTGGCTGGCGGTCATAATTCCTGACACAGCGCGATCCTCAATGAACGACACGACGTTTTCCCCCTCACGTCTGCTCAAGATCACCGCTGCGACGGCGCGCTGGTTGTTGGGTTTGCTGATCGGTGCATGGCTCCTGCTGGCGCTGTCAGTCCTAGTCCTACACATCTGGATTGTGCCGCGAATCGGCGACTACCGTGGCGCGCTCGAAGCGCAGGCCAGCCGCGTCATTGGCGTGCCCGTCAGCATCGGGTCGATCACCGCGCGCGGAGGCAGTCTCTTTCCCGGCTTCGAACTGCGCGACGTCGCGCTGCACGACGCCCTGAACAATGAGGCGCTTCACCTCGCGCGCGTGGTGGCGAGCGTGTCGCCGCGTTCCGTCTGGCGCCTGAGCTTCGAGCAGATCTACATCGAAGGACCGCAGCTCGACGTGCGGCGTGACGCGCTCGGCAAGATCCACGTGGCTGGCCTGGACATGTCCACCGAGACGAGCGATGGTGGCGCCGACTGGTTCTTCGCCCAGCGCGAGTTCGTGATCCAGGGTGGGACCGTGCGCTGGACCGACGAGCTGCGCGGCGCCGAGCCCCTGGTCTTGACCGGCGTCCAGTTCGTCGCTCGCAACGGCGGCGGGCGCCACGCCCTGCGGCTCGACGCCACGCCGCCCTCGGAGTGGGGCGAGCGCTTCAGCTTGCGGGGCCGCTTCCACCAGCCGCTGCTGTCGATGCGCAGCGGCAATTGGCAGAGCTGGGACGGCGAGGCCTATGCGGACCTCCCGCACATCGACGTCACGCGGCTGGGCCGCTATCTGGATATCGACGCGCGCATCCGTGAAGGCGATGGCGCGTTGCGCCTCTGGGCCGATATCAAGGACGGCAAGCCGATCGGCGGGGCTGCCGATCTCGCACTGGCGCGCATCGACACCTCCCTGGACCCGGCGCTGAAGCCGCTGGTGCTGCGCGACGTCACGGGGCGTCTTGCCGGCAAGTTGACGGGGCAAACCCTGGAGTTCTCCACCGCCGCGCTGCAGTTCAGCACCGCCGAGGGCATGCGCTGGCCCGGCGGCAATCTCTGGTTCCAGCACACTCCCGCCGCAGGGGCGACCCCCGAACGTGGCGCGTTGCGCGCCGACCGCCTCGATCTGGCGGCGTTGGCGTTGATCGGAGACCGCCTGCCCATCGGCGACGCGACACGCAAGCTGATCGAGAGCTACGAGCCGCGAGGCCTGGTCGAGCGCATCGACGCCAACTGGCAGGGCCCGCTCGACGCCCCCGACAAATACCAGGCGCGTGGCCGAGCGACCGCTCTGAGCGTAGCCTCGCAGCCAAGCCAGCTCGCCTCGGCGCCCATCGGAACACCCGGCATGCGGGGCGTCACGCTCGACTTCGACGCCAGCCAGGCCGGTGGCTCCGCCACGCTCTCGATCGCCGACGGCGGGCTCGATCTGCCGGGCATCTTCGAGGATCCGTTCGTTTCCATCGACCAGCTGTCCACGCAGCTCCAGTGGAAGATCGACGGAAGCATTACACAGCTGCAACTCTCGAACCTGCACTTCTCCAACGCCGATGCGGAAGGTGATGCGCAGGCCAGCTGGCGCACCAGCGACCCGGCTGTCTCGCGCGGGGGCTCGCGCTTTCCGGGCGTGCTCGACCTGCAGGGCAAGCTCAGCCGCGCCAATGGAACGCGCGTGTTCCGTTACCTGCCGCTTCACATTCCCAAGCAGACGCGCGACTACGTGCGCGACGCTGTCACCAAGGGCACCGCCAG
Organism: Variovorax sp. 01T432; assembly: GCF_056398605.1. Taxonomy (NCBI): domain Bacteria; kingdom Pseudomonadati; phylum Pseudomonadota; class Betaproteobacteria; order Burkholderiales; family Comamonadaceae; genus Variovorax; species Variovorax sp. 01T432. The sequence goes on from NZ_JBFTPS010000052.1 coordinate 32,001, forward strand.
CACGGTCGACTTCCGTGTCAGGGGTGACCTGCACGACATGCCCTTCAGCGATCCGCGGCAGGGCGATTTCCGCATCGCCGCGAAAGTGGCGGACGTCACCTACGCCTATGCACCGCCCGTGGCCGGGTCGACGAAGGTCTGGCCGCCGCTCAGTGGTCTTTCAGGCGAACTCATCTTCGAACGCGACGGCATGCAGGTGCGCAATGCGCGCGGGCGCCTGGTCGGCCCTTCCGGCATCGAGGTCACCAAGGCCGAAGCCCAGATCCCGGACCTTGCGCACCACGCGCTCGTGAAAGTCGATGCCCAGGCCAAGGGTCCACTCGGCGAGCTGCTGCGCGTCGGGGCGCCGCTGGCCGGCGAGGCCGGCTCGGCACTGGCGGGTATGCGCGCGACCGGCAATGCCGACTATCGGCTGCATCTGGAACTGCCGCTCGAAGCCCTGGAAAAGTCCAAGGTACAGGCCAGCATCGCGCTGGCCGACAACGAGATCCAGCTCGCGCCCGAAGCGCCCTCGGTGAGCCAGGCGCGCGGCACGCTGGGTTTCACGGAAACTGACTTCACGCTCACGGGCGTGCAGGCCCGTGCGCTCGGCGGCACCGTGCGCATCGAGGGCGGAGGCCGCTTCGCCGGCGCCGCTCAGGACCTCAGCATCCGCGCGCAGGGCACCGCCAGCGCCGAGGGCCTGCGCGCAGCGCGCGGGATCGACTGGCTTCCGCGTCTCGCCAAGAACGCGAGCGGAAGCACCGCCTACGCGGCCACTTTCGCCGTTCGCGATGGAGCCTCCGAGTTCCTGCTCACCAGCAGCCTGCAGGGCCTCGCGCTGCAACTTCCGCCCCCGCTGGCCAAGACGACGGACGAATCCATGCCGCTTCGCATCGAGAAGAAGATCGTGCTGCGCGAAGCAGCCAAGTCCGCCGCCGGCGCCGCCACCGTGCACGATCAGATCTCGATCGATCTCGGCCGCGTGGGGTCGGCGTCCTATGTGCGCGACGTTTCCGGCAACGATGCCCGGGTGCTGCGCGGCAGCATCGGCGTCGGCCTGGCGGCGGACCAGGCCGGCGGGATGCCGGAGCGGGGTGTGCTCGCCAATATCCAGCTCGCGCGGCTCGATCTGCCGGCCTGGCAGCAGATATTCAGCGAAACCACAGGCAAGGCGCCGGAGGCGGTCGTCAACACGGGCAGCGCCGACGACGCGCTTTCCTATCTCCCGACCGCGATTGCCGTGCGTGCGCAAGAGCTCACCGTGGGCGGCCGCACGCTGCACGACGTGGTGCTGGGCGGCAGCCGCGACGGAACGTTGTGGCGAGCGAACATCGATGCGCGCGAGCTTAGCGGCTATGCGGAATACCGGCATGCGCAGGCCGGGCGCCTCTACGCCCGTCTTGCGCGGCTCACCATCGAGCGCAGCGAAGCCAAACAGGTCGAATCTCTACTCGACGAGCAGCCCGATACCCTGCCCGCGCTCGACATCGTGGTCGACGACTTCGAACTGCTGGGCCACCGGCTCGGCCGCGCCGAGATCGATGCCGTGAATCGAGGCGGCGCCGGGCGCGAGTGGCAGCTCAACAAGCTCGCGTTCACCAACCCCGATGCCACCTTCACCGCGCAGGGTGGCTGGGCGGCGCCCGCCGCCGGCGGTGCGCGCGGGCAGGCGCGCCGTACCACCATGGACTTCAAGCTCGAGATCGCCGATGCTGGCGGTCTGCTCAACCGCTTCGGCATGAAGGAAGTCGTGCGACGGGGCCGCGGTCGTCTCGATGGGCAGGTTCAATGGATCGGCTCGCCGCTCTCGCTCGACTACCCCAGCCTCGGCGGACAATTGCAGGTCGACGTCGAGACCGGGCAGTTCCTCAAGGCCGACCCGGGCATCGCCAAGCTGCTCGGCGTGCTCAGTCTCCAGGCGCTGCCACGCCGCCTCACGCTCGATTTTCGCGATGTGTTCAGCCAGGGCTTCGCCTTCGACTTCGTGCGTGGCGACGCGAAGATCAGCCAGGGCGTCGCGATCACCAACAACCTCCAGATGAAGGGTGTCAATGCGGCCGTGCTGATGGACGGCTCCGCCGACCTCGCGCACGAGACCCAGAACCTGCGCGTGGTCGTGGTGCCCGAGATCAACGCCGGCACCGCCGCGCTGGTCGCCACGGCCATCAACCCCGCCGTCGGGCTGGGCACCTTCCTTGCGCAGATGATCCTGAGCAGGCCGCTCATCGCCGCCGCCACGCAGGAGTTTCATATCGAAGGCACGTGGACCGACCCCAAGATCGTCAAGGCGCCGCGTCGGCCAGTGCCCGAAGCCCTGAGCACGCCCCCCGGGCGGTAACAGAAAGGAGATCTGATCCATGAAAGTCGCAGCGATCCAGATGGTGTCCGCGATCTCGCGCGAGGCGAACCTGGAAGACGCGTATGCGCTTCTGCGCGAGGCCGCCGCCGCGGGCGCCGAACTCGCCGTGCTGCCCGAATACTTCTGCCTGATGGGCGCGCACGATACCGACAAGATCGCGCTGCGCGAGACGCCCGCCGCGGGCGCAGTGCAGGGCTTCCTAGCCGATGCCGCGCGCGAATTCCGCCTGTGGATCGTCGGCGGCACGCTGCCGCTGGAGACCGAGGACACGAGCCACGTATTCAACAGCTCGCTTGCCTATGCACCGGACGGCAGCTGCGTCGCGCGCTACGACAAGATCCATCTCTTTTACTTCGACAACGGCCGCGAGCGCTACGACGAACGTCGCGTGATCGCTCCCGGCGTCGAGCCCGTGAGCTTCGAATTGCCTTCGCGCGATGGCCACCGCTGGCGCGTCGGCATGAGCGTGTGCTACGACCTGCGCTTCCCCGAGCTCTATCGCGCGCTCGCGCGCCAGGGCGCGGATCTGCTGCTGGTGCCGAGCGCCTTCACGCACACCACCGGCGCGGCTCACTGGGAAGTGCTTCTGCGCGCCCGCGCCATCGAGAATCTCGCCTGGGTGGTCGCGCCTGCCCAGGGTGGCTTGCACGAGAACGGGCGCCGAACCTGGGGCCAGTCGATGGTCGTCGATCCATGGGGAACAGTGGTCGCGCAGCAGGCCGAGGGCCCCGCCGTCGTTCTCTTCGACATCGATGCCCCGCGGGTCGAACGCGCCCGTGCCCAACTGCCGGTGCTCTCGCACCGCGTGCTCTAAGCCCGTGTCCTCGCTCGCCTCGCCCCCCCACCGCGCGCCGCTGTTCATCGCGTTTGCGCGCCTGCGCTCGCTGTGGCAGCGCTGGTTCCTCTGGGTGCTGATGGCCATCCTGGTCCTTGCCCTGCTCGTCACCGTCGTCTGGCTTGCCGGGCGGCACGAGGTCGAGCAGGCGCAGACGGCACTCGACCGCGACACCGCCGACGCGGTGTCCGACCTTCGCAGCGGCCTCCAGCGCAATGTGCAGACCCTGCGTGCATCGCTGCCGGGCGGTGCGAAGCGCGAGGAGTGGCCGATGCTGGCCGGAGCATTGATGCGCGAACACCGCGAGTGGCTGCGCCTCGAGCGGCGCGATGGCGCCCTGCGCCCGCTCGACGCGGTCGATACGCCCTACCGCCGCCGCGTGTTCGACGAGCAGGACCGCGGGGCCGACCAGCCCGACGTGGCCCTGGCGTGCACCGCTGCGCGCAAGCTTGGCGCGGCGGCCTATTCGCCGAGCCACTATGTCCCCTACGCCCCAAGCAGTGGTCTCGAGGTCATGGAGATGTGCCTGCCGGTCGAGACGGGCGGCTACCTGGTGGCCACCTATTCGCTGCGCGACACGCTGACAGAAATGGTCGCGCCCACGCTGACGCGCGGTCAGGAAGTCGCCTTCACCGAGGCCGACGGCACGCGGCTTGTCGCCGTCGGCGTGCCGCGCCGCATGGGCAGCCGCGTGTTCAGCTCGCAGCAGCTCATCGACCTTCCCGGCGCCGCCGTGATGCTGCGCGTCGATGGCTGGCGCGCAGCGCCCGACCTCTTTCCCAATTTCCTGACCGCACTCGTCACGGCCATCTCGATTGCCCTGGTCTCCGTGCTCGTGCTGCTGGCGCGCGACACGCGCCGGCGCCTGCGCGCCGAGCGCGACCTGGCCGATGCGCTCGCATTCCGCAAGGCCATGGAGGACTCCGTCATCACAGGCCTGCGGGCGCGCGACCTGCAGGGCCGCATCACCTACGTGAACCCGGCCTTCTGCGAGATGGTGGGCTTCAGCGCCGATGAGCTCATGAACAGCGATGTCGAGGCGCCGTACTGGCCGACCGAACTCGCGCACGAGTACCAGCGGCGCCAGGCGGTGCGACTGGCGGGCGGCATGCCGCCGCGCGAGGGCTTTGAATCGGTCTTCATGCGCAAGGACGGCAGTCGCTTCCCGGTGCTGATCTTCGAGGCCCCGCTGATCAACGCCCATCGGGCCCAGACCGGCTGGATGAGCGCCTTCGTCGACATCAGCGAGCAGAGGCGGGTCGAGGAGCTTTCGCGCGCCACCCAGGAGCGATTGCAGGCCAGTGCCCGACTCGCGACCGTGGGCGAAATGGCTTCCCTGCTGAGTCACGAACTCACGCAGCCGCTGGCTGCCATCGCCAGCTACGCGAACGGTTCGCTCAATCTGCTGAGCGGCGGCGACGTGCGCCACGGCGATCACGACGAAATCGCGATGGCGGTTCGCCGCATCGCCGAGCAGGCCGACCGCGCCGGCCAGGTCATCCGCAGCGTTCACGACTTCGTGCGCCGGCGCGACCGCACACGCGAGCCGGTCGCGCCGCAGGCCTTGTTCGATGCCGTGCTTCCGCTGGTTCAGCTGCAGGCGCGCAAGCTGGGCGTGCGGGTGGAGCTCGCCCTGGAAGAGCGCCTGCCTTCGGTGTTGTGCGATCGCACGCTGGTCGAGCAGGTGCTGCTGAACCTGGCGCGCAACGCCATGCAGGCGATGGACATGCCGGGCCTGGCCGATCGTGTCCTGCGTCTGAAGGCGGCGCGCGTGCGTGTCGTGGGCGGTTCCGGCCTGGTGTCGGACGCGCGCCGTTGGCTCGAATTCTCGGTGGCCGATGTCGGCTGCGGCATCAGCGACGAGGTGGCCGAGCGCCTCTTCACCCCTTTCTTCACCACACGGTCCGACGGCATGGGGCTCGGCCTGAGCCTGTGTCGCACGGTTGTCGAACAGCACGGCGGCGTGCTGACTTACGAGCCGCAGCGCCCACGAGGCACCGTGTTTCGTTTCACCTTGCCGGCCGCCTGAGCCTGGTCCTGGAATCTCCCGCATGCAACCCCTGATTGACGCCCTGATCTTCATCGTCGACGACGACGCGAGCGTGCGCGAAGCGCTGGCCTGGCTGCTTCGCTCGCGCCGGCTCGTCAGCGAGCATTTCGAAAGCGCCGAGGCCTTCGAGCTGCGGCTGGCCGAACAGCCGCTGATCGATCAGCCGCACTGCATGCTGCTCGATGTGCGCATGCCCGGCACCAGCGGCCTCGTGCTCTTCGACCGCCTGGCGGAGCGGGGCCTGCTTGAAACCATGCCGGTGATCTTTCTGACGGGCCATGCCGACGTGCCGACGGCCGTCGACGCCGTCAAGCGCGGCGCCTTCGACTTCTGCGAGAAGCCGTTCTCCGACAACGCGCTGGTCGACCGCATCGAGCATGCGCTCGGCGCGTCGCTGCGCGCCATCGAGGCGCGGCGCGCGCGGCACATGCTCAAGCGCCGCATCGACGAACTCACGGACCGCGAGCGCGACGTGATGCAGCGCGTGGTCGAAGGCCTTCCCAACAAGCTGATCGCCGATGGGCTTTCGATCAGCGTGCGCACGGTGGAGGTCCACCGGGCGCGCGTGTTCGAGAAGATGGAGGTGAAGTCGGCGGTGGAGTTGGCGAACTTGCTGAGGAGCTTGTGAGCTCGTGCAGGGGTGCAAGGCACGCCCGCTACTTGAGCATGGCAATCAGGTCCGCCTGCTTGTGCACGCCTGCGCGTGCATAGATCGCCGCAATCTGGGTTCGCACGGCCACCACCGTGAGGCCCAGGGCTTGCGCGATGGCCTTGGGGCGCAGGCCGGCGGCGAGGTGGTACACGATGGCCTTTTGCCGCTGGGACAGCGTGTGGAGCAGGGCGGGGAGTTGTTCCGGCTCGGGCGAGAAATGACATAGGAGCAAGTCGTTGAGCACGGGAGCCATGAGACGCAGGGCTTCAAGATGCCATTCGCCCAGCGGCTCCTTGACCCCGGCGAAGCCGAAGTACGTTCCCGCAGTCGACTTGAGGTTGAGCACGCCGTGGATGGCGACGTTGCCCAGCCCGAACTGGGCGATTTCGTCGAGTTCGAAGTCGCTGGCATGGAACGGCGGGGCCTCCAGGTCGATGTAGAACGGTTGTCGGCTCGCCAGCCACCATTTGAGGGACCCGCGTTGCGCCAGCTCGAATGTGTTCCCTATCCGATGCAGGTAGGCCTCTTCATGGCCGCTCGCCAGCATGTGAGTGAGCTTCAGCTGGCCTGCGTCGAGTTCGCCATGGCCCAGGATGAAGCCCCGGTATGGGAAGAATCTTCGCAACGGGCCTTCGAGCCAGGGCAGGAGGTATTCCGACGAAAGAGGCCGATACCTGACGGCATCCAGCCATAGCCGCAGATCGGCTTGGGTGAGATGTGTCATCGGAGCCACGCCGCGGCACCGCGGTCGCCTTCATCGAAGCCCGGCGAGTGCGGGACGGACAAGTTGTTGCGCGTCTGGTCCTTGCCAAGGATGGCGACCGACAGGCGCCCCAGGTTGAAGTGCCTGACGATCGAATCCAGCGCGGCCAGCGCTGCGCGGGCCGAAAGCTTTGGCTCGCCGGGATGGTCCCGGTGATATGACATGGATTTCCTCTCCTAGCCCCCGCTTGATGTCGCGCGGTTGACGGGCGGGGCGGAGCTTAAGCGAAATCCATCCGGGCTGGCCGAATACGCCCCCTTTTCAGCTCAACCTTGCGGGCGCTCGCCCACGTAGATCTCGACGCGCCGGTTCTGTGCCCGGCCGGCGTCGGTGTTGTTGTCGGCGACCGGCTCGCGCGAGCCGCGGCCTTCGATGCGGAAGGCCGTGGCGCGCACGCCGCGAGCAATCAGGTAGTCGCGCGTGCTGGCCGCGCGCTCGATCGACAAGGGGTTGTTGATGGCATCCGTGCCCGTGCTGTCGGTGTGGCCGATGATGCGCACTTCAGCATTCGGGTTGTTGCGCAGGCCGCTCGCGAACTGGTCCAGCACAGGCGCGAAGTTGGACTTGATCGCTGCGCGGCCGACGTCGAAGGAGACGTCGCTCGGGATCGCGAGCTTGAGCTCGTTGTTCGCGGTCTGCGTCACGGAGACGCCCGTGCCTTGCGTGGCGGCCTCCATCTGGCGTTTCTGGTTCTCCATGCGCTGGGACCAGAGATAGCCGCCCAGGGCGCCCGCGGCCGCGCCCACCACGGCGCCGGTGCCCGCGCGTCCGCCCGTGCCCGAAGCAATCGCGGCTCCGCCCAGGGCGCCGATGCCCGCGCCGATGCCGGTATTGCGCTGTGTGTCGGTCATTCCTGCGCAGCCGGAGAGAACAAGTGCCGCGGCAGTGGCGGCGAGTACGAATCTTTTCATGTGAATTCCTTTCGACAGTTGGATCCAATGAGCGGCGATTATCCCGAGCGCGTGGCCTGCAAACCGACTTGACCTCGGTCACGCTATGTAAATCTTTTGGGCGCGCAAAGTCCGTGAAGCCCCATGATCACTGCATGCAGCGCTATCGAAGAGTGAGCAGGCGAGGCCTTTCCCGACGCGTCGTCGCGGCATCCAACTACAACGGATTCAGCGCCGCGGAGGCGGCTCCTTGGGCGGTGTCGGATGGTCGTCGGCATCGGGCGTGTCGCGTATTTCGCCCCCTTTCCGGCCGGAGAACATGGTCCACCAGACGATCAGGATGAACACGATTCCCGCGCCAAGCGCTTCAAGCAAAATCAAACCCATGACAAAAGGACTCCAGTGGCTGGTCGGGCTCGCCATCGTAGCAATGCTCGCCGGCTGCTCGTTCAGCACGAGGCTGCCGAATGAGGCGCCTCTCACCTCCACGCCCGGCCGGGCGCCGCCGCAGCGCGACCTGGGGCCGCTCACCGGGTCGCTCGCGCATCCCAAGAGCCGCTGGGTGCCGGTGCCCTGGTCGGAGTTGCCGGGCTTCAACGACGATGCGCTGGACGAAGGCTGGGCTGCCCTCATAGCCAACTGCGCTCGGCCCAACGCGGCCTTCGCGCCGCTGTGCCGCGAGGTGCGGCAACTAGCCATCGCCAGCGCCGACGAGCAGCGCGCCTGGATGCAGCAGCGCCTGCAGCCTTACCGTATCGAGGCGCTCGGCGGTCCGGTCGAGGGCAAGCTCACCAGCTATTACGAACCGGTGTTCGAAGCCACGCGCAGGCCGACCGCGACCAATACCGTGCCGCTCTACCAGACGCCCGCGGGCCTTGTCGCGCGCCGCCCCTGGTACACGCGCCAGGAGATCGACACCCTGCCTCAGGCGCAGGCCGCCTTGCGCGGGCGCGAGATCGCCTGGCTCGCCGATCCGATCGATGTGCTCATGCTGCACATCCAGGGTTCGGGGCGACTGCGCATCACCGAGGCCGACGGCTCCCAGCGCATGGTGCGCGTGTCGTTCGCCGCCACCAACGAGCAGCCATACCGTAGCGTGCAGCAATGGCTCCTGAATCAGGGCGCGACGAAGGTCAGCCTATGGCCCGAAGACACCAAGCAATGGGTCGCGCAGAACCCGCAGCGCCTCACGCAGCTCTTGTGGAGCAATCCCCGCTATGTGTTCTTCCGCGAAGAGCCGCTGAGCGAGGTCGACGCCGCCTTCGGGCCCGTTGGCGCGCAAGGCGTGCCTCTCACGGCCGGACGCTCCATCGCGGTCGACAAGGAGAGCATTCCCTACGGCACGCCTGTCTGGCTCGCCTCGCCCGGGCCCGCCCTGCCGCTGGCGAGGCTGGTGGTCGCGCAGGACACGGGCAGTGCCATCGTCGGTGCTGTACGGGCCGATTTCTTCGCCGGCACCGGTCCGGAAGCGGGCCGCCTGGCCGCGCGGCTGAACCAGCCGCTGCGGCTGTGGGCGCTCTGGCCCAAGTAGACCGGGTTTCTGAATATGCCAAGCATTTGATCGCTGACCAATAGCTGACTTTTGCGCGTCACATTGAACTTTTAGCGTAAGGGGGTGAGTTTTCAACAACCAGCCCCCCACTGAAAGAACCGCGCATGACCGCCAAGCACCGCAACGACATCGCTGCGATCGATCCCGATGACATCGGCTGCAACAAGACCTCCAATCCATCTTTCAGCGACCTGATCGCATCGCGCCTGAGTCGCCGCAATCTGCTCGGCCTGGGCGCCGGCACCGCCAGCGTCGCGCTGCTGCAGGCCTGCGGCGGCGGTGGCGACGGTGTCGTCGTCCCAGCTCCCGCGGCGGCCCCCGCGCCTGCGCCGGTGCCGGCTCCGGCGCCGCCGGCCGCCCCCAAGCTCGGATTCGCCGCCGTGGCGAAGAGCCTGGATGACGTGGTCGCCGTGCCTGCCGGGTACACGGCTACCGTGCTCTACCGCCTGGGCGACCCGATCGCCGCCGGCGTGCCCGCCTATGCAAATGACGGCACCGATGCGCCCTCGACCTACGACCGCCGCTCCGGTGACCACCACGACGGCATGAGCTTCTTCGGCATCGACGCCTCGAACAAGTGGGCTCCGGCCAACGCCTCGCGCGGCCTGCTCGTGATGAACCACGAAGCCATCACGCCGCTGTTCCTGCATCCCACCGGCCAGACCACCACAGGTAGTGGCAATGCCCAGGTGCGCACCGTCGCCGACGAGGTGCAGCGCGAATTCTTCCTGCACGGCGTGAGCGTGATCGAGGTGAACAGGAACGGCAATGCCTGGAGCTACAAGCAGGACAGCGGCTTCAATCGCCGCATTCACACGCTGACCCCGATGAACTTCTCGGGCCCCGCGGCGACGACAGACTACCTGAAGACGAAGTACTCGAGCGATGGCAGCAAGACGCGCGGCACGGTCAACAACTGCGCCAACGGCACCACGCCCTGGGGCACGTATCTCACCTGCGAGGAGAATTGGGCCGGCTACTTCCGTCGCATCACCGCGGTCGACAACCCGAAGCGCACGGCCAGGGAACTTGCCTCCTTCGCGCGCTACGGTGTCAACACCACGGGCCGTGAGCTGTGGGCGACCGTCACGCCCGACACGAGCGATGGCCTCTACGGCCGATGGAACACCGAGGCCCTGGGTGCCACCGCCACGGACGACTTCCGCAATGGCGCCAACACCTACGGCTGGGTGGTGGAAATCGACCCTTTCGACCCCGCCAGCACCCCGAAAAAGCGCACCGCCTTGGGCCGCTTCGGCCACGAAGGCGCCTGCCTTGGCCCCGTGGTGGTCGGCAAGCCGCTGGTCTGGTACATGGGCGACGACGCGCAGAACGAGTACATCTACAAGTTCGTTTCGACCAAGGTCTGGGATGCCGCGGACGTTGGCGGCGGCATTGCGGCCGGCGACAAGTACATGGACGACGGCAAGCTGTTCGTCGCCAGGTTCAATGCCGATGGCACCGGCAGCTGGCTCGAACTGAAGCTCGGTGTCAACGGCATCACCGCGGCGAACGCCGCCTACGCCTTCGCCGACACCGCGGACGTACTGGTCAATGCGCGTCTGGCCGCCGATGCGGCGGGCGCCACGAAGATGGACCGCCCCGAGTGGACGGCGGTGAATCCGACGAACGGCGAGGTCTACGTGACCCTCACCAACAATTCCGCGCGGCCGGTCGGCGGCACCGATGCGGCGAACCCGCGCTCATACAACGATCCCAAGGGCCCGACGCAGGTCGCCCAGAAGGGCAATCCGAACGGCCATATCGTGCGCTTCGCCGATGTGGGCGGCGACCCCGCGGCCGCCAGCTTCCGATGGGACTGCTATCTCTTCGGCGCGCGCTCGACGGCGGCGGCCGACGTCAACCTGTCGGGCCTCGGTGCCGACAACGACTTCTCCAGCCCCGACGGCATGTGGTTCAGCGCCGCGACGCCCGGCCTGCTGTGGCTGGAGACCGACGACGGCAAGTACACGGACGTCACCAACTGCATGCTGCTGGCGGCGCTTCCCGGCAAGGTCGGCGATGGCGCGGCGAAGTCGATCACCAATGTCGACGGCGCCACCACCGGCACGCAGGCGACCTATGTGGGCAAGGCGCCGGGCGCGGCCGGCCTGCGGCGCTTTCTGGTCGGTCCGAAGGACTGCGAGATCACCGGCATCGCCGAGTCGGGCGACGGCCGCGCGCTGTTCGTCAACATTCAGCATCCGGGTGAAACCACGCCGGCGGCCAACATCGGCAACCCGGCCCTGTTCGGCAGCCACTGGCCGCAGGGCGGCACGGCCCGCCCGCGCTCGGCCACGTTGGTGATCACCAGGGACGACGGGGGCCTGGTCGGTCTCTGAGCGACAGCAGGGTCAATGCCGCTGCGAACGGTGGAAGCTCAGGCCTTCGGCAGCGGCAGCGCCGTCTTGTATCGCACCTGCTTGAGCGCGAAGCTCGAGCGGATCTTCTCGATGCCCTCGATCGGCGTCAGCTGCTCGAGGATGAACTTCTCGAGTGCGCCAATGTCGGCGACCGCGACCCGGATCAGATAGTCGCTGTCGCCCGTCATGAGGTAGCACTCCATCACTTCGTCGTGCTCCGCGATGCGCTGCTCGAAATCGGCCAGCGACTGCTTGCTCTGCGTCTTCAGGCTGATCGAGATGAACACATTGAGCCCGAGCCCCAGCGCGGCGGCATCGACGAGCGCCACGTAACGCCGGATCACGCCGGTCGATTCCAGCGCTTTCACGCGCGCCAGGCAGGGCGACGGCGAGAGGTGCACCCGGCGCGCGAGTTCGACGTTCGACAGCGCGCCGTCGCGCTGCAGTTCATCGAGGATGCGCAGGTCGATGGTGTCCAGGTGCATGAAATGCTTCAGAATAGCCAAGGCGCGGCATTCTATGCTTTCATCGAGTCAACAGAGGCCGCGAAACAGCAACTCATTCCGCGGCCCGCAACCTAAATTGCGGTTCATGAACGCTCCGATTCCCTCCAGTCAATTGCGCGCCCTGTTCGACATGTCACCGCACGACCCCGATCCCGTCGAAACCGCCGAGTGGCGCGAGGCCTTCGTCGCGCTGGCCGAGGCGCATGGTCCGGAGCGGGCGCGCTGGATGCTCGACGAACTCGCACGCCT
>NZ_JBFTPS010000053.1:0-43849 GCF_056398605.1 Variovorax sp. 01T432
GTCGTAAGCCTTGGCTTCGCCGCCGAACTTCGTCGACAGCACCGTCGCAATCGCCGCCGTCAGCGTCGTCTTGCCATGGTCCACGTGACCAATCGTCCCCACGTTCACGTGCGGCTTGGTACGGGTGAATTTTCCTTTTGCCATTTTCTCGACTCCGAAAAATAACTAGATCAACACACTGATATGGAGCTGCAGCCCTCGGACTGCAACCCCAAAACTGGTGCCCATTGCGGGAATCGGACCCGCGACCTCTCCCTTACCAAGGGAGTGCTCTACCACTGAGCCAAATGGGCCTGTTCAAAATTCAAAATACCGCGCTTCGCGACGACCGAACTTCTGGAGCGGGAGACGGGAATCGAACCCGCGTCATTAGCTTGGAAGGCTAGGGTTCTACCATTGAACTACTCCCGCATGGCGGTGCGCCAATCGCTCCTAGATCACTCTGTCAATCGTCTTTCGAAACGCCTCGCAATATCCTTTTTTCGCTGGTGGAGAGGGCTGGATTCGAACCAGCGTACTCGTAAGAGGGCAGATTTACAGTCTGCTGCCATTAACCACTCGGCCACCTCTCCGGCGAACCTCGGAATATAGCACGGTTGCAGGGGCAGGTCGATGACAGCCCGAGACAAGAATCTCAGGCGTCGCGCGTTTACAACCCTGCAGTGCGCGACGCAGGCACACCGGGCGACGCCAGCAGTATTTTCAACAAAATCAATAGCTTACCCTCCAATCAGGCTTGATGAGCCTCGCGCCAGGCACGGGCTTGGCCGAAATGTCCACAGCCGATGAATGGCGCGGGCGGTCGCAACGCGGACAGAGGAGATGGGTGATTCGCCGTCAGAATTTTGTGACGGTCTGTATCGATCAGTGCCCGCTTGCTCTGGGCATGAGATCCCCACAGCATGAAGACGACGGGCTGCTCGCCGTGCGCAACTTGGCGGATCACGGCATCGGTCAGAACCTCCCACCCCCTGCCCGCATGGCTGGCCGGTTGGCCCTCCTCGACGGTCAGACAAGCATTCAGCAGCAACACGCCGCGAGTCGCCCATTTGACGAGGCTTCCGCCGGGTGTCGGGAACTTCGGCGGCGGTACGCCGAGATCGCGCTCGAGTTCCTTGAAGATATTGCGCAGTGACGGAGGCGGCGCCACGCCCGGGGCCACCGAAAACGCGAGCCCCTCGGCCTGGCCGCGCGCATGATAGGGATCCTGCCCCAGGATCACGACGCGAACCTCCCCGGGCGGGGTGAGTTCAAGCGCGCGCAGGGGCTGCGGTGGAAATATCACGGCCCCGGCTTCCAGCCTTTCCCGCAGAAAGCCCAGCAGCCTCTGACCGACCGGGCTGGCGAAGAATTCGTCGACCAGCGGCTGCCAGCCGGGAGCGACGGGCCAGCCGGCCGGATCGCAGCTCATGAGCTGGGTCTGCCCGCTCATTGGAACAATGCAGCGAGCGCCTCGCCGGGTTCCTTGGCCCGCATGAATGCCTCACCAACCAGAAAGGCCTGAACCCCCGCCGCGCGCAATCTCGCGACGTCTTCGCGCGTCGTGATCCCTGACTCCGTCACAAGCAGGCGGTCGGCGGGTACCTTGGCGAGCAGATCGACCGTTGTCTGTACCGAGACTTCGAAGGTACGCAGGTTGCGATTGTTGACGCCGATCAGCGGGGTCTTGAGCTTCAGTGCGCGCGCCAGTTCGGCCTCGTCATGGACTTCGACCAGCACCGCCATCCCGAGCGCCATCGCTATGGCCTCGAATTCGCGCATCTGCGCATCTTCCAGGCAGGCCGCGATCAACAGGATGGCATCGGCTCCCATCGCCCGGGATTCGTAGACCTGATACGCGTCAACGATGAAATCCTTGCGCAGCACCGGCAGATCACACGAGGCCCGCGCCTGCTTCAGGTAATCCACGCCGCCCTGGAAGAACTGCCGGTCGGTCAGCACGGAGAGGCAGGCCGCACTGATGCGGCCGTCGCCTTCGGCATAGCTTTGCGCAATGTCCGCCGGTATGAAGTCTTCGCGCAGAACGCCCTTGCTCGGGCTCGCCTTCTTGACTTCGGCGATGACGGCGGCGTGGCCGGCGGCGATCTTCGCCCGCAGCGCGCCGATGAAGTCTCGCGTGAGCACACGGCTTTCCGCATCGAAGCGCACGGCCTCGAGCGAGCTTCTCTTCTTCGACGCCGCGATCTCTTCGCGCTTGACTGCAACAATCTTGTCGAGAATGTCGGACATGGCTTTCTGCTCCATTTATGCGGTGGCCGTTGCCTTGATCAGTTCTGCCAGCTTGGCCTTTGCCGCACCGGACTCGATGGCGGCAGCCGCCCGCTCCACGCCCGCCGCGATCGAATCGACGACATTGGCCGCATAGAGCGCGGCGCCCGCGTTGAATACGACGATGTCCCGCGCCGCGCCGGCCTGGTTGTCCAGCACACCGAGCAGCATCGCCTTCGACTGCTCCGGCGTCTCGACGCGCAGCGAGCGGTTGCTCAGCATCGCAAAGCCGAAGTCCTCCGGATGCAGTTCGTATTCGCGGACCTCGCCGTTCTTGAGCTCGCCGACCATGGTGGCGGCACCGAGCGAAATCTCGTCCATGCCGTCGCGCCCGTAAACCACCAGCGCGTGCTCCGCGCCAAGCCGCTGCAGGGCGCGCACCTGAATACCCACCAGGTCGGCATGAAACACGCCCATCAGGATGTTGGGTGCGCCGGCGGGGTTGGTCAACGGACCCAGGATGTTGAAGATGGTCTTGATGCCAAGCTCCTTGCGCACCGGCGCGACATTCTTCATCGCCGGATGGTGGTTTGGCGCGAACATGAAGCCGATACCCACGTCAGCGATGCATTTCGCGATCTGCTCGGGTTTGAGGTTGATGTTGACGCCCAGCGATTCGAGCACGTCGGCGCTGCCCGACTTGCTGCTCACGCTGCGGCCGCCGTGCTTGCTGACCTTCGCGCCCGCCGCCGCGGCGACGAACATCGAGCAGGTCGAGATGTTGAAGGTGTGCGACCCATCGCCGCCGGTGCCGACGATATCCACAAGGTTCGTCGTGTCGGCGACGTGCACTTTGGTCGACACCTCGCGCATCACCTGCGCGGCGGCGGTGATTTCACCGATGGTTTCCTTCTTCACGCGCAGACCGGTGATGAGCGCCGCCATCATCACGGGCGAACACTCGCCGCTCATGATGAGACGGACGATGTGCAGCATCTCGTCATGGAACACCTCGCGGTGTTCGATGGTGCGCTGCAGGGCTTCCTGGGGTGTGATCGGCATGGTGGATGTCTCCCTCGGTTCAGTGGGTCGGGTTCAATGCAGGAGGATTGTCGGAAAGGTGTGGAGTTCCAGCATCAAAGAAGCTCCGGATGGCGCCGATGGCTCGGTCGATGCCATCCACGTCGACATCGAGATGCGTGGCGAAACGCAGCCGGTACAGGCCCGTCGCCAGGACGCCGTGCTCCTTCAGGTGCGCAAGCAGTTCCGCCGAGCGCGAACGTGCATCGCCTGTCAGGTCGACAAACACCAGATTCGTCTGCGGGACTTCGAACTGCAGTCCGGGGACGCCAGCCAGGCCGTTGGCGAGCCGACGCGCCAGGGCATGGTCCTGCGCCAGCCGGTCGATGTGGTGATCGAGCGCATACGAAGCCGCGGCCGCCAGCAATCCGCTCTGCCGCATGCCGCCGCCCGCCATCTTGCGGATGCGATGGGCGCGCGCAATGAACTCGCGTGACCCGCACAAGGCAGAACCGACCGGAGCGCCGAGGCCTTTGCTGAAGCAGACCGATACGCTGTCGAAGCAGCCAGCGATGCGTCGCGCTTCGACAAGCGGCTCGGTATGACGTTCCGCCGCCTGCGCCACGGCCGCATTGAAAAGTCGCGCGCCATCGAGATGGCGGGCCAGTCCCTTGCGTTGCGCAAGCTGAGTGGCCTGCTCGACATAGTCGAACGGCAGCAGCTTCCCGCCCAGCGTGTTCTCCAGCGCGAGCAGGCGCGATCGCGCGAAATGGGCGTCGTCTGGTTTGATGGCTGCTTCGATCTCGTCCAGCGCGAGCGTCCCGTCCGGCCGGTGATTCAGGGGCTGCGGCTGAACGCTGCCGAGCACCGCCGCGCCGCCGCCTTCCCAGCGATAGCAATGCGCCTGCTGGCCGACGATGTATTCATCGCCACGCTGGCAGTGCGACAGGATTGCACAGAAGTTGCTCTGTGTCCCGGTGGGCACGAACAAGGCCGCCTCGAAGCCGAGGAGCTCGGCGATTCGCGACTGCAGCGCGTTGACGCTCGGGTCGTCGCCGAACACGTCGTCGCCCACCGGCGCAGCCATCATGGCCTCCCGCATCGCGAGGGTTGGCTGCGTGACGGTGTCGCTGCGCAGGTCCACGAGGGTCGATGAAGAGGCAGGCATGCGGCTTACTCCAGGAAGTTCTTGAGCATGGCATGACCGTGCTCCGTGAGGATGGATTCGGGATGGAACTGCACGCCTTCGATGCGCACGGCGCGCTCGAAGCCGGTATGGCGCACGCCCATGATCTCGCCATCGTCGGTCCACGCGGTGATCGCGAGCTCGCGCGGGCAACTATCGCGCTCGATCGACAGCGAGTGGTAGCGGTTGACATGAAACTTCTCCGGCAGCCCCGCGAAGACACCTTCGCGCGTGGTCGTGATCTCGCTGGTCTTGCCGTGCATCAATTGCCGCGCGCGGACGATTGTTCCGCCGAATGCCGCGCCGATCGCCTGATGGCCGAGGCAAACGCCAAGGATGGGCAGCTTGCCCGCAAACGCCCGGATTGCCGCCACCGAAACGCCGGCTTCGGCCGGCGAGCAGGGCCCTGGAGAAATGACCAGTCGACCGACCCCGTCCGCGATGCGCTCGCGAAGTCCGTCAAGCGTGATCTCGTCATTGCGGTGCACCTCGACTTCCGCGCCGAGTTCCCCGAAGTACTGCACCAGGTTGTAGGTGAAGCTGTCGTAGTTGTCGATCATCAGGAGCTTCATGGCTTGACTCCGATCCGATGCACGCCCTTGACAACCGGAAACACATTGAAGTTGATGAGCAGTCCAAGGCGCAGCCCCGAAAGCCGCACAGCGGCCTGCGCCTGCGTCCGGTGCAGTTCGGTGAGCGTGTCGACCGCCTTGACCTCGACAACCAGCGACTGCTCGACGACGAAGGCTGCACGGCAGACCTCACCGAGCGGGCGGCCCTTGTAGCTGACCGAGACCGGCACGTTGCGCGCAAAGCCGATTTCGCGCTCGGCAAGCTCGATCTCCAGCGCGGCGGCATAGGCCTCCTCGGTCAGACCCGTACCCAGCACACGCTGCACCTCGACGGCGGCGCCGATGATGTCGTGCGAGAAGTCCTCGTTCTGAATTTCGTCAGTCATCATTCCAACCCTTCCTCGACCAATTCCGCAGCACGGAGCAAGGCGCGCGCCTTGGCCTCCGTTTCCTTCCATTCGAGCTCGGGCACCGAGTCGGCCACGACGCCTGCCGCCGCCTGTACGTGGAGCATCTGGTCTTTCACGATGCCCGTGCGGATCGCGATCGCCACGTCCATGTCACCGGCGTAGCTGATGTAGCCGCACGCACCGCCGTAGATCCCGCGCTTGGTGGGCTCCAACTGGTCGATCAATTCCATCGCATGCACCTTGGGCGCGCCCGTCAGCGTCCCCGCCGGGAATGTGGCCCTCAGCACATCGATGGCCGTCATCCCGTCCTTCAACATTCCTTCGACGTTGCTCACGATGTGCATCACGTGGCTGTAGCGCTCGACAGCGAAGGCTTCGGTCACCTTCACGCTGCCCGTCTTCGCGATGCGGCCGATGTCGTTGCGCGCGAGGTCGATCAACATGACATGCTCGGCCCGCTCCTTGGGGTCGTTGATCAGCTCGACCTCAGCCGCCTTGTCGAGTTCCGGCGAAGCGCCGCGGGGGCGAGTGCCGGCGAGGGGCCGGATGGTGATCTTCTGCTCGCCTGCGCCGACGTGCTCCTGACGCACGAGGATCTCGGGCGAGGCGCCGACCACGTGGAAGTCGCCCAAGTGGTAGTAATACATGTACGGCGAGGGATTGAGCGAGCGCAACGCGCGATAGAGCGACAGCGGCGACTCCGTGTAGCGCTTGCTGATGCGCTGGCCAACCTGTACCTGCATGAAGTCGCCGGCCGCAATCAGCTCCTTGGCGCGCTCCACAGCGGCGAGGTAATCGGCCTTGGCAAAGCTGCGTTCGGGCGGATGGGCCTGCGTGGGCTTGACCTGAGGCGCGCTCACCGAATACTTGAGCTGATCGCGCAACTCGCGCAGGCGGCGCCTTGCGTTCGCGTAGGCCTCGGGCTGGCCCGGATCGGCGTAGACGATCAGGTAGAGCTTGCCCGAGAGGTTGTCGATGACCGCGAGTTCCTCGCACTGCAGCAGCAGGATGTCGGGGCAGCCCAGCGTGTCGGGAGGACAGCTCTTCTCGAGCTTCTTCTCGATATGGCGGACCGTGTCGTAACCGAAGTAGCCGGCAAGGCCACCGCAGAAGCGCGGCAGGCCTGGACGCAGCGCAACCCTGAAGCGCTTCTGGTAGGCCGAGACGAAATCGAGCGGATTGCCCTTGGCCGTTTCGACGACCTTGCCATCGGTCACTACTTCGGTCAGCGCCGCGTCGCCGAAGCCGCTCGCGCGCAACAGCGTTCGCGCAGGAAGGCCGATGAAGCTGTAGCGGCCGAAGCGCTCGCCGCCTACGACCGATTCAAGGAGGAAGCTGTTCTTGCCGCTGTCCTTGATGTATGCGAGCTTGAGGTAGAGGGAGAGAGGCGTTTCGAGGTCGGCAAAGGCCTCGACCATCAGCGGGATGCGGTTATAGCCCTGTGCGCTGAGGCTTTTGAATTCGAGTTCAGTGATCACGGGTTGGGTCTCCGTCGACCAGACGACGCTTGATGGCCGCTGGCGGTGTCATTCGGGCGAGTGGCCGGTCAGGAAGACTGAGGGCCGCGGGCGCACGGCAGGCGCCGTGCAATCAAACAGGCAACGACGATGGCGTGCGCCAAGGCCAGGCTCCCCGGCTGCCTTGACCTGTCTGAATGACGTGATGAATGAACATGAAGTGGGGAGTTTAGCCGAGGGACAAGCGAAGTACAAAAAGATACATTCGGCGCTTTTGCTGTCACGGAGTTTTCTGGATGCCTCTCACCGCCTTCCGGCGCCTGTGCGCGCTGACCTTCTTCGCCATCGTGCCTCTTGCCGCCTCGGCCGCCCAGGTCGATGTCGCCGGCGTCAAGCTCGACGATGCGGTCGACGTGGGCGGCAGCAAGCTGCAGCTCAACGGTGCCGGCGTTCGCTACAAGGCCGTCCTCAAGGTCTACGCCGCCGGCCTCCACCTTGGCGCCAGGGCCTCGTCGCCGGAGCAGGTTCTCGCCGCCCCGGGCGCCAAGCGCGTTGCCATCACTATGCTGAGAGACATCGAGGCCAACGAATTCGGCAAACTGTTCACACGGGGTGTGGAAGACAACTCCCCGAGAAGCGAGATGTCGCAATTGATCCCCGGCCTGCTGCGGATGGGCCAAGTATTTGCAGATCAGAAACAGCTGAAGACCGGCGACACCTTCACCATCGACTGGATTCCGGGCGCCGGGACGGTGATCACCATCCGGGGCGTGCCGCAGGGCGAACCGATCAAGGAGCAGGCTTTCTTCAACGCGCTGCTGCGCATCTGGCTTGGCCAGACGCCGGCCGACTGGAAGCTCAAGGATGCCCTGCTCGGAAAGGGCTGACGGTCTGGGCCCTTAAGGCAGGCGACCGAGTTCGGCCAGGGAATCGACAAAGCCGTCGGCATCCACGCCCCGCACCGGCTCGCCGTGGTTGTAGCCATAGCTGACCAGCACGACGGGGCAGCCCGCCGCCCGCGCCGCCAGCGCGTCGTTGCTCGAATCGCCCACCATCAAGGTCCGCCCGGGCCTGCTTCCCAGGGCCTCGCAGGTCTTCAGGAGGGGCAGCGGATCGGGCTTCTTGCGCTCGAAGGCGTCGCCGCCAAAGACCTGATCGAAGTACCGATCAAGCCCCTTGGCGGCCAGCAACGGGCGCGCAAAGGCGGTGGGCTTGTTGGTCAGGCAGGCGAGCCGCAACCCGCGCTCGCGCAAGGCGGCGAGTCCCTCGACGACACCCGGATAGACCTCCGAGTGAGAGCCGTTGACCGCGAGATAGTGATGCTGGTACCGGTCCCAGGCCTTCTCGAACAAGGCCTCGTCGCCCGCGGGCGCCGCACCGACGCGCTGCAGCACGGAGTGGATGAGGTGCTCCGAGCCCTTGCCGACCATGGTTGCGACAGCCCGTGCGTCGACGCGCGATAGCGCCAGATCGTCGAGCATGTGGTTTAGCGCCACGACAAAATCACCGACCGTGTCCACCATGGTCCCATCAAGATCGACGATCGCGGCGTCAAGATTGGAAGAGTCGAAGCGAATGAAGTTCAAGACAAGCCCATGGAGTTGCGAAAAGCGCCAAACGCGCACCGGAACGCGGCGAAATCCGAAGTCTGCGAGGCCCTGATCGCCTCGCCAGGGCCGCGCGGTGGCCGCTGCGCATTTGACCGCAAGTCCAGCACTGGCATCACTATGGCCGATATTGTGCGCATCTGGCGATGGCGGTCGACGTTTGCGGCGATAGCATGAACCGAGGCTCAGGCCGCCCCCCGTCGCCAGCCACGACTCGCTCAGATGAACGGCGGCCGACGGCCACAACCAATTGCAACGGAGCGCCGCAAGTGCCCAACATGGCGGACATTCACCACGTTTGTCGGAAGACCGTATGAGATCAGGTGCCTGCCTGGCCGATCGTTCGGATCTTCAGACTGCCGTTCGTGTATTGAGAAGGCACGACGCTATTGACGAAAGCCTTTCCGTCGACATTCTGATTGGGGCGGTGGGCGGCTGCAACGGCTTCATCGCGAACCACCGAGCTGTCCTTCGAAGCGGGCAAGGCCGGAGCAACGCCCGCCGAAGCGGATTCGCCGTATGCGTTGCCAGCGGAGGTCGCCCGATTCGCCGCTGCGGCGGCATCGACGCGACTACCCCCGGCAGCCACTTGGTGAACTCCGTCATAAGTCTCGGCTTGGGCTCCGACAGCGGAGAGAACAGTAAACACGGTAATGACAATAGTTTTCAAGGTCTTCATCTCACAGTCCTTTGGGACAGCAGGTCAGTTGATTCGAACCGGCCCTGCGCGACGGCCTGGGGCCAGCGCACCACTCGCTTGGGGCCTTGCTCACTCGGGCTTGCCGGAGTGCCTGCCCGAGGCATTGATTCTGAATCGGCAATTGCGCCATAAGTCGCGCAGGATCGAATCACCCCGTTCGTGCCCTCGAAACAAAGAGCACTGCCAATGCACACATGATGGAAGAAGCACATGGATAGTCTCGAACTCATCAAGGCGTTCCGGGAAGTGGCAGCAAGCGGCAGCTTCTCGCACGCCGCCACACGACTCAACATGTCGAAAGCCACGGTGAGCAAATACGTGGCGGAACTTGAGACGCGCTTCGGCGTGCGTCTCTTCAATCGGTCCACGCGCTCTGTGAGCCTTACCGACGCAGGCAATCTGTTGCTGGAGCGCAGCAAGCCGGTGCTGGAAACGATCGAGGTCACGCGGGCCGAACTGAAAGACCATGCGAGCAAGCCGCAGGGTCGTCTGAGAATCTCGGCATCGCATGACATGGGCCATGGCCATGTTCCCAGTCTGCTCGCGCAGTACATGGGCTACTACCCCGAGGTGCACATCAGCCTGCACTTCACCAACGGCATCGTCGACCTCGCCGAGGAAGGCATCGACGTCGCGCTGTGCTTCGGCCCCGTCACCGACGAAAGCCTGATCGTGCGGCCTCTGCTTCTCATGGAACTGGTGGTCTGCGCATCTCCGGCGTACTGGAAGAAGAACGGCAAGCCCAAGCACCCGAGCGAATTGTCGCGACACGCCGCATTGACGAACTTCAGCCGAGGGCAGCAGCCGATCTGGGGTTTTCAAGTCGACGGCAAGCCACTCGATGTTGCCGTCCAGAGCCGCATGCATGCGACCGAGGTTGCGCCCCTGATCGAAGTGGCACTGCAGGGCTTCGGCGTGCTGTATATACCCGCGCTTCTGGTGCAGTCGCGCATTGACAAGGGCGAGCTGGAGACGGTCCTGCAGAAGAACGTCCGTAGCGACATGTGGCTCTCGGCCGCCTACCTGCAACGACGCTACAACAGCGCCGCACTACGCGCATTGCTGGATTTTCTTGCGTCGCGGATCAAGAGTGTCGGCAAGACGGCAAAGGGGGCGCCCTGAACCGCCGGGAAGTCGATAGCCGAAGACCGTCGCCGCAGAAAGCGCCGGTCTCTCAAAGGGCTTCCCGCTGGTACCCGCCCGGAATTCCATCCTTGGACAGAACCCATTGCCAGAGTTGAATGTCTCGCGCCCGAAAGGCGCCCGCGCAGGACAGCAAGTAATAGCGCCACATGCGGTAGAAGCGATGACCTAGCTGCTTTTCAAAGCGGGACCAGGCCGCCTCGAAGTTCGCGTACCAAGCCATCAGTGTCTTGTCGTAGTCCGCGCCGAAGTTGTGGACATCCTCGACCACGAACAGATCATCGAGTGCGTCGCCGATCTGGCCGACGGAAGGGAGATCGCCGTTCGGAAAGATGTACTTGTCGATCCAGGGATCCGGTGTCGATCTGCGCTGGTTCTTTCCGATCGTGTGAAGCAGAAAGAGACCGTGCCTGGGCAGGCACCGATGAGCCACTTCCATATAGGTTCGATAGTTCTTGCGACCCACATGTTCGAACATTCCGACGCTGACCACTGCATCGAAGTGCTCATCGACCTCACGGTAGTCCTGAAGACGGAACTCCAGCGGGAGATGTCGATAACGCCGCCTCGCCCATTCAACTTGCTCCTTGGATATCGTGACCCCGACCGCCTCGACGCCGTATCTCTCGGCCGCGAATGACATGAAGCTTCCCCAGCCACAACCGATGTCGAGCACCCGCATTCCAGGGCGCAGTCTCAGCTTGCGGCAGATCAGATCGAGCTTCGCCTCCTGGGCTTGCGCGAGGTTGCCGGCGCTCGCCCAATAGCCGCACGTGTACGTCATGCGCGGGTCGAGCATTGCGGCATAGAAGTCGTTGCCGAGGTCATAGTGAACCTCCGCGACCGCTTTCGCCCGCCGCTGACTTTGCAGATTGAGCAACTTGGCTGCGACCACATGTCCGATGAGGCGCAGCGGCTTGACCTGATCTGCGAGCCGGGACTCGAGCAGCCGGCAAAAGAATTGATCCAGCCGATCGCACTCCCAGCTCCCGTCCATGTACGCCTCTCCGAGGCCCAGGTTGCCGCTGGACAAGGCTCGCTGCGGCACGTCGGCGCGTATGAGCCTCATGTCCCAGGGATCGGTCCCGTTGAGCCGGATGGAAGCCATGGCGAGCAAGTCCGCCGCAGATTTGTAGACACCCGTGCGTGCTTGTTCGCCAGCAAATTCCATTTCCATTCCCTAACGCATGAATGAGGCGCAGTGGGTCCTGTATGCCCACGCGGAGATCGACTTCGGGCCGATCCGATAGATCCGGGCCGCCCTGCGGCCGCCAGACAAAATGGTAGATCGGTTCGATCTCGCTGGACTGCCGATGTGGGCAGTGAAGCTGCCAAACAACCTATGTTTCAGGCCATTGCACGTGCTCATCCGCGGTCGCGGTCGGGGCGACATCCAGCTCGATAACCAGATGCTCATCGAACTTCGGGTTCTCGGGTTGCCCCGTGCCCATCGGGTCATCCCGCCGGGTGTAACCCCTGGCATTGCAGACAACGCGGGTGCGACCGATTCGATAGTCAAAGCTGTCGTGCGTGTGTCCGTGAAGCCAGAGCGCGGGTTGCCACTTCAGGATTCGATCGTCCAGGTCGGACACGAAGCACGCGTTCACAGCCGATCCTCGAAATTGCGGGCTGATGCTCTTGAGGCTGGGAGCGAAGTGCGTCACCACCACCGTCGGGCCGGCATGAGGTCGAGCGAAACACGCTTCCAGCCAGGCAACCGACTGCAGGAACAGGAGTTGTGATACGGCTGGCGTGAAGAGCTCGGCAAAGTCAGGCGCCAGGCGGATGCGGGAAAAGTCATGGGTGAAGCCGACGGCATCTGCGATGCCCTTGTCTCGGGCTTGCGGCGAATCGAAGATGCGGAAATCAGACCACAGCGTGCAGCCCAGGAAGCGCACGCCCTCGTGATGCCATTCGGAACACTCGAGGATATGGACTTGTGTTCCGCTCGCGAGGGATCGCAACTGCGCGTATGTCGTGACCAGGTCGCTTCCGTAGAACTCATGGTTGCCCGCGACGTAGATGGTCGGGATCGAAGCGGCCTTGGCCCATTCCATGGCCCGCCCGGGGCGGGATAGATCCCCAGCCAGTACCAGGACATCCGCATCGACCGCGGGGAACGGCAGTGCGCCCACCGACAGGTGCAGGTCTGAAAGCAGAGCGATGCGCATGGCTCAATCTTGCCCGCCGAAGGCCCGCAAGCGAAGCTCTCGATAGGCGAACACCAGCTGGTCCAGGCTGAACCCGCGGTTGAGGCCACTCGGATTGGGAAGCACGCAGACGGAAGCGCCGCCCCACGTGGTGCGCTGGTCTCCCCAGTCGATATCCTTGCGCGCGCTCAGGGCTGCGTAAGCCGCCTTTCCAAGAAAGGCAAGATGTTCAGGCGCTGCGCGCTCCACCTTCTCGCGCAGCGAACGAGCAGCCCGCGAGAACTCCTGTTGGGAGATCTGGTCTGCCCGCGCGCTCGGCCGCGCCACCGCGGTCGTCAGCCCGCAGCCGTACCTCAGGAGCTCGCGATCGTGGAGCGGGTCGAGTTGCTTCGGTGTGAACCCGGCGGCATGCATCACGCGCCAGAAGCGATTCCCACGCCCCAGAAAGTGGTGCCCCGCTGCGGCGGCACAGACGCCAGGATTGATGCCGCAGAACAGCACCTTGAGACCCGGCTGGAGAATATCCGGCAGACCGGCGACAGTGGGCTCCTGCACGATGGATTCCTGTGTGTCGGCAAGGCGCGAGCGGAGTGTCCCGTTTCACATGCCGGCCGTGCCTCGGTAGGGTTTTCGTTCGCGCCAGTCTAGGCGAGCGAGCCTCGACTCCCCTGTGCGATGCCAGTTGAAAGCGGCCAAGCTCGGTTGATTTCTGGCCAGCATTCAACACGCGGCGACCGAAGGCATGGGACCTGGTGGCCTTGCAAGCCGAGGGAGACCGATCTGTCTACAATCCTTCGATGTCAACTTCAACTGCGCAACTCGCCGAGGATGCACTCCCGTCTCGGAAGATCTTGATGACGGCGCATGACCTCTTCTACCGGGATGGCATTCGCGCGACAGGGATCGACAGGCTCATCGCCGAATCCGGCGTGGCCAAGAAGACCTTCTACAGGCATTACCCGAGCAAGAACGATCTCGTCCTCAAGTTCTTGGACTATCGGCATGCCAACTGGATGGAGTGGTTCGAGGAGGCACTCGGGCGCCATGGCGGAAGCCCCGAGGCCATTGTCCCGGCCCTCCGCGAATGGTTCAGCACCGAGAACTATCGCGGCTGTGCCTTCATCAACGCCGTGGTCGAACTGGGAGACAGCCTCCCGGAGGCAGTCGCCGTTTCGCGGCGGCACAAGGCGGACATGGTGACCATCTTGCGAACACTGTTGCCCCGGACGCCGACAATGGCGCTGCAGGCACGAGCGCTTGCCGTGGGTATCGACGGGGCCATCGTGACGGCTCAATTCGGAGAGCCTGTCGAAACGGTGCTTGCCAGCCTGGCCGAGCTTGTGGAAGGCATGCAGGCCAAAGCCACTGCGACAGCAGCAGCAGCAGCAGCAGCAGCAGCAGCAGCGAGCAAAGTCAAACCCGGGATTCGTCGACGAAATGCCTATTCGCTGAATCCCGTTGCAGGAAAGAAGGTCAAGAAATGAAGCTGGCCATCGTTGTGGTGGATGGGGTGCAGGCGCTGGACGTCGCGGCTCCGATGGATGTCTTCGCCGAGGCGAACAATTTTCTTCCTCCGGATCAGCAGTATGAGATGACGCTCATCGGCATGCATTCCGGGAGCGTGCGTTGCGCCAACGGGATGGAACTCAAGGTCGACGTCGGCTACTCGCAGTACGAGGACCGACCCGACCTGCTCCTTGTCGCGGGCGGCCCCAAGCTTCCGGACCTGCATCCTGCACCCGACTTTCTTCATTGGCTGGGGGCGAAGGCACAGGAATCCCGACGCTTCGGCTCCGTCTGCAACGGCGCGTTCCTCCTTGGCCACGCCGGATTGCTGAACGGCAAGTCGGTCACGGCCCATTGGCACGACGTCGATCGTCTCATCGCCCAGTTCCCGAGGGCGCGCGTGCGGCCGGACAAGATCTTCGTCCGTGATGGCAGTCTGTTCACCTGTGCAGGCGTCACGGCCGGCGTCGACCTGTGCCTGGCCCTGGTGACGGAGGACTGGGGCCACGAGATGGCGCTGCGCATTGCCAAGCGGCTGATCGTGTACATCCGCCGCGAAGGAGGCCAGTCGCAGTACAGCCCGTATCTGGCGGTGGGCCCGAAGGAAGAGACCATCGTCGCGAAGGTACTGCGCTACGTCACGGACCATATCAGCGAGCAGTTCTCCATCGAGCAGCTTGCCGACGCCGTGGCGGTCAGCCGGCGGACTTTCTCGCGCATCTTCGCCAAGGACGCGAATATGACGCCTTCGGCGTTCGTGGAGCAGGTGCGGGTCGATTTCTCCCGCAAGTTGCTGGAGGAGACTGACCTGCCGCTGAAGACGGTCGCGTTTCGATGCGGCTTCCATAGCGGCAACCACATGCGCGTCATCTTCACGAGGCGCCTCGACACCACGCCTCGGGAGTACCGTCAGCGATTTCGCGGCGAGGAGGTCGCAGAGGCACAGGAGCCGGCCTTCGATCTGTCGGCGGTCGCCCGTGTCCGCGGCGCCCTCATCGCTCCCCGGCTCCAAGGGGCCATGCCTCAATAGACGCTGCCCCGCTTCGCGGGGCTTGCCGGTTCGCCGCACAAAGCGCACCGGACTCGCTTTGCATGACTGCGCCTACTCCAGCAGTGCGAATGTCAGCAAGCTCTCCTGCTGCGCGGCATGGCCCGCCGCATCTCCCGGCGCCGTGGAGGCAGCCTCGGGAGCTCCCGCGTACCGCAACAGCCTGACGCCCATCAGGTTCGCGATCCGTGGAGCGACGAAACTCCAGGAACCCTGGTTCTGCGCCTCTTCCTGACACCACACGACCGTCCCCGCGTTGGGGTAGCGTTCCAATTCGGCCTGCAATTCACTTGCGGGAAAGGGGTACAGCTGTTCAAGACGAACAATGGCGACGCCGCTGCGGCCCAGCAGCTTGCGGCGTTCCGCGAGCTCGTAGTAGACCTTGCCCGTGCAGACCACCACCCGGAGGATCGCCGCCGGGTCGCAGCCCGATGAATCGCCGATGACCGGCTTGAACGCGCCTCGGGAGAGATCTTCCAGATTGCTGGTCGCCTCGGGATGACGCAGAAGCGACTTGGGCGTCATGACAACCAACGGCTTCTTCTCGGGCAGCAGCGCCTGTTCCCTCAGCAAATGGAACATCTGCGCCGGCTCCGTGGGCTGGCACACGCGCAGATTGTCCTGGGCGCAAAGTTGCAGATATCGTTCGAGGCGCGCCGACGCGTGTTCAGGACCCGTGCCTTCCTGGCCATGGGGAAGCAGCAGAACCAATCCGCTTCGCTGACCCCACTTGGCCTCGCTGGCCGAGAGAAACTGATCGATCACAACCTGGGCGCCATTCGCAAAGTCGCCGAACTGCGCCTCCCACAGCACCAGCGCCTCGGGACGCGTGATGGAGTAGCCGTACTCGAAAGCCAGGACGGCGGCCTCGGACAACACCGAATTGGTCGCCCGAAAGCGGCCCTGCGAGACACCCACATGCTCGAGAGGAACATAGGTTCCCTCCGAGCGCTGCGCCCGGCTCTGGTCGTGCAGCACCGCATGGCGGTGACCGAAGGTCCCTCGCCCCGAGTCCTGCCCCGTCAGGCGAACGTCGATGCCGTCGGCCAGAAGTGAGGCGAACGCCAGATGTTCGCCCATACCCCAGTCGAGGGGACGGGTCCCCGCCGCCATCTCGCGCCGCCCTTCGATGACCCTGGCGACCAGGGCGTGCAGTTTCAGAGAAGCAGGAATGTCGACCAGGCTTTTCGCCAGATCCAGCATGCGCCCGGGCGTTGGCGGGAGGGGCCGCGGGCTGGACGCGCTTGCAGGCGGACTCGGAATCCTTGCGATCGGCTTGGCCGTGGAACTCCGAGCGGCTTCCAATGCGGCGCGATGGACCCGAACGAGCTCCTGCGCCTCGCCGGCACGCACGACCTTCTCGCTCTCGAGCCGTTCAGCGTACAGCGCGCGAACGCCAGGATGCGAGGCGATGGCCCGGTACATCAGCGGCTGAGTCATCGTGGGCGTGTCCTGCTCCTGGTGGCCATGCCGCCTGAAACAGACCAGCTCGATGAAGACGCTCCGGCCAAACGTTGCCCGGTACTCCAGTGCAAGCTGAGCGGCGAACACGACAGCCTCGGGATCGTCGCCATTCACATGCAGCACCGGCGCCTCGATCATCTTGGCGATGTCCGTGCAGTAGAAGGAGGAGCGGGCGTCCCTGGGATCGGATGTCGTGAAGCCAACCTGGTTGTTGAGCACGACGTGCACGGTTCCACCTGTCGCATGGCCGCGGACGTAGCTCAGGTTGAGCGTCTCGCTGACAATTCCCTGGCCAATGACGGCCGCATCGCCATGGATCTCGACCGGAAGGATCGCACTTGCCGGTATGCGCAGTTGCTCGGATTTCGCCCGTGCGATGCCCTGAACCACCGGATTCACGACTTCAAGATGAGAGGGATTGAAGGCCAACAGCACCTCCACGGATCCCGCGCCGGCCTTGACCGAGCCAGTGAATCCCTTGTGGTACTTCACGTCTCCCGCCAGCAAGTCCCGATCGGCCTGGCCTTCGAATTCCCGGAACAGCGCATGCGCGGGCTTTTCGGTGACATTCAGCAGCACGTTCAACCTCCCGCGATGGGCCATTCCCATGACGACGTTGCTGATGCCTTTCGCGGCACCCCCTTGCACGAGCTCATCCAGCAAGGGGATCAGAGACTCGCCACCTTCGAGCGAGAAGCGCGTCTGCCCGACATAGCGGGTGTGCAAGTATTTCTCCAGGCCCTCCGCGACCGTCAGCCGCTCCAGGATGCGACGCTTTCTCTCCGTGGGAAACGACGGCTTTGCGCGCGTCGACTCCAGGCGAAGTTGCCACCAGTTGCGCTGCGCCTCGCTCCCCAGATGCATGAACTCGCAAGCCAAAGTGCCGCAGTACGTGGCCTCGAGCGCGGCGTGGAGCTCCGCCAGCTTGTTGTCGTGCTCCCAGAAGAACGAGCCCTCCATGCTGAACGTCGCCTGCATGTCCGCCTCGGTCAGCCCGTAGTAGGCGGGCGATAGCTCGGGCATGGATGTCGAGGGAGTCCACTGGAGCGGGTCGAGCCGAGCCCGCCGGGAACCGACCATGCGGTACGCCGCGACGAGCGATTGCACGGCGATCTGCTTCCTTGCCAATGCCAGGGCGCCGGCCTTCGACGCAGGCCGCTGGCCCTGCTTCGCCATCGCCGCGAAGCGGGTGACGACCGGGCCATGGGCGACGTCACTGATGTCGGTTCCGTCGACAGCGGGTGTCGCACGCAAGGCATCGAAATAGCGGCGCCAGTCCGGAGCAACCGAAGCGGGGTCACTCAGGTACTGCTCGTACTGGTCCTCGATGTAAGGCGCGTTCCCGCCGTGGAGAAACGACGTCGAACGGTTGCGCTTCAACGCATCGTCCGGCTTCACATCGATCCGCTGGGCTGCATGCAGGCTCATTCGACACACCTCTTTGTTCCTGACAACGAGCAGCCAGTCTAGGTAGTGCCGCGCCCGCGTGGTTGTGTCGATGGGCCCGGGTTGGGCCATGCGTGACCGGTTTCTGGACAAGGTCGCGTCATCGAAGATCTGGCCGAAAAGCGCACGCCAATGGCTTGAACCCAAGCTCACCGCATGCGCGTGCGCGAGGTGCCGCCCATAGACTTGCGCGCTTCATTCTGGGAAGTCGTTCTTCCAGGAGTCAAGTCGGGTGCCGATTGAAGAGCCGTCATGCGGCTCTGCGTCGGTGACTCGTTCGCGTCGATCCAAGGAGTCAATATCAGTACAGCAAAAGCGCTGAGCCCAGCGGGAAATCCTCGGCAAGCATCCGTCAAACATCTGCCCGTCAATCTCTTTGCCTCGGTGATGGGGATATCCGGGTTGAGCCTGGCCTGGCGCCAGGCCAGCCATCAGTTCTCCCTCAGTCCTCTTGTGGACCATGCGCTCGGCGCCATCGCCGTGGCGATCTTCGTGCTGCTGTGCATCGCCTACGCGGCCAAGGCCATCATGTATCCGCAAGCCGTACGCGGCGAATTCCGGCATCCCATCGCCGGAAACTTCTTCGGTACGGTGACCATCGCCATTCTGCTGATCTCATCGGTGGTGGCGCCATTCAGCGCCCGCGCATCCGAAGTCATCTGGAGCATCGGCGCGGTGTCCACGATCGCGTTGGCCTTCACCATCGTGAGTCGGCTGCTGCGAGGAAAAGTCGATGCGGGCCACGCGGTTCCTGCATGGCTGATCCCGGGAGTCGGAACGCTGGACATCACGGTCGCCGGCGGCACCATGCCGATGGCTTGGGCGCATGAAGTCAACCTGTTCGCCTTGGCGGTGGGCACCATGGTCGCGATGGTCTTCTTCACGATGATCATGTCCAGACTCATCCACCATCACGAAAAACTGGCGAACGCGATGGTGCCGTCCCAGATGATTCTGCTTGCGCCGTTCGAAGTGGGCTTCCTTGCCTATACGAGCTTCTTTCAGCGGGTCGATACCTTCGCGGCCATGCTCTTCTATTTCGGCCTGTTCATCTTCTTTTCTCTGGTCTTCAAGGTCTTCAAGCGAAGCATCCCCTTTGCAGCCGGATGGTGGGCGTTGAGCTTCCCGCTGGCCGCCCTCAGCAATGCCGCTCTTCGCTATGCGGAATACGCCCACTATCCGGCCGTGACTGCGCTGGCCGTCGGTCTTCTGGCATTTCTCAGCGTGGTGATTGCGATCCTGTTGTGCCGAACGATACGGATCACGCTCAACGGGCAATTGCTCAGCCCCAGTTGAGTGATGACTCAAAACCGATGACGCTTGTCCCAAACACGCCTTGATGAATGGTCCGTCGAGAGAGGCGCCCATCTAGACTCAATTCGGCGCCCACGACTTCCCTTCAGTGCGAAGTCCGGTATTCACCTGATGAACCTTTGATGACCATGTCCAACCTCCCTTCTCCGAGTCCCACCGAAGTCAATGCCAGCGATGAAGAGCAAGGTGCCCGAGAGCAAGGCGGAGAAGGCACTCGAAAGCCGGATGTCGTCGCATTCAGCGAATGGGACCAGATCGGGAATTGCAGTTGCCTGGATCAGGTCAAGGCGGCCGCCCCCAGAGATACCCGTCAACGCCGAACAACGCCTGCCGCGCGGTAGCGCGCTCGAAGCGTCGCGGGGTTTGGGGGCCTTGGGTGTCCGATGCGTTGGCGCACTGCCGGGCTCATCCTCGTGAGGCCGCCTGAGGTGCCGCCAGATGGGCAGCCGCGAGGGCAGCCCGCCAGCCGGCGCTGAGAGCTTCACCGGGTCCCGCCCGAGCCTTTCATTTCACCTCCAAGGACGAACACCATGCGAGCGTTGCTCCTATTGCCCTTCATCGGACTGCTGTGGGTCCGGTTCTACAACGCCGAGACACCCACGCTGTTCGGATTCCCCTTCTTCTACTGGTACCAGCTCGTATGGGTGCCCGTCACCGCGCTGCTGATCTGGATCGTCTACCGGCACCACTACGAAGAGAAGGACGAATGATGAGCGGCCAGATTCATTGGACCGCGCTGGCGGTCTTCGTGTTCTTCTTCGTGCTGGTCACGGTTCTCGGCTTCGTCGCTTCCAAATGGCAGACCGGAGGCGAGCAGAAGGATGCACATCTCGACGAATGGGGGCTCGGCGGGCGGAACTTCGGTACGTGGATCACGTGGTTCCTGGTCGGCGGCGATTTCTACACCGCGTACACGGTGATCGCGGTGCCCGCCCTGGTGTATGCGGTAGGGGCCTATGGCTTCTTCGCACTGCCCTACACGATCCTGGTCTACCCGATCGTCTTCGTCGTCATGCCGAGACTCTGGCACGCGGCTCAGAAGGCCGGCCACGTCACTGCCGCCGACGTCGTCTACGGGCGCTACGGCTCGCGCGCATTGGAACTTGCTGTCGCGGTAACGGGCGTTGTCGCCACAATGCCCTATATCGCGCTGCAGCTGGTGGGAATGGAGGTCGTGATCAAGGCTCTCGGGCTGACCGGCGAACTTCCCTTGGCCGCCGCATTCATCATCCTCGCGCTCTACACCTACAAGGCAGGCCTGCGCGCACCCGCGCTTATCGCCTTCGTCAAGGATCTGATGATCTACATCGTCGTGCTGGTGGCCGTGGTTCTCGTGCCCAGCAAGCTCGGCGGCTATGGCCACGTGTTTCAGGCGGCGGGGGAGGCATTCGCGGCCAAGGGTGGCGCGACAGGCTTGACCCTCAAGCCCTCGCAGATGCTTCCTTACGCCAGTCTTGCCATCGGTTCGGCGCTGGCGGCATTCATGTATCCCCATACGCTGACCGGCATCTTCGCAGCCAGGAGCGCCAGGACGATTCGCAAGAACGCGGTGTTCCTGCCGGCCTACACCGTGCTGTTGGGCTTGATCGCGCTGTTGGGTTACATGGCCTATGCGGCCAAGCTCTCCGTCAAGAGCAACAACGACGTGGTCCCCGCGCTGTTCAACGCCCTCTTTCCGCCATGGTTTGCTGGCTTCGCCTTCGCCGCCATCGCGATCGGAGCACTCGTTCCGGCCGCCGTGATGTCGATCGGCGCGGCTAATCTGTTCACCCGCAACTTCTGGAAGGCCTACGTGCGACCGGACACGACCCCGGCCGGGGAAGCGCAAGTGGCAAAGATCGTGTCGCTGGTGGTCAAGGTCGGCGCGCTGGTGTGCATCCTGTTCCTGCCGACCCAGTTCGCGCTCGACCTCCAGTTGCTCGGCGGGCTCTGGATCCTGCAGACCTTCCCGTCGGTGGTCTTCGGTCTGTTCTTCAAGTGGTTCCGCGCGCCGGCTTTGCTCTGCGGCTGGCTCGTCGGACTCGTCGGCGGCAGCTGGCTTGCGTTCTCGGATGGAATCAAGCCCGTGCATACCTTTGTCATCGGCGGCAGCGGCTATGCGTTGTACACCGGCCTCGCGGCGTTGGCGCTGAACATTCTCGTGGCCGCAGTGGTGCAGGCACTGCTGGGCAGCAAAGAGACTCGATCGGGGCTCGAGACGGCATAGTCTGCGCGTCGGAAACGAAACGCGGCCGTCGATGCGAGATGCCGAAACTACAATTTCGCATGGCCGAGTTCTTCAGGACGTCCGCGACCTGGGTCGTTGACTACCGATACGATGGCCGGCCGCGCCGCTGGTTCAAGGCATTCCGGCCGGGAATCGATGTGCGCGAAGCGATGAGTCGCAGCTTGCGCGAGCTGTATGGCGATCGCGCCCGACTCGTCGATGTGCGGTTGGCCACCTCCGACGAGGAACTTGCCTATCTGCGCGGCGAAGAGCCGAAAAACACGTTCTGCCCCATCGACTCCCACGGCTCGGGCGCGATTTGAATCGACGCCAAACGGCGGCTAGCCCTGCGCCGAGACCTCGGTCAGCGACTGCGCGGCCACGACGGCCTCGGTGCGATTGCGCACGTTCAGCGCGCGGAAAATCGCGGCCAGATGGATCTTGACCGTGCCTTCGCTGATGCCCAGCGCGCGCCCGATCAGCTTGTTGGGCTTGCCTTGCGACAGCAGCTGCAACACCTCCACCTGCCTGTCGGTCAGCACGTTGCGCAGGTGCTCGAGCGTCTGGCCCGCCGCCGCGGAACCCCGCTGCGGTGCATCGGAATTCTTGTTGGGAACGCCCGCGATGACGCCGGGCGGCAGCGATGACAGCATCATGGGCGGCACATACACGCCGCCGGCCAGGACCAGCCGTACCGCGGAGAGCATCACCTCCGGCGAGTAGGCCTTGGGAATGAAGCCCAGCACACCGCGCTCGAGGGCACTGCGCATGATGGCGGGGTCCTCGTAACCGGAAAGCACGATCACCGGCACAGCGGGATGGCGCAGCCGAATCTCGTCGATGTGGGCCTGGCCTTCGGCTCCGGGCATGTTCAGGTCGATCACGGCCAGGTCGAGTTCGTCGGATGCGCTGGCGAGCAACTCGTCCACGCTCATGGCCAGGACGAACTCGATACCGGGCTCCAGCTCCGACAACTTGGCCTTGACCGCCTCGATGACGAGCCGGTGGTCGTCGGCGATCAGGATTTTCATGGCTTACCCCAGCGTATGTATGGACTCTGTGCGCCGACGATAACGGCGTTCGTTGCGCGCATCAAGGTCGATTCGCTGCACAAACGACATAACTCCCAAGCGCTATGGCGTGCGCATGCGGCCATTGAAAGAATCGTTTGCACTTCAAGAAACGGACGAGACATGCGCATGTGCCACAGATACCGGCGCAAAGGCAAGGCGTCCGTCACGGCCCGAGCTTAGCCGCGAGCGCTCCATGGCTCGCCTGTTCGACTGCTTTTCCGCACTGTTTTCGTTCGGCCTCGAACTTGATGCATCGATCGCCGACGCACGCCCGACCAGCGATTGCGAGACCGCGCGCCGGCGCGCGCGAACGCTGCTCGACCAGGCCCGCGCCGCGGCCCGGGCCGCCGGCGCTTCCTCCGGGCAGACCGAATCGGCCTCCTTTGCGGCCGCCGCGTGGATCGACGAAGTGCTTGCGCGTCACCCGGGCTGGACAGCGGGGATGGCACCGCTGCAGCAGCAGCTCTTCAACTCGAACAATGCCCACAGCGAGTTCTTCCATCACCTGTCGGCGCTGCAGGCCGGCGACGACGACGTGCGCGAGATCTACTGGCATGCGCTGGCCTTCGGCTTCAAGGGCCAGTACTACTTCGAGAGCGGCGAGGGCGGCGAGCTCGGAAAGCTCAAGGAACTGCACGCTCAGCAGTTGACCGTCCGCCCCCTGGCCCTCGACACCCTGGCGCAGGACCGCATCACGCCGCAGCCTTATGGCGTGCCCGACCCGCCGGGCCCGCGCGATCCGGAGCGGCGCGGCCGGGCGCTGCTGCGCACGGGCGGCGCCCTGGCGCTGCTGATCCCGCTCCTGTATGTGCTCTGGTTCTGGCTGGCGGGCCCCCGCGAATCGGCGCCCACGCTGGCCCAGCGCGTCGAGCAACAGCTTCAGGCCTATGCCTGCGCGGACCTTTCCGCCTTCGTCTCGCCGGACGGCACGACGAGCGTGCGCGGCTTCGTCCCTCGGCTGGAGGACCAGGGCCGGGTCCAGCGCGAGCTGCGCGCCCTTCCCGGCGTGCGCAACGCGAGCTTCGACCTTCAGTTGCGTGTCTGGCCGCATTGCGAGGTGGTCGCCATCCTGAAGCCGTACCAGGCACGCAACCGCGACCAGCGACACGGCCTGAAGGTTGCCGCCGCCAGCGCGCGGGACGCCCGACTCCGCGAAGGCGACCTGGTCCTGATCCAGACCACGAATGCCGACTACGACGGCTATCTCTGGGTGGATTACTACACCGCCGACGGCGCGGTCATGCACCTCAACGCCGGCCGCGCACAGCCGCTCATGCGCGCGGGCGAGACCATCGAGCTGGGGCGCAACATCCCTTCGAGCTGGCTCGTGGCGCCGCCCTTCGGCGCCGTGCTTCTCACCGTGCTGTCCTCACCCACACCCTTCAACGAAGCCACCGACAGGCCACCCTTCGAACTCGCCTCGACCTACCTTCAGCGGCTGCGCGAGTCGGTGGCCGACAACACCTTCGGCGACCGCCTGGTCGCCGATTTCGTATTTCTCGAAGCCGTTGCGCGCTGAATCGCCGCCCAAGGAGTCCTTCCATTGAATGGCCTGCCCCCGCTTCCCCCTCATCTCGGGCCCACGCTGGCGGGCTGCCTGCTCGCGTTCTCCATCCTGTGGTGGTTCGTGCTGGGCAGACGCCGCTTCACCCGCAGGCGCCTGCTGCGTCGACGCATCGCGGAGTTCGGCGAGCTCGCAAGCACCTTCGAACCGGTGACGAACGCAAAGCCCGCGGCGTCCGGCGCGCAATACCGCATTCCGTTGTTCCTCTTCATCGGCGATGCATCGGCCAACGTGCTCGGCCTGCTGAGCGTGGCGCATCGCGATCCGATGCGCTCGATGATCGCGGTCCAGGCGCGGCCGGCCGCCGTCTGCGAGCCCACGCACCGCCATGAGCGCGGGCTGTGGTTCAGGGCGCTCCTGGGCTTCGCCGAGCACCGCCAGCGCTTGCCGATCAACGGCATCGTGGTGTGCGTCGCCGCGGGCAGTCTGCTGGACCGCGCGTCGGCCATCGAAGCCCTTGCGCCGCGCTTGCGGCGGCTGATCGACGAGGCGGCCGAGCACCTGCGGCTTCATCTGCCCGTCTATCTCATCGTGACTGGCCTGGAACGACTGGACGGCTACGATGCCGTGCGCGCCGCACTGCCGGCGGAGGTGCTCGGGCAGGCGCTGGGCCACCGCCTGCCCGAGGATGGCGGCGCAGGCGCGGCGAGCGGGCAGCGCTTCGACTTGCTGTTCGAACCCATCGCCATGCGGATGCATGCGCTGCGCATGACCCTGCTGCGGCGTCCGCGCGCACCCGCCCAGCGGCAGGCCATCTACACATTCGTGGAGCAGGTGCGCGCGCTCCAACCGGGCTTGCGTGGGCTCGTCGAGTGCCTGTTCGAGCGCGCATCCGGACCATCGCCGCTGCGCTGGCGCGGCATCTATCTCACGGCCGCGCCCTCTGGCACCGATACCGAGGTCGGGCGCGACGCCTTCGTGTCGGACCTGTTCGATCACTTCCTACCGGCCGACCAGCCGCTGGCGCACGCATAGCCGCGCCGTGCGGCACAGGCCACCGCCGTGCCCTTGCCGCCTAGACGGGCTCCCACCGCTTGGCCGCCGCCCCTTCGGCCTCGCCCTCCAGCGCCCGAAGCCTGTCGGAGTACTGCGCACCCGAGTCCGTCACCGCATGCAGCCTGGCGCGGAACATCCGGGCACCGCGAAAGTCGGCGTTCGTGAGGTCGGCATGCGAAAAGTCGGCATAGGTAAGCTCGCAATCGGCCAGCGTCGCGCCGGGCAAGGCCGCGCTCGCGAAGTTGCCCTGGTACAGGTCGGCCGACCTGAAATTCGCCTGCGGCGCCCGGGCGCCCACGAACAGTGCCTGCCTCAACACGGCATGGTCGAAGGACGCACCCGACACGTCGGCCTCCATGAAGCTCGAATTCGGCCCGTGGGCCCGATGGAACCTGGCACCCACCAGCTTCGCACCCTGGAAGTTCGCCAGCGCCATGCGGGCATGGGAGAAATCGCATCCGCTCAGATCAGCGCCAATGAACTGCGTGTTGACGAAACTCTGGCGTGCAAGACTCTTTCCCGCCAGGTTGGACTTGTCGAACACGACGTCGGAGAAGCCCGCGCCGTCGAACTTGCAGCGGCGCAGGTCGCACGCCCGAAGCACCGTCCGCTCCAGCTTGGCCCCCGAGAAGTCGATCATCGCCGTCATGCAGTCGGCCATCGTCACCCTCTCCAGTTCGGCGCCCTTGAAGAGCAGCTTGTCGATGCCGCATTGCGAGAAGGTCACGAAATCCAGCGTGCTGTCGCTCAGCGCCAGCCCCTCGATCTCGCACTGGAAGAAGGAGGCATTGCCGAGACTCGCGCCCACCATCACGACGCGTTCGAAGCGCGTCTCGAAAAAAGCCGTGCCCGAGACCATGCACTCGCCCATGTCGGCGCGCAGGAAGCGGCAGTGCACGAACTGGCTGGCCGTCAGGTCGGCCCCGGCCATGCGGGTGCTGTCGAATGTGCAGCCTTCGAACAGCGTCGAGGACAGGTTCGCGCCCTCCAGGTTCATGCCCGACAGGTCTTGCGACATCACGGGCTCGGCATTCTGGACGCGGCGCAGGATCTCGGCTCTGTTCATGGCGGCGCACCTCCTCCCATCAGCGCGGCTCCACCGATTCGACGAGGGGCGAGGCTGCGAGCACCGCCTTGCCTGACTCCACATCGACGAGATGAAGGCGCCATGACCCGTCCGCGTCCGGCCCGCCCACCACCTCGGCGCCGGCCATGCGCAGCAAGGCGGCAGCTTCGTCGAGGCCGACATCGGCTCTCCAGCGCAGGGCCAGATCGGCTGCCGCTGCCCGGGCAGGCTCGGAAGCGGGCGCCGTGGGGACGAGGCGCGACTGCGCCTCGTCCCCCTCGTCCGCCGGAGCGCGCAGCCTCGCCGCGTTCTGCACCACCAGGACCAGCGCCAGCAGCGCCAGCGCAGGGCGCACCCATGCGTCAGCCGCGAACCATCGGCGCGCGCGCCGCCACCAGCCGTCCGCGGCCGGCGCACCGACCGTGGTCGACGACGGCGGCGCCTGCAGGCGAGCCGAGAGACGCGTGGCGGCTTCGAGATAGAGGCTCTGGTAGTCGGCGCGTGGATCGTCCACGCCCAGCGGCGTGCCGGTCAGCACCGAGAACACGCCGCCCACGGTGCGCAGCGCGATGCGGCCGAGTTCCGGTTCGATCGCCAACGGCCGCTGCACGGCCCATTCGTCATGCACCGCGCGGATCGCGGCCAGGCGCGTAGCCGAGACTTCGCCGAGCACACGAGCAAACAACTGGGGCGACTGGTCGAGCGTGATCACGTTCCAGGCCTGGACGAGGCCGAACAGCGGCTCGAAGGGCTCGTCGCCGGGCTCGAGCAGCACGTCGGAGGCGCTCGCCCAGTCCGTCTCGCTGGCGGCCATCCAGCAGCGCCACAGCGAATCGTGCAGGCGCCTGTCGAGCAGCACGCCAAGTGTGCGACCCTCATGCATCACGCTCACCAGGCGCCCGGGTTCCCAACGCGCCGAGAATCCGCGCCGTGCCACCGCCTCGCGGCGGCGGGCCACATCGGTCAGCGGCAGCAGCAACAGCGCCTCGTCCGCCTCATCGGGCGATTCGACGGACGCGGCCGCGGGCGTCTCGCCGGGGAGGGATGCCGCATCCCCGAGAGCGCCTTCCGATGCCGCGTTGTCGCGCGCCAGGCTGCGGCGCACAACACTGAGCGGCGGCCAGAGGCTGAAGCTCCGGCGCGGCTGGTCCGACGCTCGCGCACCCGGCATCTCGAACAGTTGCAGGATCGCGCCCAGGTTTTGGGGGTCGACCGCGACACCGAGGGTCTTCGTGATCCACTGGCCCAGCGCGGTCCCCCCGTAGCCGCCGGGCAGGCCCTCACGCCGGTGCATCAGGCCGAGCCGCCCGGCGCGGTAGTGGCAGGCCGCAATGACGTGGCGGGGCGCGCCGCTCGGCAGGCTGTCGCCGGCTTCGCTGACGGCGCGCTCGCGCAGCAGGACGCGCTCGGCCTCGGACAAGCCGGCGATGAAGGCGCGCGCGGCGGCCTGCAGCGAGGGCGCGTCCAGGCCAAGGCGAGCCATGGCTTCATCCCCCGTCTCGGCGCCGCCCGGCCTCGCGTCGGGAGGGTCCTCGACGGCAGACCCGCCGCTCGACGGCCTGCGCCGGCTGGCGCTCGCCCGCGTGCAGTCGACCAGGTAGCGGTGGAAGCAGGCG
The DNA here is from genome assembly GCF_056398605.1 of Variovorax sp. 01T432. Lineage (NCBI taxonomy): Bacteria > Pseudomonadati > Pseudomonadota > Betaproteobacteria > Burkholderiales > Comamonadaceae > Variovorax > Variovorax sp. 01T432. Next base: position 27,753 of record NZ_JBFTPS010000053.1, read on the forward strand.
CACAGCGCAAGCACGCCCGAAGCCGCCGCGGCATGGCAGGTCTCGCCGACATCGGCGTCGAAGCGCAGCACCTTCGCATGGACGAACTGCGCGACCAGCGCGCCGCGGCCTTCGCCCAGCACCCGCAACTCGGGCGGGTTGCAGTCCTCGAGGGCATCGCGCGCCATCCGGTACAGCGCACCCATCTCCTGCGGCGACAGCACCTGTCTGCGTCGCCACAAGCGGACGAGGTCGTCACGCATTTGTTCGGACGGGAGCGTGTCCTGCATGGCGCCTTGCGCGGTCCCGGGTCCGTTCACGCCCGAACACAAGGCGTGCGAGCCTGCTCGCCGGAGTCCATCATCCGGCCTCCGGCTCTTGCGCCTGGGCTCCGGCTCCAAAGCCGAACAGGGCCTCGAACTGGTCGTCTTGCGGCAGGCCCTGGCTCATCATCCCCGGCCCCCCCTCGGCGGCCGGATCGGTGAACCAGAGCGACTGGCCGATCAGCGGCAGCGCGAGCGGCAGCCCGCCTTCGTCATCGTGCGCGGTCGCGGCCGGCTCGCTCGCGAAGAGGTTCTGCAGCAGTTCGTCGAAGCGGCTGGCGTCCAGCTTGTTCTTCAGGCCTTCACGCGCCGCCTGCGCCGCGAGCGCCCACCACTGCTGCGTGCGCGCCAGCGCCGCGCCCTGCAGTTCGGAGCGCGAGGACACGAACTCGGCCAGCACCGTGAAAGGAAAGCCGCGCCCCGCTTCGTCGACCGAAGGCATGAGCACGCCGACCCAGGCCCCCCGGCCGATCACGCCCTCCCCCAGCACGAAGCACCACAGCGGCGCCTTGAGATACCGCTCGGTCCAGTCCGCGCGACGCACGCCCAGACGGGCCAGGCCCGCCTGCAGCCAGCGGTTCCATGCGACGCGGAAAGCGTCGGGCGTGCGGCGGTACGCGAGCTCCGCCATGCCCGGCAGCTTGCCGACCCAGCCCGGAACGGGCACGGAGTGGAGGATATCGGGCGTGTCGCTCACAAGCACTCCGTGCGAGGGCGCGGCGGCCTGCCTTCGCTCCAAAGCCCTGTGGTTCGCCGACTCATCCGCGCCTCTTCGATGGCGGAGGTGCCGCCAGATTGGAAACATCCAGTTTCCGACGCCGGGGCACGGCGGCAAATCTGGCGAACGGCCTAGGGCGCGGCCATGGCCTAAGGCGAAGGGACTAGGACTCTCAGGGCGCGTCCCCGCGCAGCGCTTCCACCTGCTGCGCATAAGCGGCATCCAGCCGCTGCAGCTTCGCCTCGCGCGCGGCCTCGCTCACCCACTGCCCGTTCAATGCCCTCTGCCGCGCAAGCTGATACTGCAGCTTCGCCGCGGGCAGAAGCGAGCTGTCGTCGGCAGCCGCATAGCCGTGCTCGGCATGCAGCAGTTTCAGCACTTCGCGCTCGGCGTCGCCGCGCGGCCCCGGTCCGCGGCCATAGCCCACCAGAAACGCCCGCAGCTTCTGGTGAAACGCCGCCGAATAGTCGCGCCGCGCGACGAATTGCGCGGGGGGCGTCGGATCGGAGCGCCAGATCACCTGCAGCCGATCGGCTTCGGCCGGGAACTGCTGCCTGAAGCGGTCGAAGTCGGTCGTGTTGTTGGTGGCCACGTCGGCATCGCCATTCGCCACCGCCAGCGCAGTAGCCTGGTGGGTATCGACCATCTCGCTGAGAAAGCGCGTCTCCATCACGATGTGGTTCGGCAGGAACAACTGCAGTTGCGGCAGGATGAAACCGGACACCGAGTGGCTGTCGCCGCGCGCGAGGCGCCAGCGCTCGGGCCGCGCCAGCAGGTCCTGCAGATCGTTGAAAGGCGGTGCCTTGCGGGTCAGCAGTATGGCGCGATGCTCGCTCGCGCCGTCTTGCCGCATCACCTGCGCCAGCACGCGCATGCGCCGCTGCGAGACGGCATCGAGCGCAAGCTGCGCCGACAGCAGCGCCATGTCCACTTGGTCGCTGCGGATCGCGCTGTCGAGCGCTTCGTAGGAAGTGACGGAAAGCACGCTCACCGGCCGGCCGACGGCGCGGCCCAGGTCGGCGAGCAGACGCATCCAGTGTTCGCGTGAATCGACGGCACCGCCAACGGGCAGCACGCCGAAGCGGATCGCGGGCGCGGCCCCGCGGCCGGCCTGCGCACCCGCCGGCGCATGAGCCGCCAGCGCGACCAGCGCAATGACCCACAACCGCAGCCACGCCACACGCATTCGCACGGGTCTCAAGGCGTGGCGTTTCGCAACACGGCCAGCTGCTCCGCGTAGGTGGCCTCGATGCGCTGCAACCGGGCCTGGCGCGCGGCGTCGTTGACCCACTGCGAGTTCATGGCGCTCTGCCGGGCCAGCTGGTAGGACAGCTTGGCGGCAGGCAGCAACGATGTGTTGTCGGCCGCCAGGAAGCCTGCCAGGTCGTGCAGAGACTTCAACACGGCGCGCTCGCCATCGCCGCGCGCGCCCTTGCCCCGCGCGTATTCGACCAGGAAGGCCTGCAGCTTCTTCTGGAACGCCGGGCTGTACTCGCGCCGCACCACGATCTGCGCGTGCGGGATCAACTCCGACTCCCAGATCACCTGCAGGCGCTCGGCCTCGGCCGGGAACTGCAGCCTGAAGCGCTCGAAATCCGCCGTGTTGTTGGTGGCGACGTCGGCTTCACCGTTGGCCACGGCCAGCGCCGTCACCTGATGCGTGCCGACGATCTCGCTGCGAAACCGCGTCTCCATGGCGATGTGGTTCGGCAGGAAGAGCTGAAGCTGCGGCACGATGAAGCCCGACACCGACCGGCTCTCGCCGCGTGCCAGGCGCCACTGCTCGGGCTCGGCCAGCAGGCTCTTCAACGTGGTGAAGGGGCCCGTCCTGCGCGTCAGCAGCAAGGCGCGGTAACCGGGCAAGCCGTCGTGGCGCGTCACCTGCGCCACCACGTTCATGTGGTGCAGGGTCACGGCGTCGAGCGCCATCTTGCCGGACAGAAAGGCCATGTCGACCTCGTTGCGCTGGATCGCCTGTTCCAGTGCTTCGTACGACGTCACCGAAAGCACGCTCACCGGGCGGCCGATCGCGCGGCTCAGATCGGCCAGCAGGGGCTCCCAGTCATTTCGCGATTCGAAGGCGCCGCCCAGCGGCAGGATGCCGAAGCGCACCGGCGTCGAAGCCGCCGCGTTCGACGCATCCGTTGTCTGCGCGGAGGCCCCGAACTGCCAGCCCAGCAGCAGGACCACCGCGCAACGCCCGAGCATCACCGCGACGCGACGCACATTCAAGCGCCATCGGGCCGGAGGAAGCACAAAAGCCTGCATCTTGAAAACACGTGTCGCTGATTCGCTGTCGTTCACCAGCACAGGCTGGTCAAAGGTGCGTGGTCGAGAACACAATTAGAAACCAACTGCAAGGAGCAGCATGACATTTTTCACCGGATGTGACCACCCGCCCCTCCCATGAATTGGTCTATTCGCGCCTTTCGCCGGCTGCTTCGCCTGACCCTCGCGCAACAGCTTGTCCTCCTGGCGCTCCTGCCGGCCACCGTCGCCACGCTGAGCGCGATCATGGTCCTGACCCGCCAGCACCTCGACAACGTGACCGAGCTGATGCGCGCCAACGCGCAGACCGTCGCGCTGCAGGTGGCCACTGTCGCGCAGAGCCAGATCCTGCGCATGGACCGGCGCGCGCTGCAGCGCACCGCGCAGTCCGGCAGCTACCAGCCGCACGTGCAGCAGGTGCAGATCTGGACCGAGGAAGGCGAGATCGTCGCCAACTCGGAGACCTCCGACCGCCAGCGCGGAGAGGGCCTCCAGGTCGTGGCGCCGATCGTCGGCGACGACGGCAAGGACGTCGGCAAGGTGATGGTCGAGATCAGCCTCGACGCGGTGCGCACGGCCAAGAATTCGGTCTGGTTCAACGTGGTGCTGGTGCTCGCGGCCAGCCTCTTCGGTGTCGGCCTGGCGGGCTGGTGGGCGGCGCGGCGCATCAGCGCGCCGATCCGCGCGCTCGGCGAAGCCGTCGATCGACTGGGCGCCGGTCAGGACGCCCAGGTGGCGGTCGAGGGAACAGCCGAAGTGCGGCACCTGCAGCACGGCTTCAACCAGGCGGCCCGCGCGCTGACCGAGGGCCGCGGCATGCTGGAGAGCCGCATCATCCAGGCGACTGCCGAGCTGGCCAGCAAGAACCGGCAGCTCGAAGTGGCGAGCCAGGCCAAGACCCGGCTGCTGGCCGCCGCGAGCCATGACCTGCGTCAGCCGCTGCATGCGCTCACGCTCTTCTCCGACGGACTGGCCAACGGCGAGACCGACCCGGCGCGCCTGCAACGCATCGGCCACATCCGCGAGTGCGTGGAATCTCTCGACCGGCTGTTCTCGGAGCTGCTCAACCTGTCTCAGCTCGACGCCGGCGTGCTGCAGCCGCAGTGGACCGACTTCGCGCTGGACGACCTGTTCGAGGAGATCAGCCGCAACTTCCGCGCAGTCGCCGAGCAGCAGAACCTGCGGCTGGTGGCGCGCAAGACCGATGTGTGGGTGCGCTGCGACTACGTCATGCTGTCGCGGATCCTCAACAACCTGGTGTCGAACTCGCTGCGCCATACCGTCGAAGGCGGCGTGCTGATCGGCGCGCGGCGCCGCGGCAAGGCCATCCGCATCGACGTGGTGGACACCGGCGTGGGCATCGCCGAACAGCATCAATCGCGGGTCTTCGAGGAGTTCTTCCAGATCGAGCCGACCGGCCGGCAAGGGCGCGACGCGCGCGGCATGGGCCTGGGCCTGGCCACCGTGCAGCGGCTGGCGGCCCTGCTCAATACCCGGGTCGAGCTCAGTTCGCAGCTGCACAAGGGCACCTGCGTGCGCGTGATGGTGCGCGCCGCCGAGCCCGCGCCCCCGCCCGCGGCCGTGCCCGCGCTGCCGCTCGGCATGCCCGCAGCGGACGACGAGCCGAGCCTGCGCAACATCCGCATTCTGGTGATCGATGACGAGCGCTCCATCCTCGAAGGACTGCAGGTCGTCCTGTCGAACTGGGGCGCCGAGGCGCTGGCCGCGCAGACCCGCGCCGAGGCCCTGGCCCTCGCCGACACCTGGGACCGGCCGCCCGACGTGGTCGTGAGCGACCTGCTGCTGCAGGGCGGAGACAACGGCCTCGACCTGCTGAGCGCGCTGGAGCGCCACCCGCGCGGCATCGACGCCTCGACGGCAAGACTGCTGGTGACCGGAGAAACCAAGCCCGACCGGCTGCGCGAAGTGGCGCGCGCAGGCGTCGCGGTGCTCTACAAGCCCGTCTCGCCCCGGGTCCTTCGGCAGGCCATCAACGCGCAGCTCGCCGCGGTGCGCCAGCCGGCCTGAGGCGCGGCGGGCAAGCGCGCAGAGACGCATACCTCGTCGGACATAGGCCGACAGGCAGCGCCCCGGCGCTGCCTGCCGAGGCAACAGCGCCGCCCGCAGGCCGACATAAGCCCTCTGCCTTATCGCGCCAAAACAGCCGCTTCCGTACATTGGCTTCCTCGCTCACTGCGGATGCAGTTCATGTTCTTCCAACGTCTTTTTCCGGTGCACGGCGGGCCGGGCGTCATCGCGGCCTTCGCCGTGGCCTGCGCCGCCCTCCTGTGCGGCGGCGCGCGGGCGGCGACGTTGACGGTACTGCTGGCGGATGACGTGGCCGCGCACGGCGAATTCGTCCGATTGCTGCAAGAGTCCCAGAAGGCCGGCCACCCCTTCGACCTGATCCATGTGGTCGCCGGCGCGCCGATGCGCGGCAGCACGGGCATCGCCGGTGTCGACGAAAGCCATGCGGCGGCCGGCGAGCGCACGCGCGCTACCCGCCCCGCCGCCGCCCCGCAGCCCGCCGACGTGTCGGTGACGATGGCAGTCGGCGTGGCAGCGGCGCGCTGCGCGATCGAGCATCCCGGCCAGGACCCGCTGGTGCTCGCGATGCTGAGCCGGCTCGACTACGAGAGCCTCAAGAGCAATCCCAACCTGAGACGCGCCGACCGTCCGGTGGGCGTGCTGCTGAGCGAGCCCGCCATGGAAGACCAGCTGGCGGTCATCGATGCCGTACTGCCGCGCAAGCGCCGGCTGGGCGTCATCGCGACGATCGAGTCGGAGCCGATCGTGCGCGAGCTGCAGCGCGCGGCCCAGGGCTGGGATCTGCAGATCGAGTACGCGTCCGATGCATCGTCCCTCGCCTCCGTGCTGCACCTTCTGGTGCCGCGCAGCGACGCCCTCATGGTGCTGCCCGACCTGATCGGCGACAGCCAGGCGGCAACCCTGTCCGTGCTGCGCGCCGGCGCCGGCGCCGGCTTGCCGGTGTTCGGCACGACCGATGGCCTGGTCCGCTCCGGCGGGCTGGCCGCCGCCGTGTCCACCCCCGGCCAATTGGCGCGGCAGGCGCGCGCGCTCGGCCTCAAGCTGGCGCAAGGCAGTGGCGGCGGCGGCATCGTGGTCGAGGCGGCGACGCCCGCCACCGTGCGCGTCAACACCACCGTGGCGCGCGGCCTGGGCCTGCGTCTTCCCGAGGAGCGTGAGCTGACCGAGCGGGTCACCGCGACCCGATGAGGCTGCCCATCCACGGTCTGGCTGTGCCCGCCTCCGCGGCACGACCGACGGACCCGCCCGCCACGGACGGCCGCGCCGTGGTGGTCGGCGGCAGCCTGCAGCGCGACCTGTTCAGGCTGGGCGTGGTGCCATGCGCGGCGGTCGCGCTGGCGCTGACCGCCTGGTTCACCAGCAGCCATCTCCACACGCTCGAAGCCGCGTTCGACGCCGAAGGCCAGGCGGTGGCGCGCCAGGTGGCCGCGATGTCCGACCTGAGCCTCTACGCCGGCGACCTGCCCGCGCTGCAGAACGTCGCCAACGCCGCGCTGCGCGGCGGCCAGGTGACGCGCGTGGAGATCAGCAACAGCGCCGGCGTCTACGTGACCGCAGGCTCCAAGGCGGCGCCGCTGCACCAGTTGCGCATGTTCACCGCGCCGGTGACGCTGCGCGAGGCTTCCCGCGCCAGCGCCTTCTCGCCGCAGGGGTCGACCGCCGCCGGCGACAAGCCCATCGGCCTGGTGCAGACCTTCCGCGACACCACCGCCTACGCGCGCGAGCGCACGCGCACGCTGATGACCGGCATCGGCATCGCGATGATCGCGCTGCTGCTGGCTTGGGCCTGGGTGCGCCATACGGCGCGCGCGGTGTCGCAGCCGCTGCGCCGGATCTCGCGCACCGTTGCGGCGCTGGAGGCGGGCCAGTTCGACGCCCGCTGCGAGGTCACCACCAGCGCCGCGCTCGAAGCCAGGTCGCGCGCCGACGCGGACAGGGTCGAGCGGCGCTCGCAACACGAACTCGCCAATCTCTCTTACGACGTCGACCGGCTGGCCGAGCGCCTGCAGCGCAATCGCGAGGTGAGTGAGGAACGGGTGCGAGAGGCCACCGCCGTCGCGTTGCAGCGCATGGCCGAGGCCGAGCAGGCGGCGCTGTCGCGCGCGCGCTTCCTGGCCGCGGCAAGCCACGACCTGCGCCAGCCGCTGCATGCCATGGGCCTCTTCATCGACGGCCTGCTGCCGACCGCGAGCGACACCCAGCGCCCCGCCGTCCTGCGGCTTCAGGAGGGCACCGAGTTCATGAGCGTGCTGCTGGACGACCTCCTCGAGATATCGCGCCTCGATGCCCAGGTGCTGACGCCGGCGATCAGCGCCGTGTCGGTGGCGACGCTCTTCGACCAGCTCGATGCGCAGCATGCCGCGCCGGCCGCCGCGGCGAAAGTGCGGCTGCTGTGGCGGGACAACGGGCTCGCCGTGAACACCGACGCCGCCTTGCTGCTGCGCATCGTCGGCAACCTGGTCGGCAACGCGGTGCGCCATACCTCGCCCGATGGCACGGTGCTGGTCGCCGCACGGCGCCGCGGCGGCAGGGTCCGCATCGAGGTGCGCGACAACGGTGTCGGCATCGCGCCGATTCATCAGGCGCGCATCTTCGAGGAGTTCTACCAGGTCGCGAACACCGAGCGCGACCATCGCCAGGGCTTCGGCCTGGGCCTGTCGATCTGCGCGCGCATTGCCGCGCTGCTCGGCACCCGCATCGTGCTGCGCTCGGCGCTGCGCGCGGGCAGCACTTTCGCGCTGGACCTGCCGGGCGCCAATCCGCGCGACGTCGCGCCGCCCGCGCCGCAGTCGCCGCAACGCGGGCCGCTCGCCGGCCTGCGCTGCCTCGTCGTGGACGACGACCCGGCGATCCTCGACGGCAGCAGTGCGCTGCTGCGGCAATGGGGCTGCCAGGTGGAGTGCGCATCCAGCGGTGCCGGCGCGTTGGCGCGCCTGGGAGCGCCCGGCGCACGCTTCGACGTCCTGCTGTGCGACCTGCAGCTGGCGGGCGAAGAAGACGGCATGGACGTCATCGATGCCGCGCGCGGCCTTCAACCCGATGCGCTCGCGGTGCTGGTGTCCGGCGCCACCGGACCCGAGGTGCTGCAGCGCCTGCGCCAGCGCGGCGTGACGCTGCTCACCAAGCCGGTCGCACCCGCCAAGCTGCGGGCGCTGCTGTCGACGCGTCGCAACGCGGGCTGAGCGGCCGTCTACAGAGCCCAGCCCGCGAGCGCGGCCAGCAGCACGACGACGACAGGCGAAAACCTCGCATAGACCAGCAGGCCGAAGGCCGCCAGCGCGAGCCCGAAGTCCGCCTTCGAGTGGATGGCGCTGGTCCACACCGGGTCGTAGAGCGCGGACAGCAGAATCCCGACCACGCCGGCGTTGATGCCCGCCATGGTCGACTGGATGTCGCCCCGCTGGCGCAGGCTCTCCCAGAAAGGCAAGGCACCGACCACCATGAGAAAGGCCGGCAGGAACACAGCGACCAGCAGTGCCAGCCCACCCGACCATCCGTGCAGCGGCCCGTGCATGACGGCGCCGAGGTAGGCAGCGAAGGTGAAGAGAGGTCCGGGCACCGCCTGCGTCGCGCCATAACCCGCGAGGAAGTCGGCATTGCTCACCGCGCCCGTGGGCACCACCGTGGCTTGCAGCAAGGGCAGCACGACGTGCCCGCCGCCGAAGACCAGTGCGCCCGACCGGAAGAAGCCGTCCAGCAACGCGACAGTGGGCGAGCCGCCGATGGCCGCCGCCAGCGGCAGGGCGGCGAGAAGCAGCGCGAGCAGGACCAGCGCCGCGATGCCGATCCTCTTCGACACGCCATAGCCCTGATGCTGCGCGGCCTCGAGGTGCGGCAGCTTGAGCCGCCAGCGGCCGAACAAGGCGCACGCCGCGATCGCGGCAACCTGCCCCGCGGCGGACGGCAGCGCGAGCGTGAGCAAGGCCGCCACGATCGCCAGCCCGGCACGGGGCCGGTCCGGGCACAGCGACTTGGCCATGCCCCAGACCGCCTGCGCCACGACAGCGACAGCCACCACCTTGAGGCCATGCACCCAGCCCGAGTCGGCGATGCCGCGGTACTCCGCGACGCCGTAGGCGAACAGGATCAGGGCCAATGCCGAAGGCAGCGTGAAGCCCAGCCATGCCGCGAGCGAGCCCCACCAGCCCGCACGGCCCATGCCGAGCGCCATGCCTACCTGGCTGCTCGCGGGGCCCGGAAGAAACTGGCAGAGCGCCACCAGGTCCGAATAGCTGCGATCGTCGAGCCAGCGCCTTCGCTCCACGAACTCGGTGCGAAAGTAGCCCAGATGCGCCACCGGGCCGCCGAAGGAGGTCAGGCCCAGCTTGAGGAAGGCAAGGAAGACTTCACGAGCGCTGCCGCCTCGGAGTGTGCTGACCTTCAGGGCTGGTGCGTTCGTCATGCCCGAAAGCTTAAACGCTCGCCGTGACGCGAGCTCGGCGCGCGCCATCTACTCAATCTTGTGGAGGCGCAGGGGTATCCCGGCGCGCGACACTCCGCCGGTCGACGCAGGAGGCCGCGCCTTGGTGAAGAAGATTCAGCTCAACGACGAACAGTGGAAGACGCTCGAGGCCCTTTTCGAGGCGCACGCCAAGTGCGCCCCGACCGACGCGATCAAGGTCGCGGATCGCTTGCACTCGAACGGACTGGTCGCTCTCGACAGGAAGGGCGGCAAGTACCTGACAGAGCAGGGCCGCAACAGGCTGCGGCAAGGGCGATAAGCCCGCCGCCGCGCCGCCTCAAGGGTCGATCAGGGAGGCGATGCCCGGTTGGACCGGGGCGCCGCGCCATGCCCTGGCGGGCGAACCGAACAACCTCAGCGCCTTGCGCCCCAGCGGCGTGATCTCCAGGACGATGGCGGGCTTGCGCGATTGATCGTGCGCCACGGGCGGAATGACGGCATCGACATGTCCCGCCGCGAGCAACACGCGCAGCTTGTCCACCTCGGCGGGTTCGACGAGCTCGACAGGGAGATTCATTTCCGCGAGTTCCTCCAGCAGTTCCATGGGCATGGCGAAGCTCCTACGGTTGTCGGTCGTGAATTCGGTCCGACGAGCGTAGTGTCGCGAGAATTCCCCAGGATCGCGGAGGTTCTTTGGCGGACTTTCGGCCTATGCGACATATGCGGCGGGATATGCCGCGAGGCCCGGAATCTCCCCGGCCGCATCGGCCCTTCCGCTAGGCAGGCACCGCGTCCACATTCGCGCGGTCCCAATGCCGATGCTTCGCGATCGCGGCGACGAAGGTCTGCGCGATCTGCGTCGCCGCCGTGGTGTCGCCCAGATTGGTAACCGGCGTGGCGGCCACCACCACCCCCGCGGGCAAGGTCTTGGCATCGGCGCCGATACCCAGCGTCGCCAGCAGTTCCACGCCCTCGCCCACCGTGCAGATCGCCTTGCAGTGCTTGAAGGCCTCCAGCACGAAGTGCACCGCGTCGCCGTTGCGCGCGAGCGCCTGCACACCATCCTTGCCGGCCGGAACCAGCACGGCGTCGAACATCACCGAAGGCATGTTGACGAAGGTCGCATCCACATCGATCTGGCGCTTCGAGGCGCTGGCGATAGTGCCCAGCCGCGGCCCGACCACGAAGCAGCGCGCGCCGGCGGCTTCGATGGCCTCGCGAATCGGCTTGAGCGAAGCCGAATCGACGCCGTCGGCGACCAGGATCGCGACCTTGCGCGTCTTGATCGAGCCGTCGCCCGTATCGGCCATGCTGAGCGCGGGCGATTCGTCGATGGGCATCGTGAAGCGGTGCTCGCGAAAGCCGGCGCGGCCCGCGGCCGCCTTGGCGTCCGGCGCGCCGATGCCCAGCGGCTCCGCCACGCGCCGCGCGAGCTTCTCGTCCACGTGCGCCAGGTTGTCCACCATGCGCTGGCGAACCGCCGGCACCTCGACCTTCGACAGCTCGAAGCGGAAGGCCGCGATGATGTGCTCCTTCTCGGGCGCGCTCTGGCTGTTGAAGAACAGCCGCGCCTGCGTGAAGTGGTCGTCGAAGGACGGGCTGCGGCGCCGAAGCTTGGGCGGCTCGATCTCCTCGGGGAAGGACTGGAAGCCGGCGCTCGCGCCGTCGACGCGGAACTCCTTGCCGTCGGCCAGCGAATTCGGCTCATAGGCCACCTGGCCGCGCGCGATCGCCTGGCGGTGCATGCCGTCGCGCTGGAAGTTGTGGAAGGGGCACACCGCCTTGTTGATCGGCAGCTCGTGGAAGTTCGCGCCACCGAGCCGCGAGATCTGCGTGTCGGTATAGGAGAACAGCCGCCCCTGCAGCAGCGGATCGTTCGAGAAATCGATGCCCGGCACCACGTGGCCGGGATGGAAGGCCACCTGCTCCGTCTCGGCGAAGAAGTTGTCGGGATTGCGATTGAGCACCAGCCGGCCGATGCGCTGCACCGGCACCATCTCCTCCGGCACGAGCTTGGTCGGATCGAGCAGGTCGAAGCCGAAGGCATGCTCCTTGTCCTGGGGAATCATCTGCACGCCGAGTTCCCATTCGGGAAAATCACCGTTCTCGATCGCTTCCCAGAGGTCGCGGCGGTGGAAGTCGGCATCCTTGCCAGCGATCTTCTGCGCCTCGTCCCAGGCCAGGCCGTGAATGCCGAGCTTGGGCTTCCAGTGGAACTTCACGAAGTGGCTCTCGCCGCGCGAGTTGATGAAGCGGAAGGTATGGACGCCGAAGCCCTCCATCATCCGCAGGCTGCGCGGGATCGCCCGGTCCGACATCGCCCACATCAGCATGTGGGTGCTCTCGGGCATCAGCGAGGCGAAGTCCCAGAAGGTGTCGTGCGCGCTCGCGGCCTGCGGCATCTCGTTGTGCGGCTCGGGCTTGACGGCGTGGATCAGATCCGGGAACTTGATGGCGTCCTGGATGAAGAACACGGGGATGTTGTTGCCCACCAGGTCGTAGTTGCCCTCGCGCGTATAGAACTTGACGGCGAAGCCGCGCACGTCGCGCACCGTGTCGGCCGAGCCGCGCGAACCCGCCACGGTCGAAAAGCGCACGAAAACCGGTGTCTTCACCGCCGGGTCCTGCAGGAAGTCGGCGCAGGTGAACTGCGACATGGACTTGTAGACCTCGAAATAGCCATGCGCGGCCGAGCCGCGGGCATGCACCGCGCGCTCGGGAATGCGCTCGTGGTCGAAGTGCGTGATCTTCTCGCGCAGGATGAAGTCTTCGAGCAGCGTCGGCCCGCGCGCGCCGGCCTTCAGCGAATTATGGTTGTCCGGGACCTGGAGCCCCTGGTTCGTCGTCAGCTGCGCGACGTTGTCGGTCGTGGCGGCTGCGAGTTGCTCCTGCTTAGCGTTGCTGCCGTCTCCCTGCTTGGGGCGGCGTCCGGCGGCCGCCTTGTTTTGTTGCGTCATCAAAAGGAGTCTTTCTTGTCTGTGGAGGAGCGGCGCATCGGCGCCGCGACATCAGCCGGCTTCCGTGAAGAACATGTCCAGCGCACTGACGACTGCCACCAATCCGACCACCGCGGCGGAACAGGCGACAGTCCAGAGAAGGGCTTCGCTGAGCCAGTTGCCCGCGAATTGCAGCAGTGAGGAGAGTTCCATGATTCGCTCCAGGTCGTTGATTGAACGAAACCGTCATTGCGCCGCCGTGCGGTTGCAGGCAATTGCACAGCCTAGGGGAGCGGGCGGCGAAAAGTCGTAGTGGCCGCGCGCTCGGCGCTGTGGGAGCGGCGAGGAGTCGCAAGTAGGACCACGCTGACGCTTCGGTGCCTGCGCCTACGTGGCTTTGCGTGCAAATCCGGACGCCGCGCACCCCCGGACCTATACGATGGTCCGCATCCCCTGGCAGCCGGGCACCAAACGTGCTTGACCTGCATCACCCCCTCCAACCCGGCAGCCCCCATGCTTATCAAAATCGGCTTCGACATCGAACTCGGTGTCACCGCGCCCACGGCGCTGATCTACATGTTGCAGGTGCATCCTTCCCGCGCCGGCGATATCCCTCAGGGCGAGCACATCACGATCAGCCCGCCGCTGCCCACCGATTTCTACCTCGACGCCTTCGACAACCACTGCGCGCGGGTGCATGTGCCCCTCGGTGTGAGCAACGTGCGACTGCGCAACCAGGCGGTGGTGCACGACAGCGGCCTGCCCGACCCCGTCCACCTCGACGCCGTCGAGCACGCGCCGGCCGACCTGCCCGTGTCGACCCTTCTCTTCCTGCTGCCCAGCCGCTACTGCGAGGTGGACAGCGAGCTGCTCCAGTTCGCCTGGAGCAGCTTCGGCGGCGTGCCGCCCGGATGGCAGCGCGTGCAGGCGATCTGCGATTTCGCGCACCGGCACCTGCGCTTCGACTACCAGCGCGCGCGCGCCACCCGCACCGCGCTGGAGGCCTACCGCGAGGGCGTCGGCGTGTGCCGCGATTTCACCCACCTGGCCATCACGCTGTGCCGCTGCATGAACATCCCGGCGCGCTACGTGACCGGCTACATCGGCGACATCGGCATTCCGCCGGTGCCCTACCCGATGGATTTCAGCGCCTGGTTCGAGGTCTACCTGGGCGACCGCTGGCACACCTTCGATGCGCGCCACAACGTGCCGCGCATTGGCCGCATTGTCATCGCGCGCGGTCGCGACGCGGCCGACGTGCCCATCACGATGGTCTTCGGCGTCAATACCCTGCAGCGCTTCGAGGTGACGACGGAAGAAGCGGTCTGAAGCGGGCGCCGGCCGCTCAGGGCGGCGCGTAGCCCAGCGTCTTCATTGCCGCGCCGAGCCCCTTGCGGCTCTTCTCCATCGCGGCCCAGGGCCGGTTGCCGATGACAAGGCGCTCGCCGATGGTCCCCACCGACCACTGCGAAGCGCTGGTCAGCGCGGGCAGTTCGTCCCACTCCAGCGGTACCGAGACACCCAACCCCGGGCGCGCCCGCGCCGACCAGGCGCTTGCCGTCGTCGCGCCGAAGCCGTTGCGCAGGTAGTCGACGAAGATCCGGCCCACGCGATTGCGCGGACCGCTCTTGGCCACGAAGCGGTCGGGAATCGTCCGCGCCAGGTGCTGGACGACCGCCTGCGAGAAGCCCTTGACCGCGTCCCAGCCCTCGCGGCGGCGGATCGGCACCACCACGTGCAGGCCCTTGCCGCCGCTGGTCTTCAGGAAGGCCGGCAGCCCCAGTTCCTGGAGCAGGGTCCGCACCAGCATGGCCGCCTCCTGCATCCGGGGCCACGCCACGCCCTCGCCCGGGTCGAGGTCGAAGGTCATGCGGTCCGGCTGGTCGATGGCATCGGAGGTGGCATTCCAGGTGTGCAGCTCGATCACGTTCATCTGCACCGCCGAGAGCAGGCCGCGCGCGTTGTCGATCTGCAGCATCGGTTCGTGGTCGGGGTCGAGCGCCGGGTCCAGCAGCGTCACGCCCGGCAGCGCCCTGCCCTGCGCGTGCTTCTGGAAGAAGAGTTCGCCGCCGACGCCGTCGGGCGCGCGAACCAGCGCCACCGGCCGGCCCTTGAGGTGCGGCAGCATGAGTTCCGACACCTGGGCGTAGAAGGCCGCCAGTTCACCCTTGGTGATGCCGCTTTGACTGTCGATCACGCGCTCGGCGTGGGTGATGCGCTGCGCCATGGATTGCTTCGCTCCCGCTGGAACGTGGATGTGCCGATGGATGCACCCATTCTGCGATCAACCCCTTGGCCGCGACGGCGCGTGAAATTCCGACGTGACCGTAGGCCGCCATGCCAGTGTCATCGAGCGCAAGGCCGGTGGTCGAGCCCCCGGCGTCCGTCACGTCCCTGCCGGAGCCGCCGATGCCACCGGTGCCGCGTGGTCGAGGTCGGGACGGCGCCACGGGTCCACGTGCGTCATCAGGTTGAGCACGCGATGCCGCTGCAGGACGCGCTGGCGGGCGGCGACCGCGATGTCGTGCCCTTCTTCCACGCTGATGGCCGCATCGACTTCGATGTGCGCGTCGACGACGACCATGTCGCCCATCTTGCGGGTGCGCACGTCGTGAACGTTTCGAACGCCGGGCGTCTCCGTGAGCGTGCGGCGAATCGCCTCGACTTCCTGCTCGTCGACCGCACGGTCCATGAGGTCGTGCAGCGCGTCCCAGCCGAAGCCCCAGCCCATCCTGGCCACCATGAAGCCGACGATGAGCGCGGCGATCGGGTCGAGGATCGGATAGCCCGCCAGGTTGCCGACGATGCCGATGCCGACCACCAGCGACGACGCCGCATCGGAGCGCGCATGCCAGGCATTGGCAACCAGCATGCTCGACTTGACGCGCTTGGCGACGGCCAGCATGTAGCGAAAGAGCGATTCCTTGGCGACCAGCGCGGCGCCCGCCACCCAGAGCGCGACGAAGTGCACCTGCGGCACGGTCTCGGGCGCCTCCAGCTTGCGGAAGGCGGACCACAACATGCCCACGCCCACCGCCAGCAGCAGCACACCGAGGACCAGCGAGGCGGCCGTCTCGAAGCGCTGATGGCCGTAGGGGTGGTCCTCGTCGGCTTCCTTCTTGCTGTGATGGCTGGCGAACAGCACGACGAAGTCCGCCACGAGGTCGGACAACGAATGAATGCCGTCCGCGACGAGGCCCTGGGATCTGGAGAAGACGCCGACCGACACCTGGGTGATGGTCAGCAGCAGGTTGACGCCCACACTCACCCAGGTGCTCCGCGCCGCCGCGCCCGCACGTTCGGCGGCGCTGTGCGCGGTGTCTTCGGGATCGTCGTTCAGGTCGTCGAGATTCATGCCGTCCCGCCTCGACCGGCAGCGGCCGCGCGGCCGTTCATTTCACCACCACGACCGGCTGCTTCGC
>NZ_JBFTPS010000054.1:0-44391 GCF_056398605.1 Variovorax sp. 01T432
ATGCTGCCCTGGCCCGTCGACCCGGCGCAGGTGCTCATCACCACCGGCTCGCAACAGGGCCTGGACCTGATCGCCAAGGTGCTGCTCGACCCGGGCAGCCGCGTGCTGGTGGAAACACCGACCTACCTGGGCGCGCTGCAGGCCTTCTCGCCGATGGAGCCCGAGCCGGTGAGCGTGGCGAGCGACGACGAAGGCGTGATCGTCGATGACCTGGTTGCCAAGGCCCGCGGCKGCGGGGGAGGCRCCTCGCGGGACGGTGCGCGCTTCGCCTACCTGCTGCCCAACTTCCAGAACCCCACCGGCCGCACCATGAGCGAGGCGCGCCGCGCCGCCGTCTCCGCCGCCGCCGCCAGGGCCGGCCTGCCCATCGTCGAGGACAACCCCTACGGCGACCTCTGGTTCGACGAAGCACCGCCCCTGCCGCTGACCGCGCGCAACCCCGAGGGCTGCATCTACCTCGGCTCCTTCTCGAAGGTGCTCGCGCCGGGCCTGCGGCTGGGCTTCCTGGTGGCGCCCARGGCCGTCTTCCCCAAGCTGCTGCAGGCCAAGCAGGCGGCCGACCTGCACAGCCCCGGCTTCAACCAGCGCATGGTGTCGGAGGTGATGAAGGACGGCTTCCTCGACCGCCACGTGCCCACCATCCGCGCCCTCTACAAGCGCCAGCGCGACGCCATGCTGGAGGCCCTCATGCGCGAGATGAAGGGCCTGGGCGTGGAGTTCAACAAGCCCGCCGGCGGCATGTTCCTGTGGCTGCGCCTGCCCGCGGGCATGGACGCCGTCGCGCTGCTGCCCAGGGCGGTGGAGCGCAACGTGGCCTTCGTGCCGGGCCTGCCCTTCTACGCCGGCGAGGGCGATCCGCGCACGCTGCGCCTGTCTTTCGTGACGGCCAGCGTCGAGGAGATCGACATCGCCATCACGGCCCTGGCGGCATCCGTGCGCGATGCGCTCGCCGGACGCCCTTGATCGAGGGACGCCATGCGCATCATCGGCCCGCCACCAGCACGCAGCAATGCGCATGGTCGATGACACGCTTGACCAGCGAGGCCCGCGCCATCCGGCTGAGCAGCGTGCGCTGGCGATGGCCCATGACGATCAGGTCGGCGCCGAAGCGATCCGCGGCGGCGACGATCTGTTCGGAACATTCGCCCTCCACCACTTCCATCTCGAGATCGACCTCCGGGCCCACGCCCATCTTGCGCAGCTGCGTCAGATAGCCCCAGCAGTGCGCGCGGGCCCTGTCGCTGGAGGCATGCGTGTCCACCTCCGCGGACCAGGCCACGGCCACGACATGAAGGGTGGCATGGGCCTCCTGCGCGACCTCCAGCGCGCGCACGAAGGCCAGATCCGAGGAATGAGTGCCGTCGTACGCCACGAGAATCCTGTTGAACATGGTGCGCCTCCTTCCGTGGCTTGCCCGTTCCGCTGTTGCCTGGCTGCCGCCGCGAGCCGGATGGCGCTCACGGCTCTCCCCCGATGACCCCCATCTCCAGCGGGACCAAGATGTAGAAGAGCTTGAGCCTCTCGCCGGCCAGATGCGCGAGAAAGTCCTGCGCCTCCTGCTCGCTCAGCGCGAAGCCGACCTCCACCGGCAGATCGCCGGCCAGCTCGAAGAAGTGCTCCTCGTGCAGCTTGCCGTGGCGGCCGAATCCCGCGATGGCGCGAAAAGCCGAGCCGCCATGAATGCCCACCTTCCGGGCTTCTTCAAGAAGCCATTCGTAGGCGAGGATGCCGTGGTGCCGGTGCTTCTCCTGCACGTAGAACTTGAGATAGATGCCTTGCATGGTGAAGTCTCCGCTAGGCCCTGACAAAGAGCGCGTTGGCGATCAGGATGCCGATTCCGGTGAGGACCAGCGAGCCGACCAGGTGCACGCCGGCCGCGGCCAGGGCCCACCAGTGCTCGTGCCGCCCGATCAGTGTGACGACTTCGACCGAGAAGGTGGAGAAGGTCGTCAGTCCGCCCATGAAGCCGGTGATGACGAGCAGCCGCCATTCGGGCGCGAGGCCGCCGTTGTGCGTGAAGAAAGCGCTGGCGACGCCGACCAGCAGCCCGCCGATGAGATTCGCGGCCAGCGTGCCCAGGGGAATGGTGGGAAACACCGGGTTCAACAAGCCCCCCAGCCACCAGCGCAGCAAGGCGCCGCAACCGGCACCGCCGAAGACCGCAATGAAGGAGAAGCCGCTCATGTTGCTCCTTGGGATCGAAGAGGCCAGGGCGACCGATGCTGCAAGCGCGCCGGTCGCGCACGAGGATCCGGGCACACATCATCAGCCGAATGGGCGGCCAGGGGAAGAACGCCCTCGCCGCTCGGGACTGCGGATCGCGGCAAGACGCCGTTTCGCTTCGTCTTTCAGATGAAACAACCGGCGCTTCAGATGCATTCGAAGGAGCGGGCGGCGCAATCGCGGGGCAACCGGGCAAAGAGAAAGTAGCCACCGTGGCAGTCGCGACACCTACGAAGCGACCAGCGCCACGAACCCAGGCCGCTATGCAGCCAGTGTCAAACCCAGCGTTCAACTCGTTCAAGGAAATGTCATGAAGTCAGCAAAGATCATCACCGTTGCCGTCCTCTGCCTGCTCGGCGCCGCCGGCGCACAGGCGGAAAACTATGACGGCGTCCATCCGCTCACGCATTCGGCCAGCCGCGCCGCGGTGCGGGCGGATGCCGTCGTCGCCGCGCACAGCCCCGACCCGTACGCGGAGGGCTATGACGCGGGCGTTCCCGAGACGATCGCCTCCGCCGTCGATCGCGCAACAGTGCGCGGCGATGCCGTCGCCGCCGCCCACAGCCCGGACCCATATGCCGATGGCTACGACGCCGGCGTTCCGGATGTCGTCGCCTCGACCGCCGACAAGGCATCGGTGCGCTCGCAGGCCGTCGCGAGCGCCCGTTCGCCCAGGCTCAATGTGTGGGGTGAAACGTTCTGAACTCCGTGCGCATTCCACCATTCGCCGGCCGCGAGGGCCGTGGCGCAAGCGACGACCTTCTCGCGCTGGTGAAGACGACCGGATGGCCCTCCGGGTCCCGGATGCGCATCAACAGACACGCTTAACCGAACGGCGGACTCCCTAAAAGAAGTGATCGCCAGCCCCCATCTCTCGCTCACAATGTAGTTCTTTTTTACCAACAAGACAGAACGACACGGCAGGCGTCGCTTTTTGTGCCGCAGGCGGTGCGTCTCGGAGGGTAGGCCGATGAGGACGGAGCGGGCATCTTGAGCGCCTCGCATGGTGCGGGCGCGACAGCGGCGGGCGATGGGCCTGCCCGTGGCGGCGAGTCCTTGGGGGCTCGTGCGGCGGTTGTCGTGCGCCGGGCTTCGGCATGGGTGCGCTCACGGCCCCACTGGCTGCGGGAGGCCTGGGGCATCGTGGTGCTGGCGGCGTTCGCGGCGTCGATCCATGGGCTGCATCTCGCGCGGGTGGACTGGTTCACCTCGATCTCCATGCAGCTCGCGCACAGTGCGCGCGGCGTGCTCTGGTTTCCGGCGAAGGATTCCACCTCGGATGCCGGAAAGGCCGAGCCCATCCAGGCGGTGTCGGGGCGGGTGACGGTGATTCGCTTCTCTCCCGAAGGCTTCGCCCATACCTTCTGCGGCCTGACGCCGGTTCCCCGCCGCCAGACCGCGCGCGTCCTGGGGGCGGTCGCCGACGCTATCGGCGAGTCGGGCATGCGCTTCGACCCGTCGCGCCTGCCGGTGGTGGGGATCGACATGGACATCACCTCGCTGAGCGGGCCCGCGGCATCGGTGGAGAAGGCCTGTGCGATCGGGTACGAGGCGAGCGGGTCGGAGACCGGAAAAGGCGGGGAACCAGAGTTGGAGAGGGCCGCCGGCAAGCTCCAGGGCAAGGCCCAATTGATAGCGCTGGCCTTGGGCCGCGCCGACGACCCCTCCCGCCTGGCGCGAAACCAATCAATGTCGGCCTTGTGCAGCAAAGGCGTCCGGTTCGCCGCGGGAACGGCCTTTCTCGAACCCGGCAAGCCCTTCTACTGGTTTGCCGGAGAGCACGCGCACAGATCCTCCGTGAATGTGGTCGACGAGGTGCCGCTGCCGCGCATGTTCCCGTCCCTGGGCAACCTGATGGCATTGGCGGCCGAGGGCTCGGCCTGCGAGATCGAGCCGAATGTCAAGGTCCCCACCTGCGCTGAAGTCATCACGGGGGCATGCGCCACCGTCAATGCACCTTCATCGAACCTGAGTTCCCAGGCTTTCCTGCTTGAGGACCTGAGCACCAGCTCGAAGTCGGATGAGAAGCTCGCCCAGGTGCGCGCGCAGTACGCGCGGCGCAACCTGAACCTGCTGAGCCCGGTGGAAGTCGAAACGATCGACAACCTCGACGAGTTGAAGACCGCCGTGACGGCCGCGCTGCACGAATGGGAACGCGCCCACGACGCGACCTACGCGCCGATGCTGCTCATCTCTATCGACGACGGCATCACCGACCGGCATTTCACGGTCGCCGACGACAAGGGCGATACGGGGGGCGACCAGTTGCAGGCCATGATCGCGGCGTCGCGCGTGCAGCGTCTCGACAACTGGAGCCCATGGAAATCGGCACTGCTCGACATTGCGGTCGGCGCCGCATTTACCTTGATCTGGCTGTCCTTGAGCAGCCGGGCCGTGAGGCTGCAACGACATGGCGCCTCGTTCCTTGCGGGGACGCTCTTCACGCTGGGGCCGCTGGCAATCGCGACCCTGGTGGGAGTCGCCGTCGCCTCGATCTCCGCGTGGATGCTGCAGCGGGGCCAGTGGGTGGACCCGTTCCTCATGCTGGCCTGCCTGCTTCTGCACGCCTATCTGCAGGCGGCGCATCACACCTCGGAACACGCGGCGCATCCTGCCGCCGTGCATCCGCATCCGAACATCGACCCCCGAAACGCCCTGCATTCGACGGGACCCCGGACCGCACCTGCCTGGGACGCCGCGCTGCGGGCGGGCTGGTTCGTGCTCCAGTGCATTCTTGTGGTGTGGGCGATCGGCGTCGTCAGCAGCGTGTGGGGTGGCAGTCATTGAGGTGCACGCCGGGCGCGCGACCGGATCTCGGATTTTGACCTTGACCCATGAAGGAGAGCGGCATGAAACGGCGAACGAAGTTCTGGATGCGGGTGGCCGGGGCGGCGCTGCTGACCGGTATCGCGGCGATGGCGGTGGCGGCCGAGAACGCATCCACGGGCGGGTGCTTGGTGAGCTGCACGGCGCCGCCCGCCGCTGGCGATGGGTATTGCACGTTGACCAACACACCGCGGCTGCCGGTCGGGCAGCAGTTGTCCATGTCCTCATGTGTCCATCAAACCGTGGAAGCGGGTGAGGTGGTCGTCCGCTTCCGGGTGAGCAAGAAGCTGGAACGCTTCACGGCCGTCGGCCGCAAGCCCTTCTCCGAGATGCTGGGCAAGTACGCGGCCCTGGATTGCATGTCCTTCGATACGAACTGCAATGGCGGCGCGGAAGCGGGCTCCCACCGGACCTTCGGCAAGCCCTTCGAAGCGGATGATGCATGGAAGCCGAAGGGCACGCCCTGCGGCCAGGGCCTGCCTTGCGGGATGGTCAGCCTGGCCGCCGATCCTGTGCGCTTTCGCCTCGTCGGCGCAGCCCAGCGCGGCGAGTTGCGCGTCAAGCCGGTTCGCGGCGGCGGCGATGCAACGATCGTCAAAGTCGTCGACGGCACGGTGGCCTTTGCCCCCGGTTGGCTCAAGCCCGGCACGCCTTATCGCTACGAGTTTGTCGGCGATGGCGGCCAGGCGAGTGCGGCCGGGGAGTTCTCGACCCTGTCCGGCAGGGCTCAAGCCGATATCGCCGCTCAACTGACAAGCGCGCGTGCGCAACCCGGCGCGTCGCCCGCCTCCGCCTTTCTCGACGTGATGCTGGCGAACGGTCTTGACTGGGACGCGCTTCAACTCACCCTCGGCATGCGGGAGGCACCATGAACGATTTCGCGAACACGCGCACACTGGCACGCGCGCTCTGCGCCACGGTCTTGGTCTTCGCTGCTGCCGCAGCGCTGGCACAGACGGACGCGCAGAGGCCGTCGCAGCTCCCGAAGTCGGGCCGCTTCGATGCGGTGCTCGAGGCCAACGGCGACAACCCGGTGCCGCGCAACGAAACGGCGCTCGGCTCGCTGGTGCCGGACAAGCAATGCAAGCGCGCCGACGAGAGCATGAACGTCTGGGAGCAGGTGAGCACCTATGGCGGCAAACATGCGGAACTGCGCATGCAGCGGATCCTGAGCAGCAACTTCCAGTACACCGACCTCACGCAGCAGGACAAGGACATGCTGCGCTATCTGGCCTATACGACGGTCTGGGTGCCGGAGTCGCTGGAGAACGCGGTGGGTTCGCTCTACACGACGATGACACGCTCGGGCGGCGGCAACATGTCGCCGCTGGAACAGGGTCAGCTGGACCGGCTGAAGGAGCAGGTGAAGACCTTCAAGTCCGTCATGAGCGGTTATTCGAGCGATGTCGCGGTGCTGGTGGACTCGAGCGGCCCTCTGGGGGCATCGGCGAGCGTGGGCGGGTTCGTGCGAATCTCGCCCGAGTTTCTCAACATGCTGGACGAAAAGGACGCCGTGCGCAGGCTGGTCGTGGCGCATGAACTCTCGCACCTCTACAAGCGCCACACGATCAAGGAGATGCAGTACCAGCTCATCACGAGCGCCGCGGGCTTCGACCTGGGCAAGAAGCTGATGTCGCGTTCGGTTCCGGCCACGAGCAAGTCGCCGATGGATTTCCTGAAGGGGGCGCTCGACTCCGTCACCGCCGCCAAGGATCTGCTGGCTTTCCTGAGGACCACGCAGATCAGGTTCCAGCAGAACCAGGAGTTCGAGGCCGATGCCTGCGCGGTCGAATGGATGAAGCGCTCGAACGAGAACCCCAGTGACCTGTGGGTTGCCTTCGGTGAAATGCAGAAGGATCCTTCGCCGGACAACGAGGCCTATGTCGCCACGCATCCTTCCTACGACGATCGCCGGAAGAACATCGAGCTTGCCACCGGCATCAAGACCGGCGGCAAGGCCGTCGCTGCGACGAGCACGGGCGGAAAGCCCAAGGCCTCAGGGAAGGCGGCGAAGTCGCCCTGAGGCGTGCTCACTCTGCCGAGCCGGTCGCGAGTTGAGGCGGTTGCGTTAAGCGCGTGGGGCGGCGGCGGGCGGTGTGCTGCCAATAGGTTCGGGGCCGCGGTGGCGGGGGTGTGCTGCCAATAGGTTCGGGGCCGCGGTGGCGGGGGGTGTGCCCTTGGCCGGCCGACGTCACCGCCCCTTCGGGGTCCCCTGCGCTGCTCGGCGGTGCCTCAACGGCCAGCCAAGGGCACACCCCCCGCCACCGTGGACACGTTGGGGTTCATCCCTCCGCCGGACACTTTGCGGATGTCCGCACGCCTCCTCACGCTCCTCCAGGCTGACCGGAGCAAGCAACTGTTCAAGGCACGCATAGGCTAGATGTACATCGCGCAGATTGCACGCGTCATCGACCGCACTCAAGGCCAGCGACGCGGTGCTGCGCAAATGCGAGGCAAGTGATTCGAGCGTGATCGCGGTTGGCGTCGAGCCGACTGCGTCGTCGACTGCATCGTCTGATGCCAAAGGGGTGGAGGATTGCGCGGACGGGATCGACCCCAACGTGTCCACGGTGGCGGGCGGTGTGCCCTTGGCTGGCCGTTGAGGCACCGCTGAGCAGCGCAGCGGAAGGCGGATAAGGGCCGCGCATGTTTGAGCCGCAGGCGAGTTTGCGCGGACCCCGCCTGACGCGAGCAGCGCAAGGGACCCCGAAGGGGCGGTGACGTCGGCCAGCCAAGGGCACACCGCCCGCCACCGCGCCCCCTAGCAAAAAGGGCACACCGCCCACCGCCGCGCCCCCGTACCGGAGGCCAGGCCGCAGAATCTCGCATTTGGCGGCAGCGCGCAGGACGCGGCCGGCTGCTCGTTTGCCGAGCCCACGAGGACGCAGGATTGAAACTCTACGAAAGACTGTCGGATGACTTGGAGCGTGCCATCAGGGACGGCGTGCTCAGGGCCGGCGAGCGCCTGCCTTCGATACGCGAGACCTGCCGCGCCCGCAAGCTCAGCGTCACCACCGTGTCGCGCGCCTACCTGCAACTGGAGAGTCGGGGACTGATCGACAGCCGGCCGCAGTCGGGCTACTTCGTGCGCCCTCTCCAGGCCGAGCCGGCGTGGGAGCCGATCGCGGCCTCGCAGCCCTTGGACGCTTCCACCGATGTGGACGTCAGCCGGCTGGTGCTGGCCACGCTCAAGTCGATCCGGTCCCAGGGCGCGGTGCCACTCGGATCGCCCTATCCGGACCCCACCCTCTTTCCATGGCAGCGCGTCCATCACAAGATCAGCACGTTCGCGAAGCGCCATGACGCGCGGGCCATGCTCGACGACCTGCCGCCCGGCAATCCGGAGCTGATCCGCCAGATCGCGCGGCGCCACCTCGACACCGGCCTGGCCGCCGACCCCGGCGAGATCATCGTCACCGCCGGCGCGACCGAGGCCATCAACCTCTGCCTGCAGGCCGTGGCCAGACCCGGGGACACCATCGCCGTCGAATCGCCCACCTTCTACGCGATGCTGCACGCCATCGAGCGCATGGGCATGCGCGCCATCGAAATCGCCACGTACCCGGACGAGGGCATCGACCTCGCCGCCCTGGCGCACGCGATCGAGCGGCACCCCATCGCCGCCTGCATGGTCATGCCCAATTTCCAGAACCCCCTGGGCTTCATGATGAGCGACGAGAAAAAGCGCGAGCTCGTGGCGCTCAGCGCCCGGCACGGCCTCCCGTTGATCGAGAACGGCGTCTACAACGAGCTCCACCACGACGACGCGCCGCCCACCACGCTCAAGTCCTTCGACACACAGGGCCTGGTGCTGCATTGCAACTCCTTCTCGAAGAGCCTCACGCCCGGCGTGCGCATCGGCTGGGCGCTGCCCGGACGCTATCGCCAGCAGGTCGAGAAGCTGAAGTTCCTCAACACGCTGACCACGCCCACCCTGCCCCAGCTCGGCGTGGCCGAGTACCTGAAGAACGAAGGCTTCGAGCACCACCTGCGCCGCGTGCGGCAGACGCTGGCGCAGCAGGCGGGCATCATGAGCGCGATGGTGAAGCGCTTCTTCCCCGAGCACACCCGCCTGTCCCGCCCGCGAGGCGGCTACGTGCTGTGGGTCGAGCTGGCGCCGCAGGTCGACACCATGGACCTCTACCGCGAGGCGCTGGAGCGCGGCCTGACGATCGGGCCCGGCCGGATGTTCTCGACCTCGAACACCTACGGGCACTTCATGCGGCTCAACTACAGCTATCTGTGGTCGCCGGAGATCGAGGCGGCGGTCATCGAGCTGGGCCGCATGGCGGCGACCATGTCGCGGCGCGGCGCGCCATGAGAACGCGGACGCCATGCGCTGACTGTGCTCCCCGCACTTCCGCGCGACTGTGCACCGGCAACAGCGACGTTGCGTCGAACAATGACCTTACCCGGCAAAGCCGCTTCAAGGTGTCCAGATGTTCGAGTCCCAGCCCATCGCATGCGACAGACAGCACGTCGCTGGTCGGAGGTCGAGATGAGCGAGCGCCTGGACCCCGCGGTGGCGGCCATACTCGCCGCGCTCCTCGACGCACATGATGGCAAGAGCGGCCTCTCGGTTCCTCGCCTGCGCAAGCAGCTGGAGCTTCCGCTGAGCCTCGTGATGCGAACCCTCTCGTCGCTCATCGATGCGAAACTCGTGGAACTGACGAGGTCGCGGGATCAGAATGTCGCGGCGACCCTGACCGAAGCCGGCCTGGGCTTCGCGCGCCGGCACGAGGTGCCCCGGATTGAATCTCAACGAAAGACTTTCGAATGAACTGGAGCGCGCCATGACCGCGGATACCATGCTGTCGACGATGCTGGCGCGGCGCTCGGTCTCTCCGCGCCGCCTGGGGCCGCCCGCGCCGAGCCCGGCGCAGCTGGGCCTCATGGTGGATGCGGCCCTGCGCGCGCCGGATCACGGGCACATGCTGCCCTGGCGCCTCATCGATTTCGCGGACACGCAGCGCTGCGGGCTCGCACAACTCTTCGAGGACGAAAAGCGCCGCCGGACGCCGGACGCGACGCCCCAGGACATCGAGCGCGCCCGCGCGCACGCCACGCAGACACCGACCATGCTGGCCTTCGTCGTGCGGCCCGAGGCCGACGCCAAGGTGCCCGTCCATGAGCAATGGCTGAGCGCCGGCGCGGCCCTCGGCCAGCTGCTGCTGGCGGCGCATGCGATGGGCTTCGGCGCCATCGTGCTCAGCGGCAAGCGATGCGAAGACCCGATCCTTCGCCAGGCGCTCGGCATCGCGGCGCGGGAGACACTGGCCGGATTCATCAGCATCGGGACGATCGTTTCCCCACCGCCGCCCGCGGCGCGCACGGAGCCGAACCGCGTCCTGTCGAACTGGAAGCCCTAGCCCGCCACCGCCGTGTAGTCGACGAAGCTGTCGCCGCGGCAAAAACTCGCCAGCGTCATCCCCGCCTGTCGCGCGATCCGGATCGCCAGCGAACTCGGCGCCGACACGGTCGCCAGCATCGGGATATTGACGCGCGCCGCCTTGCGCACCAGCTCGTAGCTCGCCCTGCTCGACAGGAAGACAAAACCCTCATCGAGCGGCAGCCGCTCCAGCGCGCGCTGCCCGATGAGCTTGTCGAGCGCGTTGTGGCGCCCCACGTCCTCCACCGCCATCAGCACCTCCCCTTCCGGGCTGCACCACGCGGCGGCATGCAGCGCACCCGTGAGCCGGGTCAGCGCCTGGAAGCCGGGCAACTCCCGCGCCGCCCGCCGGATGTTCACCGCATCGGGTTTCACCGTGACGGCCGAGCGCAGAACCGGCTGCGGCACCAGGTCCAGCAGCCCGAGGCTTTCGATGCCGCACACGCCACAGCCGGTGCGGCCGGCAAGCGATCTGCGCCGGGTCTTCAGGCCCTGGAAGGCCTGCTGCACGACGGTGAGCTGCACTTCGGCGCTGTCCTCGTGCATCAGCACCTCGACATCGACGATCTCGCGGCGGGCGCGCACCAGCCCCTCGGTCAACGCGAAGCCCACGGCCAGTGCCTCGAGCTCGCGCGGCGTGGCCATCATCACGGCATGCGCGATGCCGTTGAAGACCAGCGCCACGGGCCACTCCTGGGCCACGCGGTCGATGGCAAAGTCCTGCGCGGCATTGCGGTGGCGCGCCACGTCGACTTCGACGTAGCCAGGCGGTTCGTTCAGTTCCAGCATGGGTTTCCCGTTCAGGTCAGCACGTGCCACCGGTCCGGTGCCAGGGGCTCGGGCACCGGCTGGCCGGACAGCTCCAGCAGGGAGCGTTCGATGTTGCGGCACATCGCATCGAGCGCGAGGTCGTTGGGCGAGGTGCCGAAGGGCTCGGCGATCTCGTGGGCAATCTCCTCCAGCGCAAGCAGCGTGTAGGCGACGAAGACGCCGACGAAGGGCGTCGCCTCGTGCAGGACGTCGGCCAGGCCGAAGGGCAGCATCAGGCAGTAGACGAAGACCGTGCGATGCAGCAGCAGGCCGTAGGAGTACGGGAAAGGCGTGGTCGCGATGCGCTCGCAGCCGCCCACCACATCCGACAGGCGGGCCAGCTGGGCGTCGAACATCCATTGCCGCTGCATGCCGTTCGCGCCGCCGGCATCGAGTCCGGCAAGGATGCGGCGCAGCGCGTCGAGGATCGCGATGGGACGGAACTGCTTGCCGCGCAGCGCGGCATTCTCCTGCGCGGTCAGCAAGGGCAGCGGCTGGCCGGCATCACCTTGGCGCAACTGCCCGTTGAGCGCATAGGCGAAGGCGCCCAGGTGCCGAAGAAGGGCGTCGCGGCTGAAGGGTCCATGACGCGCCGGCAGGTAGCAGATGGCTTGCGACATCAGCGTGCGCGAGACGATCGCCAGTTCGCCCCAGAGCTGCCGCGCTTCCCAATAGCGCGCGTAGCTGACGTTGGTGCGAAAGGCCAGGAACACGGCCAGCGAGACCCCCACCAGCGTGAAGGAGGTCGCCACCCGCTCGCCGAAGATCCGGCCGTCCGTCTTCCACGCGACCAGGCTCACCAGAAGCGTGAAGGCCAGCTGCGGCAGGATCGAGCGCAGCACCGAGCCGTGCCAGACGAAGAGCGTGCGAAGCCAGTGCTCGCGCGGCCGGACGATCATGCGGCCTCCGCCGAGCGGCGCAGCAGCACCGGCACCGACTTGGAGGTCGGCGTACCCGACACGTCGGCCACGCTGTCGAGCGGCACCAGCGGGTTGGTCTCGGGGTAGTAGCCGGCGACGCAGCCGCGCGGGATGTCGTACGCGACCAGCAGGAAGCGGTCCGCGCGGCGCTCGATGCCGTCCTCCCAGACGCTGATGAGGTCGACCCACTCGCCGGGCTCGAAGCCCAGCATCTTCAGGTCGTCGCGATGGACGAACACCACGCGGCGCTGGCCGAAGACGCCACGGTAGCGGTCGTTCAGGCCATACACCGTCGTGTTGTACTGGTCGTGCGAGCGCGTGGTCATCAGCACCATCAGCTGCTCGCCGTACTTCCGGCGCGCGCGGTGCAGGGGCGTGTCGGCCTCGATGGTGCTGACCACGAACTGCGCCTTCCCCGACGCCGTCTGCCACACCCTTTCGCGCGAAGCCACGCCGATGTGGAAGCCGCCGGGCACGGCGACACGCGCGTTGAAGTCGTGGAAGCCCTCGACGCCCCGCTCGATCGCGTCGCGGATGCGGGCGTGGTCGCGCGACAGCGCGAGCCAGTCGACCGGCGCCGGGCCGAGCGTGGCATGGGCGATGCCGGCCACGATGGCGGTCTCGGAGCGCAGATGCGCCGAGGCCGGCCGGTTGATGCCGTAGGAGATGTGGACCATGCACACGGAGTCCTCGACGGTCACGCCCTGGGCCACGCCGTCCTGGACATCGATCTCGGTGCGGGCGAGCACGGGGAGGATGAGCGCCTGGTGTCCATGCACCAGGTGGCTGCGATTGAGCTTGGTCGCGAGGTGGACGGTCAGCTCGCAGTTGCGCAGCCCCTCCCAGGTGCGTTCCGTGTCCGGCGTGGCCATCGCGAAATTGCCGCCCAGCGCGAACAGCACCTTGACACGGCCGTCGCGCATGGCGCCGATGGTCTCCACCACATCGAGGCCGTGCCTGCGCGGCGGTTCGAAGCCGAAGGCGCCGGCCAGCTTGTCCAGGAAAGCCGTGGAGGGCTTGTTCTCGATGCCCACCGTGCGGTTGCCCTGCACGTTCGAATGCCCGCGCACCGGCAGCAGGCCGGCGCCGGGCCGGCCGATGTTGCCGCGCATCATCATCAGGTTCGACAGCATCCGGATCGTCGCCACCGAGTTCCTGTGCTGGGTCAGTCCCATGCCCCAGGTCGAGATAACGGCCTTGCCGAGGATGTAGATCTCGGCGAGTTGCTCGATCTCCTGCCGCGGGACGCCCGACTCGGCCACCAGCGCGTCCCACGGCTGCATGCGCAGGTCGGCGGCGAAGGCATCGAAGCCGCTGCAATGCGCGGCGATGAAGGCGACGTCGAGGACGCGCGGCGCGCCCTCCCGCACCGCGGCGTCGTCGCGTTCGAGCACGTGCTTGGCCACGCCCTTGATCAGGGCCTGGTCACCGCCGAGCCGAGGCCGCACGAAGACCGATGCGATCCTGGTGCTCGACATGGTCATCATCTCGACCGGACTCTGCGGGTTGGTGAAGCGTTCCAGGCCCCGCTCGCGCAACGGGTTGATGGCCACGATGGTCACGCCGCGCTTCGCGCAGTCGCGCAGCTCGCCGAGCATCCGGGGATGGTTGGTGGCGGGGTTCTGGCCGAAGAGCAAGAGGGTGTCGCAGCGCTCCATGTCGTCCAGCGTGACGGTCGCCTTGCCGACGCCCACGGTGCCGGGCAGGCCCCGGCTGGTGGACTCGTGGCACATGTTCGAGCAGTCCGGGAAGTTGTTGGTGCCGTAGGCTCGCACGAAGAGCTGGTAGAGAAAGGCGGCCTCGTTGCTGGCCCGGCCCGAGGTGTAGAAGGCGGCCTCGTCGGGGCTCGCAAGCTTCTTCAGATGCCTGGCCACCAGTTCGAAGGCGGCCGTCCAGGCGATGGGCTTGTAGGTGTCGGATGCGGCGTCGTAGGCCATCGGCTCGGTCAGCCGGCCGTGCGCCTCCAACTCGCAGTCCGACTCCCGCATGAGACGGGTGACCGTGTGAGCGGCGAAGAACTCCGGCGTCGCCCGCTTGCTGGTGGCTTCGGCCGCGACGGCCTTCACGCCGTTCTCGCAGAACTCGAAGGTCGACGCGTGCTCCCGGTCCGGCCACGCACAGCCGGGGCAGTCGAAGCCGTCGGGCTGGTTCTGCTTGAAGAGCGTCTTGTAGCGGTTGCCGGGAACGCGCTCCTTCACGAGCGTGAGGGCCACCTGCCTGATGGCGCCCCATCCGGCGGCGGCATGCGTGTAGGGCTCGATTCTGGCGTTGGGCCTGGTGCTCGACATGAGGATTCCTTGGGTTTCGCTGCTGGAAACCAGTCTAGGAATTCAAGGCCGGGCGCCGGGAGCACAGATCGGCGGCCATGCGAGGAGCACAGCAGCGGAGCGGGGACGCGGGACGCGCAATACTCGCGGGAACCTCGCCGCCGAATTTCCGGCGGCGGAAGAACTCGACCCAAGGCATTCATCCATGAACTTCCAACGAGCCGCCCGCCCCCGGGTGCTGCGCATCCAGAACCTGGGCTTCGCGTACCCCGGGGAGCCGGCCTTGATGTCCGGCCTGTCGCTCGACATCGAAGCGGGCGTGACGCTGCTGTACGGCGACACCGGCAGCGGCAAGTCGACGCTGCTGCGGGCGATGGCCGGCGCGCTGCCCGCCGAGGGGCGGCTGGCGATCGCCGGCGTGGGCCTCGACGAGGACCCTGGCGGCTACCGGCGGCAGCTGTTCTTCGTCGACCCGGCGACCGAGGCCTTCGACGCGATGACGGTGCATGAGTGCACGGACGCGCTGCGCGCGGGCGACGCGGGCTTCGACGAACTCCGGTGGCAGTCCCTCGTCGAGGGCTTCGCGCTGGCACCCCATCTGGCCAAGAAGATGTTCATGCTGTCGACCGGCTCGAAGCGCAAGGTCTGGCTGGCATCGGCGCTGGCCTCGGGACGCGCGCTGACCCTGCTCGACGAACCGACGGGCGGGCTCGACGCCGCGTCGACGCGCTGTCTCTGGCGCGCGCTTGCGGACGCGGCACGGGACAGCGGGCGCGCGATCGTCATCGCCAGCGCGCAGCGCATCGACGAGGTGCCGCTCGCGGGTGTCATCGAATTGCCCCTTCGTTGAGGACGCTTCTGCCGCGTGAACGCAGCGATCGTCGTAGAAACCGGAAGGAGTTGGCAATGTCCGACAAGGACCTAGGCGTTATGGCTGATGCTTTTGCGCCAGCCTGCCGATAAGGTGGCATCCAGCACTCTCAGACGACGCCAGCCCATGCTCACCACCGCGCACAAAGCAGCCATTCTTCAGAAGACCGGCGTTGCCGTACCGGCCCTTCCGGCGGGAATCGGCGAGGCCTTGCGGGAATGGAGCGCGGCGGTGGATTCGCTCTTCGTCAGCTATGTCGCCGCGCGCGCCGCCAAGAGCCTGAGGGATGCCGAGGAGCTGCGCCAGCTCGAGCTGCTGCGCCGCATCTCCGCGAGCCCCTCCCGGGGCGCCGACCGGATGCAGTGGACCTGAGCCCGCGTCTGCTCCCTCTCCCTACTTCGTGCCGCTGCCCTCTCCATACGAGGGCAGCTTGCCGGACTTGTTTTCCTTGGCGACTTCGGCGCGGCGCGCCTTGCGCTCGGCCGAACGCTCGGCACGCGGTGCTGTCGGGACCGCCGTCGGCTCGGGGTTGCCTTCGCCGGGCTTGAACTCCTTGGCGGCCTGAGTGCCTTCGGGCTTGCGCGCCTGCCGGGCGGCGCTGCGCTCGGCCTTGGGGACCCGAGGCCTGGCTTCGGGCTTGGGATTGCCCTCGCCCGGGGCGAACTGGCGCGCGGCTTCGGTGCCTTCCGCCTTGCGCTCGGCGCTGGCGGCGGCCTTGTCGGTCGGGGCCGGTTGCGCGCTGGCGGCAGATGCCAGCAGCTGAGTGATGGCAATGCTCAATGCCCAGACAAGACTCTTCATATGAACTCCTGTGATTTAGAAAAAACGGAAGCGAAGGGCAGGCCCGCTCACGAGCAGCCATCGCTTTCGTGCAGGGATGTTCGGCGTTCGACCCGCGCGGCGTCAACCCCTTCGGAGCCGTTCGCGTCCAGGCCATTTGACAGAGGTCAAGGCGATGCGAATCAGCCGGGCTCGCCGGGGAACCGGCGGCCGCGGGCGATCAGGCGCGGCGGCGCCCCGGGTCTAGTGCACGTGCCTGGCCGCGCGTCCCTTGCGAAAGAAGCTGGCCCAGTCGCTCTTCTCGCGCGTATCGATGTTGAGCGGATCGGTGATCACGGTCACCAGCCGCAGTGCCTCGTCGCTCGGCAACTGCGCGGTGGTGTACAGGAAGCGCAGCTGGCAGTCGCCCACGGTGATTGCGTCGCCGTTCCTGAGGGCGACCGCCTTCACCCTCACCTTGTTGACGAAGGTGCCATTGCGGCTGCCGGTGTCGATCAGCACGAAGCGATCGCCCGTCCATCGTATGGCGGCGTGATGCCTGCTGACGCCCAGGCTGTCGATCTGGACGCCGCAGCTCGGATCCCGGCCGATCGTGGTGATGGGGCCCTGGATATTGATTTGCCTGACGCTGCCGTGTTTCGCCAAAACGATGAGCCTGGACATTTCGATCTCGCTGTTCGATTGATTGCACTGCTTTGCTTTTCGGCGCCGCTGCTCCATTCCTGAAGCGGGCAATCCGGGAAACGAGGCATTTGTTGGCACTTTCGGGCTCAAGTCGCGGGGAATTCGTAGACTTTGGCTTTCGTTTGACTTTCAAACCACAGGTGGCTTCGTCCTTTTGCGCCGGCGCGGCAGAATAGGCCAATGACTCAGCTTGGCGATCTCTCCGACGATGACTTGATGACGCGTGCAAGAGCATGGCGGTTCCAGGCTCTGCAAGGCGTGGCACATGCGCGCCGCGTGGCGCGCGAATACGAGGCCGAGATTCGTCGGCGTTTCAGGGAAGCCACCACCGTCAGCGACACGCTGGATTCGACGTCGAGCCAGCTGCGGCCGTTCTGGTTTCTATGGTGACGATCGGCAAGTCACTCAAGTTTCCCGGGAATCCGTCGATAAAGAGGATGGTTCTCCAGGGATCTTCTGACCAGAGATCATTCGGCCCGCCTCGCGCGGGCCTTTTTTTGCACGCTCAGCGCAGCGGGCCGAAGCCGAAGGGCCCGAGCGCCTTGGCTTTCTTTCGCGCCGGGGCGACCCGGGCCGCCTCGCGCGGGCCGGCGTCGAGGTCGTCGATCATGCCCTGCAGCGCCAGCAGGCCGGCCGTCATGGCCTTGCGATAGGACTTGAACGCCTTCTCCGAACTCTCGAGTTCGACCCAGCCCGCCGCGCTGTCGCTGCCCTCCAGCAGCAACCAATGAAAGGCCCCGGGCTGGGGCTCTTCCACGGTGACGGAAATCAGACGTAGACGGCCGGACATGCGCGCAGTGTGGGGCAAGTCGCGACGGCGGTCTGCCAGCGAAGACCTACGCCGGCGCCATTTCTTCGAATGGGACCGCGGGCCGCGACGACCGCCATCGGCAGCGATTGAAGGCGTCTGCCTACATTCGATCGCGGCAGCCGCGGGGCGCCATTTCTGCGTGCGCGCGCCATGCTCGCGCAAAGGAATCAACCATGACGAAGCAAGTTCGGATGAGCAATGGCGTGGGGTCGGGCCGTGTGCTGACGGCGGTGATGATGGCGGCGGCGGTGCTCGCGCTGGGCGCCTGTGGCGACCGCGCCAGCAACGAGACAGCCGGGCAGAAGCTCGACACCGCGCTGGCGCGGACCGAGAAGGCCGTCGCGGTGGGCGCCGACAAGGCAGCCGACCTGGCGGAGGTTGCGCGCGACA
Organism: Variovorax sp. 01T432; assembly: GCF_056398605.1. Taxonomy (NCBI): domain Bacteria; kingdom Pseudomonadati; phylum Pseudomonadota; class Betaproteobacteria; order Burkholderiales; family Comamonadaceae; genus Variovorax; species Variovorax sp. 01T432. The sequence goes on from NZ_JBFTPS010000054.1 coordinate 17,972, forward strand.
AGACCGTGGCCTTCGCCAAGTCGCCGGAACTGAGGCAGGACGTGGCCGCCGCCGAGCATGCGCTGAAAAATGCCGGCACGGCGGCCCTCTCCTCGGCTGACGATGCGGCCATCACCGCATCGGTGGCCTCCGCGCTGGCGAAGGACGCGGAACTCAGCGCGACGCGCATCGACGTCGAGACGAAGGCCGGCGTCGTGAGCCTCGCGGGCCCCGCGCCCAACGCCGCGGCGAAGGAGAGAGCGACGCAGATCGCCAGGGCCGTGAAGGGCGTCGGCTCGGTCGACAACCGTCTCGAAGTGAAGTCGATGTAGCGCCTCCGGGGCCGCGCCCGGCCCGCGCGCGGCGTCGGTGCCGGTCGGGCCCTGTCGCCCCAGTGCATGAGAATCGGCGGATTCACTCCCGCAAGGAATCCGCGTGTCTCTGTCCTTTGAACTCCCTCCTCCAGACATCGGCGCGTGGCGCGCCGGCAACACGGACGTGGAAGGCGTCTGGCGCTTCGACAGCGGGCGACCGGGCCGCAATGTGTTGATCACCGCGCTGGTGCATGGCAATGAGGTGTGCGGCGCATGGGCGCTCAAGGGCTTGCTGGAAGCCGGTGTGCGCCCGCAAGGCGGCACGCTCACCCTCGCCTTCTGCAACCTGGCGGCCTTCGACCGCTTCGATGCCGCCAATCACGACGCTTCCCGCTTCGTCGACGAAGACCTCAACCGCCAATGGATGCCCGAGCGCATGGATGCCGGCGACACGCTTGAGCGGCGTCGCGCGGCAGCCCTGCGCCCCCATGTGGCGCAAGCGGACTGGCTGCTCGACCTGCATTCGATGCATGAACCTTCGGCACCGCTGTTGCTGACCGGCATCCAGCCGCGCAACCTGGCGCTGGCGCGCGCACTGCGCAGTCCCGAGCACGTCGTCATCGACGCGGGCCACAAGGACGGCGTGCGCATGCGCGACTTCGGCCGCTTCGGCGCGCCCGATGCCGAGAGCGACACCCGCTCACTGCTGATCGAATGCGGCTTCCATGGCGACCCGGCCAGCCGCGGCGTGGCGCAAGACCAATGCGCCCGCTTCCTGCAGGCCGCCGGCACGCTGGACGCGGCCGGGACCGCGCGCCTGCTGCCGGGCTGGCTGCGGCCCGACGCCCCGCGCCAATGGGCCCTGGACGTGACGGGGCCGGTGGTGGCGCGCGGCAAGGACTTCCGCTTCGCGCAGCCCTACACCGGGCTGGAAGTGATCGAACGCGCGGGCACCGTCATCGGCTGGAACGAAGGCGAACCGGTCGCGACGCCCTATGACGACTGCGTGCTGGTCATGCCTTCCACGCGCCAGGCCAAGGCGGGCGTCACGGTGGTTCGCTACGCGCGGCGGCGCCTTCTCTAGCGCCGGTCAGGTGCCCGGCTCGACGAACCGGACGTCCGCAATCCAGTTGCGCTTTCGGCGCGCCAGGCGCGATTCGAGGCTCTCGCCGCCGAACGAGGCGGGGGCATGGCGCAGAAGGGACGGGTCCACGTCGTTGAACGCGTTCACGCTGACGACGGCGTAGAGGTGTTCATCGATCGAGCTGGTCACCACCGGCACCGCGCCGCAGCGGGCGCAGACGTGGAACACGGCCGTGCCGGTGCCGAAGCTGTATCTGGAGAGAAGAGATGGCGCTTGGACCCTGACCCGGAGCGCAGCATCCGGGCTGGACGTCCAGACGCCGCCATGCCGGGTGCAGAAGGAACAATCGCAGGCGCGCGCCGGAATCCCGGAGGGCGTGGGTTCCCAGACGAGTTCGAAGGAGATGTTGCCGCAGTGGCAGCCACCATGGATGATCATGGCCATCGAACCGTCTGCTCACATGCCCCAGCGCAGCGCGGCCGTGTGCACGGGCGCGTCCCACAGCGCCAGCGTCGCCGCGTCGAGGGCGCTCACGGTGACCGAGCAGCCCGCCATCTCCAGCGAGGTGACGTAGGAGCCCGTCAGGTAGCGCGCGATCTTGACCTCATTGCCGACGAGCACCTTGCGCACCGCGTTGACCATCAGGTAGAGCTCCATCATCGGCGTGCCGCCGAAGCCGTTGACCAGCAGCAGCACCTCCTGCCCGGCCTTGAGCGACAGGTCCTTGAGGATCGCGCCGGTGAGTTCGGCGGCGATGTCGTCGGCCGAAGCCAGCTTGACGCGGCGCCGGCCCGGCTCGCCGTGGATGCCCACGCCCATTTCCATTTCGTCCGGGCCGATCTGGAAGGTCGGCTTGCCCGCCGCCGGCACGGTGCAGGAGCTGAGGGCGACGCCCATCGACGCGGTCGCCTTGTTGACGGCATCGCCCAGCGACTTGAGCGCCGCCAGCCCCTCGCCGCGCTCGGCCGCGGCGCCGACGATCTTCTCGACGATGAGCGTTCCCGCGACGCCGCGCCGGCCGGTGGTGTAGGTCGAGTTCTCGACGGCCACGTCGTCGTTGACGATCACGGTCTCGTTGTCGCAGGCGACCATCTCGGCCGCCATCTGGAAGTTCATCATGTCGCCCGAATAGTTCTTGACGATGAAGAGCACGCCGGCGCCGGTGTCCACGGCCTGCGCGGCGGCCAGCATCTGGTCGGGCGTGGGCGAGGTGAACACCTGGCCCGGGCAGGCCGCGTCGAGCATGCCGTGGCCGACGAAGCCGGCGTGCAGCGGCTCATGGCCCGAGCCGCCGCCGGAGATCAGCGCCACCTTGCCGGGCTTGAGCACGCGGCGGCGCACGAACTGGCCGGACTCGCCGAGGGTGGCGATGTCCGCGTGCGCGGCCGCGAAGCCGTCGAGGGATTCGGACAAGATGGCATCGACGTCGTTGATGAGCTTCTTCATGGCGTGTGCTTTCAGGCGGAAGGGGAAGGGGAAGGAGAAGATGCCAGGGCGCCAGCCTGCAGGTTGTCGCAGATCGCGCCGATGATCAAGGCCAGCGAGCGCGAGCCGGGGTCCACATGGCCGAGCGCGCGATCGCCGAGGAAGGAGGCGCGCCCGCGGATCGCATCCATGCCGGCGGTGGCGTCGGCGCTGTCGAAGGCGCATTGGCGCACCCGCGCCCTCAGGTCGTCGAGGTCGTCGCCGCCCCGGGCCAGCACCCGCTGCACCGGCGCCAGGACATCGAGCAGCGTCTTCTGGCCGACCTCGGCCTTGCCCAGGCGCGTGAGGGCCTTGATGCCGGCGTCCACCGCACGGGCCAGCGCGGCCGGCGTGAGGGGCGGCGGCGCATCGGGCAGTTCCTTCGCCAGGGTGATCATCAAGGTGCCGAAGACCGGGCCCGAGGAGCCGCCGATGGTCGACATGCAGGTCATGCCCATGGCGCGCAGCGCCTCGTTGAGCGACTGCGCGGCCAGGTCGTCGAGCCGGGCCTGGATCGCCAGCGCGCCGCGGCGCATGTTGAGGCCGTGGTCGCCGTCGCCGATGGCCTGGTCGAGGGCGGTCAGTTCCTCGACGTGGTCGATCAGCGTCTGCGTCGCGTGGCGGATCAGGTCGGCATGGCTCATGGGTTTCTCCCGAAGGTGTGCGTGCGTGTCAGGCGGCAATGCGCCGGCCGTCGGCGTCGAACCACAGCGGCCGCAGCAGCTCGACGCGCACCGCGTCGCCGGGCTCGAAGCTTGCCCCGATGGGGGCTGCCGTGATCAACTCCTGATCGCTGTCGTCCAGGCGCACCTGCACCAGGTGCTGGTCGCTCAGGCGCTCGATGCGCTGGACATGCGCCTCGCGGTGGCTCGGGTCGACGCCGTCCCGGTGCAGGCGCAGGTGCTCCGCGCGCGCGCCGATGGTCACGGCCTGCGCGGGCCCGGCCACGGCCGGCAGCAGCGCGCGCGGCAACAGGTTGATGCGCGGCGAGCCGAGCCGCGCCGCCACATGGGTGCTGGCCGGGTCTTCGTAGATCTGCCGGGGCGTACCGACCTGCACCAGCACGCCGCGCTCGAGCACGCCGATGCGCGTGGCCATCGTCAGCGCCTCGATCTGGTCGTGCGTGACGTAGAGCATGGTCGCGCCCAGGTCCTGCTGGATGCGCTTGAGTTCGAGCCGCAGGTCGTTGCGCAGCTTGGCGTCGAGCGAAGAAAGCGGCTCGTCCATCAGGTAGACCAGCGGGCTGCGCACCAGCGCCCTGCCGATCGCCACGCGCTGCATCTGGCCGCCCGAGAGCCGGGTGGCGGGGCTCTGGAGCTTGTCTTCGATGCGCAGCATCCGCGCCACCTCCTCCACCTTGCGGCGCAGCGCCTCCTCGGGCATGGGGCGCAGCGGCGAGCGCAGCGGAAACGCCAGGTTGTCGTACACGCTCAGGTGCGGGTACAGGGAGTACTGCTGGAACACGAAGGCGACGTCGCGCAGGGCCGGCGCGAGCGCCGTGACTTCGCGCCCGCCGATGAACACCCTGCCCTCGTCGGGCCGCTCCAGCCCGGCGACCAGGCGCAAGGTGGTGGTCTTGCCGGCACCGCTCGGGCCCAGCAGCACGAAGAACTCGCCGCCGGCGATGTCCAGGTCCAGCCCATCGACCGCCCGCACGGCGCCGAAGCGCTTGCCGACGCCGGCCAGTCGAAGTTCAGCCATGGCGTGCTCCGTTGCGGGCGGCATGCGGCCGGTCATCCCGCGCGGTGCGCAGGGCGCGGCCCGAGACCTGGTCGAACAGCGAGACGGCGCCGGCGTCGAAGGCGAGGCCGATGTGATCGCCGCGCCTGGCCTTGCTGTCCACATCGACCTTCGCGCGCAGGGTCGCGCCCTGCGCGGTGTGCAGGGTCACGACGGTGCTGGTGCCCAGGTATTCGGTGCCCACGACCTCGGCGCGCAGCGCCGAGCCGTCGTCGAAGCGCACATGCTCGGGGCGCACGCCGCACAGCAGCGCGCGCGCCGGGACATCCTCGCGCAGGGCGGGCACGCCGATGCGCGCGGCGCCGATGTCGATGGCGCTGGCGCCCGTGGCCAGCGCGGCCTCGAAGGGCAGGAAGTTCATCGCCGGGGCGCCGATGAAATCGGCCACGAACACGCTGGCGGGCCGCTCGTACACCTCCAGGGGCGCGCCCAGCTGCTCGATCACGCCCTGGTTCATGATGGCGATGGTGTCGGCCATGGCCATGGCCTCCATCTGGTCGTGCGTCACGTAGACGGTGGTGGCGTGCAGCCGGTCGTGCAGCGTGCGCAGCTCCTGGCACATCACTTCGCGAAACTCCGAATCGAGCGCGCCCAGCGGCTCGTCCATCAGGAAGGCGAGCGGCTGGCGCACGATGGCGCGGCCCAGCGCCACGCGCTGGCGATCGCCGCTGGAGAGCTGGGACACGGGCTTGTCCAGCAGGCCGGTGATGCGCAGCGTGCGGGCCGCCTGCTCGACCTGGGCATCGATCTCGGCGCGCGGCATGCCCTGGGACACCAGCGGAAAGGCGATGTTGCGGCGCACGTTCATGTGCGGATAGAGCGCGAACATCTGGAACACGAAGGCGATGTCGCGCGCCGATGCGCGCTTGAAGCTCACGTCCTCCGCGCCGAGGAAGATCTGCCCGGAGGTGGGCAGCTCCAGCCCGGCGATCATGCGCAGCGTGGTGGTCTTGCCGCAGCCCGAGGGACCAAGCAGGCAGAAGAACTCGCCGTCGCGCACGGTGAAGCTGGAGTCCTTGACCGCGGTGAAATCGGCGAAGGCCTTGTGCAGGTGATGAACGCGGATCTCGGCCATGGCGCTACTCGGGGAATTTGGAGACGACCATGAAGAGCACCGTGCCCGACAGCGTGGTCAGGAAGGACCAGGTGAACAGGATCATGGCGAGGGGTTGCAGCATCATCACGAGGCCGAGCGTGATCACGATGCAGGCCAGCATCTCCATCGGGCCGCGCCGCAGCCATCGGGGCCAGTTCTTCATTTGCGCACCGCTCCGAAGGTGATGCCGCGCAGCAGGTGCTTGCGCAGCAGGATCGTGAACACGAGGATCGGGATCAGGAACAGCGTGGTGCCGGCGGCCACGGCCGGCCAGTCCTGGCCGCCCTCTCCGATGATGATCGGGATGAAGGGCGGCGCCGTCTGCGCGGTGCCGGAGGTCAGCAGCACCGCGAAGGCGTATTCGTTCCACGCGAAGATCAGGCAGAAGATGGCGGTGGCCACGATGCCGGTGGTCGCCTGGGGCAGCACGACCTTGCGGAAGGCCTGCAGGCGCGTGTAGCCGTCGACCATGGCCGCTTCCTCGTACTCGCGCGGGATCTCGTCGATGAAACCCTTGAGCAGCCACACCGCGAGCGAGACGTTGACCGCGCTGTAGAGCAGGATCATGCCCAGGCGCGTGTCCGACAGGCCCAGCTCGCGGTACATGAGGTAGATCGGGATCGCCACCGCGATCGGCGGCATCATCCGCGTCGACAGGATGAAGAACAGCAGGTCGTCCTTGAGCGGCACCTTGAAGCGCGAGAAGGCATAGGCCGCCATCACGCCGAAGCCCACCGACAGCACGGTCGAGCCGAAGGCGATGATCAGCGAATTGACGAAGCGCGGCACGTAGTTCGAGGGCCCGGCCACGACCATGTTGGCATTGCGCGCCACCCTGTCGCAGGTGTCGGTGGGCGCAGGCAGCGCCGCGATGTATTCGGGCGTCTGCCGCGAGCGCGTGGTGAACAGGTTGCAGTAGCCTTCGGCCGAGGGCGTGAAGAGGATCTTCGGCGGGTAGCTGATCGAATCGGGCGGGGTCTTGATGCCGGTGAGGATGATCCAGACCAGCGGCACGATCGTGATCAGCGCATAGGCCGCGACCAGCGCGCCGGCCAGGAGGCGCGTGCGCCCGCTCGGCTCGACGACCGAATGCGCGGTGCTGATGCCCTTGTGCAGGATGGTCATTGGCTTGCCCCTAGCGATTCTTCACGTGGTTGAGGGCCTTCACGTAGATGTTGGCCAGGCCGAACACGGCGACGAAGAGGATGATCGCGAAGGCGGACGAATAGCCCGTGCGCCAGCTCTCGAAGGCCTGGCGCTTGAGCGTGATGGAGGCGAGTTCGGTGGCCGAGCCGGGGCCGCCCGAGGTCAGCAGGTTCACCATGTCGAACATCTTGAAGTTCTCGATGCCGCGAAACAGCACGGCCAGCATGATGAAGGGCAGCACCATCGGCAGCGTGATGGAGCGGAACTGCCGCCATTTCGAGGCCCGGTCGACCTCGGCCGCCTCGTAGATGTAGTCGGGGATGGAGCGCAGCCCGGCCAGGCAGATCAGCATCACGTAGGGCGTCCACATCCAGGTGTCGACGATGATGATGGCCCAGGGCGCGAGCTTGACCGAGCCGATCATTTCGAAGGACGAAGGCGGCACGCCGCTCAGGAAGGACACGGCATAGTTGAAGAGCCCCGTCTGCGGCTGGTAGAGAAAGGCCCAGAAGTTCCCGACCACCGCCGGCGACAGCATCATCGGGATCAGGATCATCGTGGTCCAGAAGCCGTGGCCGCGGAACTTGCGGTCGATCAGGTAGGCCAGCGCGAAGCCGATCAGCATCTGCAGGAAGATGGTCCAGAACAGGAAATGGGCGGTGGCCTGCATGGCCTGCCAGATGTCGGGGTCGGTCAGCACCGAGATGTAGTTGTCCAGCCCGACGTCGAGCACGGGCGCGTTGGGCCGGTTGGCGCGGAAGTTGGTCAGGGACAGCCGCAGGGTCCAGATCAGCGGGAAGATGTTGATCGCCAGCAGCAGCAGCATCGTCGGGCCGATGAAGATCCACGCGATCGCGCGGTCGGAGAGCCCGCGCATGCGCACCGCCGCGGCGGGCGGTGTGGCCTGCGCGGCGCGGGCGGCGATGGCGGCAGGCGTGGGCATCCCGTGCTTCATCGGCATGCCCTACCTGGTCTTGCCGTCGTCCTTGAACACCTTGGTCCAGTCGAGGACCAGCGCGTCGAGCGCCTCCTTCGCGGTGCCCTTGTCGGCGACCACGTAGTCATGCACGCGCTTCTGCATCGCGAGCAGCAGTTCGGCATAGGAAGGCTCGGCCCAGAAGTCGACCACCATGTCCATCGAGTCGAGGAAGGCCTGCGCGAAGGGCGAGCTCTTGGGGTAGGCCGGGTCGTTGAGCACGGCCTTGGCGGCCGAGGAGCCGCCGATGGCCTGCCACTTCTTCTGCACCTCGGGGCTGGCGAACCACTTGATGTACTGCAGCGACTCGGCCTTGTTCGCCGAGTACGACACCACCGAGATGCCCTGGCCGCCGAGCTGCACGCCCTTGCCCTTGTCCGAGGGGTTGACGAAGAAGCCGATCTTGTCGCCGCCCACGTTCGGGTCCTTGTAGAGGCCGGGGAAGAAGGCGAACCAGTTCATCATCATCGCGACCTGGCCCGACTTGAAGGCGTCGAGGCCCTCGCTCATGTAGGCATTGGTCAGGCCGGGCGGCGTGCTGCCCTTGTAGAGCGCCTTGTAGAACTCGAGGCCGCGCACCGCATCGGGCGAGTTGACGAAGCCGTTCATCACGTACGGCTTCTTCGGGTCTTCGTACTTGAAGCCGAAGGGGTAGAGCACGTTGGTGACGCCCATCGTGATGCCTTCGGAGCCGCGTTCGGTGAACAGGTAGGCACCGTAGACCTTCTTGCCGTCGATCATGCGGCCCTGGAAGAATTCCGAGACCTGCCTGAACTCGCTCCAGGTCTTGGGCGGCGCCAGGTCGCGGCCGTACTTCTGCTTGAACTCGGCCTGCAGCTCGGGCCTGGCGAACCAGTCCTTGCGGTAGGTCCAGCCGACGGCGTCGGCCATCGCGGGCAGCGCCCAGTAGTTGGGGGTGTTCTTCGGCCACTCGGCATAGCCGACCACGGTGGCCGGTGCGAAGTCGGTCATCTTGATGCCTTCCTTGGCGAAGAAGTCATTGAGCTTGACGTAGTGCCCCTGCTCCGCCGACCCGCCGATCCACTGGCTGTCGCCGATGATGAGGTCGCACAGCTTGCCCTTGGAATTGAGCTCGTTGAGCATGCGGTCGGCGAAGTTGGTCCAGGGGACGAACTCGAACTTCATCTTCACGCTGGTCTTGGCGGTGAAGTCCTTCGACAGTTCGACCAGCGCGTTGGCCGGGTCCCACGCCGCCCAGCAGAGCGTGATGGTCTTGTCCTGCGCGCTGACTGCGGCGGGGCTCAGGCTGAGTACGGCGGCCGCGGCGAGGGCGATGACCCCCGGCAGCATCTTCGACATCGATTTCATGAGCTGTCTCCAAAAAGGAAGGTTTCGGGATTCAGGGGCACATACCGGACGCCCGCCCGCGCTCAGAGCAGGTTTTCGGCCGTCAGGATCTCGATGCGCGGCTGCACCACGTTGAGGGCGCCGCGGACGTTCTCGCACAGGGCGTGCAACACGCGCGCCGCCGTCAATACGCAGTAGTGGATGTCCTGGTGCAGGACATAGGACAAGCCGTTCGCGCCGAGCAGCAAGCCGTGCGCGTCGGTGAAGTCATGGGCCACGACGCCGACATGGGGCGCGAGGCCGAAGATGTCGAGCGCGCGGGCCACGCCGGCGGCACCGGAGCCGACGTTGTAGATGCCGGCGACGCGCGCCGGGTCGGTGCCTTCGCCCAGGAAGCGCAGCAGCGTCTCGCAGGCGCCCTCGTCGCCGGGCGGCAGGTCGGGCGTGCGCACCATGTGCAAGCGGGGAAAGCGCTCCTCGATCACCTGGGCGAAGCCGATGCGCCGTTCGATCTCGGCCGACAGGCGCGTGGACTGCGAGGAGAGCAGCAGCGCGTCGCGGCCGGCTTCGCAGGCCATGCGCCCGAGCAGCAGGCCCGCGGTGCGGCCGGCGGCGCGGTTGTCGGCGCCGATGTAGGTCTCGCGCATCGAGCCCGCGACATCGGAAAAAAGAGTCACGACGTGGACGCCGGCGCGCACCAGTTCGCCGATGGCGCGCTTGATCGGCGGCAGGTCGGGCGCGAGCAGCGCGATGCCCTCGCACTCGCCCACCTGCGCCAGTTCGGCGGCGAAGCGAACCGGGTCGGCCGCGTCGATGCGATGCGTGATCTCGGTGATGTGGGCATGCCGGAAGTCGCCGGCGGCCTGGGCGATCTGCCGCTCAACGAGTTCGAGGAAGGGCGAGGGGTCGGCGGGCAGCACGAAGGCGAAGCGGGCATTGGCGCCGCGCCGCGGGCGGCCGGGCTGCTGGGGCGGGCCCAGTTCGCCGACGACCTGCATCACGCGCTGCACGGTCTCGGCATTGACGCCGGGGCGTCGGTTCAGGACGCGGTCGACCGTGGCGGTGCCGACGCCCGCGAGACGGGCGATGTCGGCGATGGTCGGGGCGGGAGGCATGTGCGAGAGGCGTTGATGGGCCTCATCGTATTGACATCAATAATTAAATCAATCAGGGTTTTGGAGAGTATCTTCCGGGCCCGGGCCAGGCGGCCTGGAGTTCAGCCGCTCGTCGCCGCAAGCTCGACGAGCGCGATGTCCACGCGCTCGGTTTCCTGCCGCAGCAGCCCGACCGTACTGTCCACCGCCTGCCAGTCGCCCTGCCGCAAGGCGCCCTCCACTTGCCTGGCGATCCTCGCCGCCTCGTGCGCACCCACGGTGGACAGCGCGCCTTTCAAGGCGTGGACCTGTTCCTGCGCAACCTTCAGGTTGCGCTCGTCGAGCGCTTGCCCGATCACGTGGCGGCGCACGGCCATGTCGCTGCGCATCGTGGCGGCGATCTGCCGGATCGCGCCCATGTCGCCGGCCATGGTGTGGAGCAGCTGCTGGAGGTCGATCGGCGACGGAGAATCCGCCTTCGCGGCGGCATCCGCGCCGGCGTCGCCAACTCGCTGGGGCGCGGAAGGCAATTCGAACCACTCATCACCCGCGGCGTACCTCATTTCCGCGTCGCCCGGGGCATGGCCGCCATGCATCGCGTCCTGGATCGCCTGCGTCAGCATTGCCGGCGACACCGGCTTGGAGACGTAGCCGTCCATCCCGGCGGCCAGGCAGCGTTCCCGGTCCCCGGCCATCGCATGCGCCGTGAGCGCCACGATCGGCGTGCGCGCGCGCGCCGGCCGCTGCGCCTCCAGGGCGCGGATCTGCGCGGTCGCGTCGAGGCCGCTCAGCACCGGCATCTGCACGTCCATCAGCACCAGGTCGAAGGGTCGGCCGCGCCAGAGTTTCACCGCCTCCTCGCCGTTGCGGGCGACCGTGATGTCGCAGCCCATCTGGGTGAGCAGCTTGCGCATGAGGAGTTCGTTGACCGCATGATCCTCGGCCAGGAGCACGTCGAGCCCGCGCACCGTCATCGCCTCCAGCGGCGCCGGCTCGGTCAGCACGCTCAGCTCGTCGGCCGCTTCCTCGAACACGGCCGTGAAGCGAAAGGTGCTGCCCTCGTTCGGCCGGCTCACGACGTGCAGCGAGCCGCCCATCATGGCCACCAGGCGGGCGCAGATCGTCAGCCCCAGGCCCGTGCCGCCATAGCGCCGGGTGGTGGAGGCATCCGCCTGGGTGAAGGCCTCGAAGATCTGCGCCTGCATCTCCGCCGGAATGCCAACCCCGCTGTCGCGCACCGAGAACAGCACCCGCAGCTGATCGCGCCGCAGGCCGGTCTGGTCCGGCGCCAGGCGGGCGCTCACGGCGATGCGGCCGCGCTCGGTGAACTTCACGGCGTTGGATATCAGGTTGGAGATCACCTGCCGCAGGCGTCCCGGATCGCCCGCGACCTTCCACGGCAAATCCCGCGCGAGCTCGACATCCACCACCAGGCCCTTCTTCTCGGCGGCCGGCTTGTGCAGCGCGACCGCTTCGCGCACCCACTTGCCGATGTCGAAGCGGACCTGCTCGAACACCAGCTTGCCGGCCTCGATCTTGGACAGGTCGAGCACATCATTGAGCAGGGCCAGCAGCGAGGTGGCCGAGTTGTCGATGAGCTGGAGGTAGCTGCGCTGTTCGTCGTTCAACGGGGACTGGTGCAGCAGCCTCGTCAGCCCCATGACCGCATTCAGCGGCGTGCGCACCTCGTGGCTCATGTTGGCGAGGAACTCGCTCTTGGCGCGGCTGCTGGCCTCGGCCTGGGCGCGGGCCTGTTCCATGTCGTCGCTCATCTTGCGCCGGGCGGTGATGTCGGTGTTGAAGCCGGTCACCCGCAGCGCCCTGCCCTGGGCGTCGCGCTCGGTCACGAGGCCGACGCTCTCGATCCAGATCCAGCCGTCGGCGACCGAGACGCGGTGCTCGACGAGGTAGCGATCCAGCGTGCCCTTGAGGGCGTCTTCGACCGCCCGGCGCACGGCCGCGACGTCGTCCGGATGCACGCGCGCGAGCAATTCGCGCATCTCCCAGCGCCTGCCGGGCTTGACCTCTCCGGTCATCTCGTCCCAGCGCTTGCCGAGGAAGACCGAGCCGCTGGCGATGTCCCATTCCCACTGGGCCATGCGCGCGGCTTCCGTGACCGACAGGCGCCGCCTGGCCGAAACCAGGTTGCGCCGCAGCGCCACGAGTTCTTCCGCCTGCCGGCGTGCCTGCGCGTCCAGCTTCTCGCGCTCGCCTGTAAGCTCGACCACCCGCCTGAGCAATTGAAGCTGGCGCTCCTCAGCGGCCTTGGCGCGCGCAAGCGCCTGCTRCAGCGCATCATCTGGGTCGGGTGCGTTCATTTGATTCTGGTGAGTCGTGACCATAATGCGCAGGCCCCGCGGGGGCAGCGCGTCCCCGGGTTCCGGCCCACCGGGACACCGTCCCATCTCTTTACGTCCATTGCCTGATGAGTATGCCCCCGAACGCGGCGCCCCACGGCGGCCCGCAGCCCCAGGAGACGGTGACCGTCCTTCTGGTGGACGATCAGCCCGTGATCGCGCTCGTCGTGAAGAAGATGCTGTCCGTCGAGCCGGGCATCGCGTTCCATGTCTGCCACAGAGCGGCCGATGCGGTTGCCACGGCGCTGCAGGTGCGCCCCACCGTGATCGTGCAGGACCTGGTCATGCCCGGGGCGGACGGGCTGGACCTGGTGCAGGCCTACCGCGCGACACCGGAGATCAAGGATGTTCCGATCATCGTGCTGTCGTCGAACGACGAGCCGATCATGAAGCAGTCGGCTTTCGCCAGGGGCGCCAACGACTACATGGTCAAGTTGCCCGAACCGATCGAACTGGTGGCACGCATCCGCTACCACTCCCGGGCCTACACGACCCTGCTCCAGCGCGACCAGGCCTACCGGGAGCTGCGCGTGAGCCAGCTGCAATTGCTCAAGAGCAACCTCGAGCTGCGGCGGCTGACCAACTCCGACGGGCTCACCGGTCTGGCCAACCGGCGCTCCTTCGACGACTTCATGGCCCGGCACTGGGCCGCGTCGATGAGCGCGGGCGCGCCGATCTCGCTGTTGATGATCGACGTGGACTCGTTCAAGAGCTACAACGACCACCTGGGCCACCTCGCCGGCGACGACGCGCTGCGGCGCGTGGCCCTCACCCTGCGCGCCGCCCATGAGGATGCGTCCTGCCTGGCCGCGCGCTTCGGCGGCGAAGAGTTCGCGCTGGTCCTGCCGGACGTGGSCGCGCCGGAGGCCGCGGCCATCGGCGAAAGACTGCGCGGCGCCGTCGAGGAGATGGGGCTGCCGCATCCGGCGAGCCATCCGCCCAATCTCAGCGTGAGCATCGGCGTGGCCACGATGGTCGCAAGCGCCGACACGTCTTCGAACGCGTTGATCGAGATGGCGGACGCCCGCCTCTACCAGGCGAAATGCGCCGGGCGCAACCGGGTGGTCTGCGGCTGAGGGCTTCCGCGTCCCCTGCCCGGCTCGGCCAGCTAGCAGCCGTCCGGCCGACCCCAGGGCGGGGAGCGTTCGAAGCCGACGATCCATTCGGGCACCCGTTCGGGCTGCATGGGCTTGGCGATGCCGTAGCCCTGGCCGAGCGTGCAGCCGAGCGCCATCAGGGCATCGCCATGCGCCACGGACTCGACGCCCTCGGCGATGGCCATGCGGCCCAGGCCGCGCGCCATCACCAGGATGCCGGTGACGATCGCCTGGTCTTCCGCGTCTTCCAGCATGCCCCGCACGAAGGACTGGTCGAGCTTGATCGCGGCCACGGGCAGTTGGCGCAGGTAGGTGAGCGACGAATAGCCGGTGCCGAAATCGTCCATCGTCACCGGCACGCCCAGCGCCTTGCAGGCGCCGATGAAATCGGCGACCGCGGCAAAGTCCTTGATGGCCGTGGTTTCCAGGATCTCCAGCTCCAGCACGCCGGCATGCGGCTGCGAAAAGCCTTGCAGATGGGCGATCAGCCGCTCGATGAAGTCGGGACGCAGCAGGTGCCGTGGACTGATGTTGACGCTGATCGAAGTCCTCACGCCCTGCGCCCGCCATGCCACGGCCTGGCGCACCGCTTCGCCGATCGCCCAGTCGCCGAGCTGCTCGACCAGCTCATGATCCTCGATCAAGGGCACGAAGGCGGCGGGCTGCAGCAGGCCGCGTTCGGGATGCTGCCAGCGAACGAGCGCCTCGAAGCCGATGACGCGGCCGCAGCGCATGTCGACCTTGGGCTGGTAGGCCAGGGTGAACTCCCCGATCGCCAGCCCCGCGCGGATGCGCTCGCGAATCTTGACTTCCTGCTGCTCCTCGAGCGCCTGGCCGGCGTCGAAGAAATGCACCTGGCTGCCGCCCGCGCGCTTGGCGAAGAAGACGGCGTGCTGCGCATGCTGCAGCATCACCTCGGTCGGCTGCGCGCCGTAGTCCATGAGCGCGACGCCCACGCTCACGCGCAGCCGGGCCGAGCGGTCGACCAGGCGGAAGGGGTGCGTCAGCCGCGCCAGGATCTGCTGCAGGAGCTCCCGGGCCCGCGCCTCGCCGCCGGTCATCGACAGCACGAGAGCGAATTCATCGCCTCCCACGCGCGCCACGGCGGCATCGTGCGGGACGGCCGCCTTCAGGCGCCGCGCGACCTCACGCAGCACCGCATCCCCGCCCACGGGTCCGAACTGGTCGTTGACGTCCCGGAAGCGGTCGATGTCCAGGTAGCAGACCGCCAGCAGGCGATCCGCGTGGCCGTCGTGCGCATGGGGCGTGCGTCCCAGTTCCTCGACGGTGGGAACGCGATTGGGAAGCCGGGTGAGCGCATCGCGGCGTGAGAGGAGATCGAGCCGCTCGCCGCGCACGCCCTGCGCGGTGGGGCTGAAGGTCCACAGCGCGCAGCCGTCTTCCATTCGTTCGCCGCGCATGTCGGCCAGCATCGTGCGGTCGTGGTGGGTGCGCAGGACGACGCGATGGCATTCGACGGCACCGCGCGCGGGGACCCGCATGGCATCGGCCAGCGGTTCCGGCTGCTGCACGACCACATCGCCGAGCGGCATGTCGGCCAGCGCGCCGAGCGGGTAGCCCAGGAGATCGTGCGCATCCGCGTCGGCCCAAAGAATGAGTCCTTCGCAGATCTTGAGATGGCCGGCAAGGGTGCGCTTGGACATGAGGTCGATGGGGAGCCGGTAAAAGCGGGCTTGTTGCTGCGTGAGGCAGCTATTGTTGACTTGAACGGCCGATCGCGTCGGGTCCAACTCCGAGGCATTGTCCATACATCGGCACGCACGGGCGGTTTATTGAGCCCGAAAGGCCGTCTGGCGCGTGTTTTTCTTCTTCTCGGTCCGCTCGCCGGGGCCGCGGGCGCCTCAGGGGCGAAGCGGCAGCAGCGCCCCGATGGCGATGAAGATGCCGCCGCAGGCCCGGTTGAAGCGTCGTCCGACCCGCCGCAGCCACGGGCTGATGCGGTGCGCCATGCTGGCGATGAAGACCTCGGTGGCGATCTCGACGACGGCGAATGTCCCGGCCATGACGAGGAACTGGACGAGAAGACTTTTTGCGGGGTTGATGAACTGGGGCAGAAAGGCCGCGAAGAAAAGCAGCCCCTTGGGATTGGTCATCGCGGACAGCGCGCCTTGGGCGAACAGGGACCAGCCTGCCCTGGGTTGCGCCGAAGCACCGACCTCGATGCCGATGGGGGGCGAACGCCAGACCTGGATGCCCAGCCACACGAGATAGCCGCCGCCCACCCACTTCATGACGGTCAGCCACACCAGGGAAGTCTTGAGCAGCGCCCCGATGCCGAACATGGAAAGCGCGACGACGACGACGAAACCGAAGGCCCCGCCGAAGATGGTGTACAGCGCCTTGCGCCGCCCGTGCAATGCGCCGTGTGTGAGGGCGAGCAACCCGTTGGGGCCGGGCGAGAGCGAAAGCCCGGTGGCCGCGAGGAGGTAGATGAGCCAGGTGTCGAGGTCCATGTCGTGCGCCCTCAGGGCCGATCCGCGGCTTCGGCGCGGCAGCAGGCGATGGCGGTGGTTCTGGGCATGCGGGCGGCCATTTTCCACGATCCCGCCAGGGCCCGTGCGTGGCCCACGCTTCCCCGGGAGGAAGTCTACGGAAGGACGCTGAACATCGTCCGCCGGGTGTTCGTGAAATGAGGCCGGGCGATGTCGCTCCACGCCGTGGCGCGCACGGCCAGCCATGGGGGCGAGCCCAGCGTCTCCTCCCGGACCAGGTCGTAGCAGGCCAGCGAGAGCGGGCCGTGGCCGTGGTTGATGAAGCGCGTCGCGCGGATGCAGCCCGGCACGGCCGCCAGGCCGGGCATGTGTTCGGTGTCGTACCAGCGCGCGATCTCGGCCATCCAGCCTTCCTCCGGGTCCGTCTCGACGGCATAGTGGAAGACCGCGCGTTCGCCGGCCGAGGCGCCGACGGCGTCGAAGACCTGTTCGAGCCGCGAGGCCCGAACCTCGGAGGCCCCGGCGAAGCGGCGTGCGAAATCCTGCGCGAGAAGCGCAGGATCCATCCCGCCCATCGCTTGCGCGGGCTCCAGGTAGATGTAGGCCGTGGCCGTTGCGGCGGACCAGGCGGCCCGGCGCGCATACAGCGAGGGCTCGGCGGCGGCGCAGAAGGCGCGCCACTGTGCGCCCAGCCGCGCGGCGGCGTGCGGGTCGGCCATGCGGAACTGCAGCAGCACGAGATCGGTGGCGGCCAGCATGTTCAGTCGGGCTTGATCTTCTTGCCGCGCACCACGGCCGACCACTTGGCCGTGTCGTGCCGGAGCAGTTCCGTGAGCTCGGCCGGGGACGAAGGCGCCGGCTCGGCGCCCGAATCCATCAGGCGGGCCTTCACCGAGGCGTTGCCCAGCGTCTTGCGCAGGGCGAGATTCATGCGATCGATGTCGGCCGCGGGCGTGCCCTTGGCGGCGAACAAGGCATACCAGTTGTCCGAGTCGACGCCCGGGATCCCCATCTCCTCGAAGGTCTTCACCCCCGGCAGCAACGGATGGCGCCGGGTCGCGGCCAGGCCGATGGGCTTGAGCTTGCCGCCCTTGATGAAGGGCAGCAGGCCCGGTATGTCGCCGAAGAAGCCGTTCACATGCCCCGCGATCACGTCGGTGATGGCGGGCGCCGCGCCCTTGTACGGCACGTGCAGCAAGGGCGTCTTCGACGCGTCGGACAGCAGCTCCATCGCGAGGTGCGGCACGCTGCCGGTGCCCGAGGAAGCCAGCGTCAGCGGCTGGCTGCTCAGCTTCGCCGCGGCCACGAACTCCGCGCCGCTCGCATAAGGCGCGTCGGCGGCGACGACCAGCACCTCGACATTGCGCACCACCAGCGACACCGGCGTGAGGTCCTTGAAGGGGTCGTAGGGCAGCTTGTCATAAAGAGAGGGGTTGATCGCCACCGCGCCCACGCTGGTGAGCCACAGGGTCTGCGCATCGGGCGCGGCGCGCGAGACGTACTCGGCCGCGATGGTGCCGTTGGCGCCGGACTTGTTCTCGACGATGACCTGGTGCCCCAGCTCCTTGCCGAGCTGCTCGCTGATGGCGCGCGCCACGAAGTCCACCGGACCGCCGGGCGGGAAGGCGACGATGATGCGGGTGACAGGGCTCTGCGCGAAGGCGGCCGGCACGCCGCAGGCGAGCGCGGCCAGGGCGACGATCGCGCCCTGGAGGCAGGTCCTGCGCGCGAGGCGTTGAAGACGTTTCATCAATGAGTTCCTTGTCAGTCGCAGCGCACCGACATGCCGCCGTCCACCACCAGCTCGGTCCCGGTCACGAAGCGGGCTTCGTCGGACGCGAGAAACAGCGCCGCCGCCGCCGTGTCGCGGCCATCGCCCATGAAAGGCAGCGGAATGCGCGACTGGCGCTGCTTCAGAAGCGCCTCGACATCGCCCCCGGCGCGCTGGCCCGCCAGGCGCGACTCGACCATCGGCGTGTGCAGCTGCCCGGGCACGACCGTATTCACGCGAATCCCCTGGCCCGCGTACTGCACCGCGAGCACGCGCGAGAACTGGATCACGCCGGCCTTGGTTGCCGCATAGGCGATCTGCGCCGCGCCGGTCCAGCGCAGCGCCGAGGTCGACGCCATGTTGACGATCGCGCCACCCCCCTGCGCCACCATGTGCGGCAGCACATGCTTGCAGGCGAGGAACACGCTCTTGAGGTTGTGGTCGACCTGCGCGTCCCACACCTCCTCGGACATCTCGACCGGCCCGCCCCTGGCGGAGCCGCCGACGTTGTTGACCAGGATGTCGATGCGGCCGAAGCGCGCAATGCAGGCCTGGACCATCGCCTCGATGGATGCGCTGCTGGTCACGTCGCAGGCCGCCGTGACGAGCACGCCCCCCGCCTCGGCGACGCGTTCGGCCGTCTCGCCGAGCCGCTCGATGTCGCGGTCGACGCCGAAGACCTGCGCGCCCTCCCGGGCGAAACGCACCGCCATCGCCCGGCCATTGCCCCAGCCGGGGCCGACGGAGCCGGCGCCGGTGACCAGCGCGATCTTGCCGTCGAGGCGGCGCGAGGAAGGAGCGAAGATGTCGGTGCTCATGCTTCGAAGCGGTAGAAGCCCTGCGGGTTCGTCACCAGCAGTTGCTCGCGCAACTCGGCTTCGGGCGCGATGCGCATCAGGGCGTCGACCAGGGTGCCGTCGTCCGGCACGTGGGTGTGGTTGGGATGAGGCCAGTCGGTGCCCCACAGGCAGCGCTGCGGAAAATCGAGCAGCAGCCTGCGCGCGAGCGCCACGCCATCGGCGTAGTCGACCTGGCGCGAGATGCGGTCGACGCCGCTGATCTTCACGCGAAAGAGCGGGTTGCGCAGCAGTGCATGCAGCGCCTTGAAATCCGGGTTGTCGATGCCGAGGCCGGCATCGACGCGTGCCATGTGGTCGATCACCACCGGCACCGCGCTGCGCGCGAGCGGCTCCGCCAGCGCATGGATCAGGCTGCTCTCGAAGTGCACCTGCAGGTGCATGCCCAGCGGCGCCAGCCGCCGCGTGAAGTCGACGATCTCGTCCACGCCGGACGAGGCGCCCAGATGCTTCATGAAGTTGAAGCGCACGCCGCGAAAGCCCGCGGACGCGAGGCGCGACAGCTCGTCATCGGCTACCTCCGGCGGTACCAGGGCGACGCCGAGGTAGCGACCGCCGCCTGCCGCGATGGCATCTTCCACCACGCGGTTGTCGAAGCCGTGGCACAGCGACTGCACGATGACGCAGCGCTCGATGCCGAGCTGGCGGTGCAGCGCGAAGAGCGTCTCCTTCGGTGCGTCGGCCGGCCTGAAGCTGCTGCCGGGCGCGAAGGGAAAGCGCGCGACGGGCCCGAAGACATGCACATGCGCGTCGCAGGCGCCAGGCGGCAGCCGAAGCTTCGGCGTTGTGGGATGGAGCTTGTAGGTCAGGTTGTTCTGCATGGGCCGGTGGTGTTTGTCTCGCCGCCGATTGTGTGGCCGCGCGGCGCGGCGTCGGCCTGCTTTTTCCCGATACCAGCTATACCTAAAATGCATGGCACATGGACCTTACCCGCTTGCACTATTTCGTCGCCGTCGTCGAGGGCGGCAGCGTCAGCCAGGGCGCCGCCGCGCTGCACATGTCGCAGCCCGCGCTGAGCAGGCAGGTGATGCTGCTGGAGCAGGAGGTCGGGCAGCCGCTGCTCGTGCGCACCGGGCGCGGCACCGAACCCACCGAGGCGGGGCTGGCCCTGCTGTCGCACGCGCGGGCGATCTTCGAACTGGCCGACCGCGCCCGGGCCGACATGCGCGACCGGCAGTCGAGCCCGCGCGGCCGTGTCAGCATCGGCTTGCCGCCGCGCGTGGCGCACGTGCTCACGGCCGACCTGGTCGAGCAGTTCCGTGCCCGCTACCCCGATGCGGTCATCAGCGTGGTCGAGGGGCTCAGCATCCGGCTGCGCGAATGGCTGGTGGCCGGCAAGCTCGACATGGCGATCCTCTTCGATCCGCCGAACTCGCCGCAGATCCACGAAGAGACCCTGGCGCGCGAGCCGCTGGTCCTGATCGGTCCCGATCCCCTGCCCCCGCGCGTACGGCTCGCGGAGGTCGCGGCCCTGCCGCTGGTGATGCCCAGCGGACCGAATGCGCTGCGGCAGCTGCTCGAAGAGGAGACCCGCCCGCGCGGGCTGCCGCTGTCCATCGTGGCCGAGGTCGACTCGGTGCAGACCGTGCTTTCGCTGGTGGCGCGCGGCGTGTCGCACACGGTGCTGCCGCAAAGCGCGGCACGGCTGTGGAACTACCCGCAGCCGCTGCACGTGGCCGCGATCTACGCGCCGGTGATCCGCAATCGCCTGGTGCTGGCCGTGCCCAAGGCGCGGGCGGCGACACGGCCTAGCCGCATGGCCGCGGAGCTGCTGCGCGGACTCGCGCTCCGGCACTACGGAAGCCGAGAGTCCTCGACATGAGGCCCGAAGGGTGCGGGTGCCGGCCCGCCGCCCTCCACTCCCTCCGCTGTTCGGGCTATTGACGCCTTCGGCGCGCGGGGACTACCCTTTCGCAGGCTTCCAGGCCGGCAATGCGCTCGAACATGGAGGACTTTCCATTGAACGGAGTTCGGCCTTCGAAGGTCCTGGCCCTGCTTCTCCTGTCATGCGGCCTGCTGGGGCACAGCCTCGCCGGCAGCGTGAAGGGCAGGGTCGTGTTCGCCGGAGCCATCCCCGCGCAGGTCAAGGTGCCCGTCACCATCGACCAGTATCTGTGCGGCAGCGAGAAGCTCGCCGACGACCTGCAGGTCTCGGCGGGTCGCGAGATCCGCAATGCCGTCGTGTGGCTGGAGAATCCTCCGGCCGGTGCGGCCTCGCCCCCGCCTCCGAAAAAGGTGGAGATCGATCAGAAGGCCTGTGCGTTCGTGCCGCGCGTGGTGGTCGTCCCGGCGGGGGGCACGGTCGATTTCCTGAACAGCGATCGCCTGCTCCACAACATCCATGCCACGCCGAAGCGCAACGTGTCGTTCAACCGCACGCAGCCGATGGGCCGGACGATTCCCGTCACCTTCGCCGAGCCGGAGATCGTTCGCATCAACTGCGACCTGCACTCCTGGATGACGGCGTGGGTGGTGGTCGCGGCGCACCCCTACTATGCGATCACCGGCGCCGACGGACGCTTTGCCTTCGACAATCTCCCGCCCGGCCGGTACCAGGCCCAGGTCTGGCACGAGCGCCTGGGCACGGTGCCCGCGAGCTTCACCGTCAGCGAGCAGCAGGCGGTGGAACTCACCATCGAGATGAAGGGCAAGTAGCCCTCGGCGCGGCGCCAGGCGCCGCCTCAGGGACGCACGGTGATCTTCTTCGACGCCTCCCAGGCGGCGGAATGCGTGGGTTCGGCCACGGCCCGCAGCGAGCCGCCCTCGTCGAGCGCCACGGTAAAGGTCACCGTCGGCGCCGAATACACCGGGTGCAGATAGGCGCGCGCGATCTCGACCGAGTCCTTGTAGAGCGCGATATAGCGCACGAAGTGCTCCGACAGCGAGGGATGCGCCGAACCGGCGCCCACGCTGATCGTCACATTGAACCAGGCGCCCCGGCTCACGCTGTCCGGCGCCACGATCTTCGGTGTGTGCTTGGGGTCGAAGCTCTTGTGCACATCGCGGAACTCCGGCGTGAACTGCTGCGCCTGCTCCTCCTCGGCGTGCGCCGTGAAGGCGCCGAGACTTGTCGCGAGGCCCAGCAGCGCAGCGCAGGCGCGGGCGGCGGTTCGAACGGTCTTCGTCATGGGGCCCTCTCGCGTTTTTCCGAGGTTTCGATCAGAGATCCGGAAGATACTGCCTGACCATCGCCAGCAGCTCGCTCGGGCTGTAGGGCTTGGCAAGGTAGTTGGAGGCACCGGCCTGCATCGCCTTCTCGCGATCGCCGCTGAGCGCATACGAGGTGATGACGATGACCGGGATGTGTCGCGTGAGCGCATCCGCCACCAGCAAGCTCGTGGCCTCGAGACCGGACATCCTGGGCAGTTGCACGTCCATCAGGATGAGGTCGGGCAGCTCCTGCTTCGCGAGCGCGACACCGGTCTCGCCATCGGCCGCTTCGATCAGGCGGCAGGACGAGCGCTTGAGCAGTTGCCGCACGATCTTGCGGTTGTACTCGTTGTCCTCGACATAGAGAATCGTCCGCCCGCTCACCGGCTCCCCTCGCCCGCGCGCAGGGGCACGGAAAACAGGAAGGTGGAGCCCTTGCCCAGTTCGCTCTCGACCCAGATGCGACCGCCGAGCCTTTCCACGAACTTCTTCGAGATGCTGAGTCCCAGGCCCGTGCCCCCGAATTCCCGCGTGATGGTCGTGTCGACCTGGCGGAACTCCGTGAAGATGTTGTCGAGTTCCTGCGGCGGAATGCCGATGCCCGTGTCGGCCACGCGGTAGATCAGCGCATCGCCGGCGAGCTCGACCGAGATGTCGACGCTTCCCTTGCGCGTGAACTTCAACGCGTTGCCCGCGAGATTGGTCAGGCACTGGGTGAGCCGGCCGCTGTCGCCGTAGGCCACCGGCAGATCCTCCGGCACATGGGCGGTGAACGCGAGGCCCTTCTCGGCGGCGATGGAGCGCAAGGAGGTTCGGACGGTGTTGACGATGTCGCTGACGGAATACTCGTCGAGCGAGAGCTCCATGCGCCCGGCCTCGATCTTGGAAAGATCGAGCACATCGTTGATCAGGCGCAGCAGGTTGCGGCCGTTCACCTGGATGTCCGTGAGCGGCTCCTTCAACTCGTCGGGCACGTCGCCGTAGATGCCGTCGATCATCATCTCGCTGAAGCCGAGGATCGCGTTCATCGGGGTGCGCAGCTCGTGGCTCATGTTGGCCAGGAACTCGGACTTGGCCTGGCTCGCGCGCGACAGCTGCTCATTGAGGTCAACGAGCTTCGCTGCCGCTTGCCGCTGTGAGTCGTCGAAACGATGCAGTTGCTGGCTCATGTGGTTCATCCGGTCGGCGAGCGTCCCGAATTCGTCACGGTTGGGAACCGAGATTTTGCGCCCGAAGTCTCCCGCCGCGACATCGTCCAGAAAAACATGCGCCTCGCGCACCGGCAGGATGAAGGACCAGGAGATCACGAAGCCACAAACCCAGGCGAGCAGGACCGCGCTCAGGGCGAAGACGGAGGTCAGGACCAGCGATCGCCGGTTGGCGGCGGCGACGCTGTCGCGCAGTCGGGCCATGCGGCCCTGCTCCGCATCCACGAGCTGGCCCATGCGCAAGCCGATCTCCTCGTCCAGGCGCTCCTCGCGCCTGAGCAGCTCGGCCGTGATGTCGCCGAGCTTGCCGTCGCGGATCGCGTTGGCGATGTCGGCCATCACGCCCATGGCGTCGTTCTGCGAAGCGCGGATCTGGTCGATCAGCCCTTTCTGCCCCGGCTCCGCGGCGGTCTCCAGTTTGGCAAGCGTTTCGTTGAAGCGGTTGTTCTCGCGCAGGATCCGCTCGATGGCGGCCTCGTCCTTCGAAAGCAGCGCCAGTGCCGTGAAGTGCATCTGCCGGGCCAGGGCGTACTGGCTCTGCTGCGACCAGCTGACCCGCTGGTGCGCCTGGTCGAGCAGGCGGCTTTGCTGCGTCGTGTCGACGAGGATCAGCAGGCTGACGACCGCCATCGCGATGAACAAGGCGGTGATGATCAGGAAGGCGAACAGGAGCTTGGTGTGGACCGAAGCGCGGACGCGCGCCACGCGCTGCACCAGCCAGCCGAAGGGTGACCGGTTGAGAACCTGGGTTGCAAGCCACTGGAGTTTGATTTGCAGGGCTCCCGTATTCTGTGCGGCTCGCCGCCTTGTGGAAGCACGGCGAAGCCGCTACATTTTTTGTATTGGGAGAATTGACGGTGAGAACCCCCCCACGCATCCTCATCGTCGACGACAACGCGACCAACGTCAAGATCCTGCAGGCCCGCCTGGGCAGCGAGGGCTACGAGGTGGTCTCCGCGGCCGACGGCGAAGAAGGACTGTCCGCTGCCCGGCAGCTCACGCCGGACCTGATCCTGCTCGACCTGATGATGCCCAAGCTCGACGGCATCGAGGTCTGCAAGCGCCTGCGGGCCGACCCGGATTTTCCCTTCACGCCCATCATCATCGTGACGGCGATGGCCGACCTGAAGGACGTGGTCGCCGGCCTCGAGGCGGGCGGCGACGAGTATCTGACGAAGCCGGTGGACCACGCCGCGCTCGCGGCGCGCGTGCGCTCGATGCTGCGGATCAAGCGCCTGCACGACGAGGTCGAGGCGCTGGTCGCGCAGACGAAGGAGTGGAACGCATCCCTGGAACGCCGCGTCGCCACCCAGGTCGCCGAGCTCGAGCGCGTCGGGCGGCTGCGCCGCTTCTTCTCGCCACAGCTCGCGGAGCTGATCGTCAGCGGCGGCGCCGAGGACCCCCTGGTGACCCATCGGCGCGAGATCACCGTGGTCTTTCTCGACCTGCGCGGCTTCACCGCCTTCGCCGAGAGCGCCGAGCCCGAGGAAGTGATGGGCGTGCTGCGCCAGTACCACGCCGCGACCGGCGAGCTGATCGTCGCGCACGAGGGAACGCTGGAGCATTTCTCCGGCGACGGCATGATGATCTTCTTCAACGACCCGGTCCCCGTGCCGGACGCGGCGGAACGCGCGGTGCGGATGTCGCTCGCGATCCGCGACCGCGTCGGGACCATCGCGCAGGCGTGGCTGCGGCGCGGCTATTCGCTCGGCCTGGGCATCGGCATCGCGCAGGGCTTCGCCACGATCGGCGCCATCGGTTTCGAGGGGCGCTGGGACTACGGCGCGATCGGCACCGTGACCAACCTGGCGTCCCGGCTGTGCGGCGAGGCCGCGAGCGAGCAGATCCTGATCTCGCGGCCTGTCTACGCCCAGCTGGAAGCCCTGCTCGACGTGGACCCTCCGCGGGCGCTCAGCCTCAAGGGATTTCAGCGGGCGATCGATTGCTTCAGCGTTCGCGGGATGAGGTAGAGGGCGCGCTCGCCGGCCGCCGTCTCGAAGGGCTGCGCATCACGCATCACGCCGCCTCCGGCACCTGGGCCGCGCGGTAAAGCGACCGGTAGCGGCCCTCGCGCCGCATCAGCTCCGCATGGCTACCCGCCTCCACCAGGCGCCCCTCTTCGAGCACCATCACGCGGTGGGCCAGGCGCAGCGTGGACAGCCGGTGCGCCACGATCAGCACCGTGCGGCCGCGGCAGATGCGCGCCATGTTGTCGTGCACCGCGCGCTCGCTCTCGCAGTCCAGCAGCCAGCCGGTGTCGGCGAGATGCAGGTCCGTGTCGTCGAGCAGGATGCGCCCTCGTTCCGGCACGTAGAGCCGCTGCACCAGGCGCATCAGCGTCGTCTTGCCTGAGCCGGARAAGCCCGTGATGCCCACGATCTCGCCGGCCTGGATGTCCAGGTTCAGGTCCGACAGCACCTCGGGCTCGTTCGGCCCATAGCGAAAGACCACATGCTCGAAGCGCAGCCGCCCCTGCACCGCCGGCGGCACCGACCGGCCGGGCCTGAAGGCGGGCTCCGCGGTCGCATCCATCACGTCCGCGAGCCGGCGCACGCTCAGCTTCATCTGGGCGAAGTCCTGCCACAGCGAAGACAGCTTGAGGATCGGCGCRTTGACGCGGCCGGCCAGCATGTTGAAGGCGATCAGCGCGCCCACCGTCAGCTGCCCGTCGATCACCTGCCGGGCGCCGAAGTACAGCAGCGCCACGGTGAGCCCCTTGCTCACGAGCGCGATGAACTGCTGCGTCGCCTGGCCCAGGTGACCGGCCTCGAAGCCGGCGCGCACATGGCCGGCGAGCCGACGTTCCCAATCGCGGTGCCAGGTTCTTTCGGCGGCCAGGCCCTTGAGCGTCTCCATCGAGGTGACGTCGACACGCATCGTCGTGTGCGTGAACAGGTAGTGGCGCATGGCGCCCAGGACCACCTCGAACAGGCCCACGCCCGCCAGCGCGATCACCATCACCTCCAGCGTGGTGAGGGCGCGATGCGTGAGCACCTTGTCGATGACGACCTGGAAGATCAGCGGCGTCATGAGCGCGAAGATCTGGATGAAGAGCGAGGCCAGCAGCACCTCGCCCATCAGCCCGCGGTACTTGCGCAGCGCCGACCAGAACCAGCCGATGCCGAAGGCGCGCGGGACTTCGGCCTCGCGGGCGGCGACGATCCATTCGCCTGTCCAGAGCTGGGCCAGCTTCTTCCTGTCGGTGCGCTGCGCGAAGTCCTGCCCGGCCTGCTGGACGAGATAGGAACCGTCGGCCGCGGAAGCGATGATCATGAGCGTTCCGTCCTAGGCGCACGCGAGCACCGGCGTCGCGGATGCGGCCAGCC
>NZ_JBFTPS010000055.1:0-43015 GCF_056398605.1 Variovorax sp. 01T432
CTCCTTCCCATCCCGAACAGGACAGTGAAACGCCTCAGCGCCGATGATAGTGCGGGTTCCCGTGTGAAAGTAGGTCATCGTCAGGCTCTTACAGCCCCAAAAAGCCCAACCCCATAAAGGTTGGGCTTTTTGCGTTGCTCAATTGGAAAGCAGTCCTGGCGAGAGTGCTTTGAATTCTCTAGACCGGAATACCCGCGCGCATCGATTCTCACACTTGAGCGTCGAACCGCAATTGACGCCGAAGAATTTTTCCGACGTTGCTTTTCGGCAGTGCATCCCGAAATTCGATAAGTCTTGGGCGCTTATACCCGGTCAGCTTGTCATGGCAATAACGCATGACATCGTCTTCGGTGAGCGAGCTGTCTGCCCGAACGACAAAAACCTTGATCGACTCTCCCTGCTTCTCGTCCGACACTCCGATCGCCGCGCATTCGACGACGCCTGGGCATAGCGAGATGACATTCTCGACTTCGTTCGGAAACACATTGAAGCCACTGACCAGAATCATGTCCTTCTTGCGATCAACAATCCTGCTGTAGCCATCGTCCTGCATCACCGCTATGTCGCCTGTCCGCATGAAGCCGTCCGACGTGAACGCCAAGGCAGTCTCCTCCGGCTGGTTGTAGTAGCCGACCATGACGTTTGGGCCCTTGATGCAAAGCTCACCGGCCTCACCGGCGGGAAGCGAGCGCCCGACGTCGTCCTTTATCGCGATCTCTATTCCAGGGAGCGGCAGGCCAATCGTCCCCGTGAACTCGGTGTTCGAGACTGGATTGTTCGTCCCTATCGCACAGGTCTCGCTCATGCCCCAGCCTTCAATCATCGGGCAGCCCGTCAAATCGAACCATTTGCGGGCGGTTCCTTCGGATGCCGCCATACCCCCTGCCTGGGAGACGAACAGGCAGGAGAAATCGACAGTCTTGAATTGCGGATGGATCAGCAAAGCGTTGAACAGGGTGTTCACTGCCGGCAGCATATGGAAGGGCCGCCTCTTGAGTGTCGAGACAAACTTGCCGACGTCGCGCGGGTTGGGAATCAAGGTCAGATGGGAGCCCTGCCGAATCGCGAGAAGGCACAGCGTCAGGGCGAAGATGTGATACAGCGGCAACGCGGCAATGCTGTTGACTTTGGAAAGATCGCCGGCACGCGCGAGCGCCGGCGAAAACCAGGCTTCCGCCTGCAGGGTCGCGGCAACGACATTGCGATGCGTCAGCACAGCCCCTTTCGACAGTCCGGTCGTCCCCCCCGTGTACTGGAGAAAAGCGACCGAATCCAGGTCGCTGCCGTCAGGGCCCAAGGGCCGTCCTCGCCCTCCCGAAATGCTCCTCGAGAACGCTGTGACGGTGAGCCCCTTGCCGCGGGGCAACTCGTACACCGGCACCATCTTGGCCAAGTGCCTTACGGCAAACGTGATCCAGGCGCCATAGAGCCCGCCGAGCAGATCGCCCATCGATGTCACGACAACATGCTTCAACGATGTTCGCTCGATGATCTGCCCAAGCGTGGCGGCGAAGTTCTCGAGAATGATGATGGCCGTGGCGCCAGAGTCCGTCAGCTGATGCTCGAGCTCTCGCGCCGTGTAGAGGGGATTCACGTTGACGCAGGTATAGCCGGCGCGCAAGACTCCACACATGGCGACTGCGAACTGCGGTATGTTGGGCAACATGATGGCCACCCGCGCACCTGGTTCGAGCCCACATGATTGCAACCAGCTGCCCATTGCCTGTGACAGCACATCGAGTTCGCCATAGGACATCCACCGTTCCATACAGACGCAGAATGGCCGGTCGGCAAAGCGTGCGAATGACTCATCGAACAGGTGCCGCAGTGAGCGGTACTGCTCGGGATGAACCTCGTGCGGCACCCCGGCCGGATAGTTCTGTAGAACGGATGTCTGCATGCGGTCTCCTTTCGCGCGGATTGTCGAAGCGAGCTCATCGAGCGCGCCAGCGGGCTTCTCCCAGGGTGGCGCCCTTGTTGTCGCGCATGCGATAGTCGCGTGCATGGTTGCGTATGTTCAGCGATGGCTCGTCTTGACTGGGGTCACTGCATCGATGACATGGATGGCT
The DNA here is from genome assembly GCF_056398605.1 of Variovorax sp. 01T432. Classification (NCBI taxonomy): domain Bacteria; kingdom Pseudomonadati; phylum Pseudomonadota; class Betaproteobacteria; order Burkholderiales; family Comamonadaceae; genus Variovorax; species Variovorax sp. 01T432. The sequence continues at coordinate 2,070 of NZ_JBFTPS010000055.1, forward strand.
TTCTGGTGGAGCAGGTCGCAACTTGTCGCTGCCGCCGGCGTGCTCGTCTTGATGTTTGCGCACAGCTGTGTCCTCGCGATGGAATTCATTGCGACATGTCTCGTCAATTCAGATGATTCAATTCCACGCGCCAGTGCAGCTCAATGTGCAAGGGCGCGGCTCGCCGAGAGCTGCGTTGCGCCACGCGTCTTCTGCTGGCAGCAGCCATTTCGATCGCAAGCCATTCCGGACCACCTGCCGTCGAATGGCCGCCGTGGGGCAGTCCTGATCCACGGTCTCCTGTGCAACCGGGGCTTCTGGAATCCTTGGCTACGCGACCTGCGTGCTGCCGATCGCGCCTTCATTGCGGTCAGTCTCGAACCGATCATCAGTTCGATCGATGACTACGTCACCATCATCGAACGGGCGATCGTATCCATCAACGAGGTCACTGGAAAGACGCCGATATTGATCTGTCACAGCATGGGCGGCCTGGCTGCCCGCGCCTGGCTGCGCGACTCCGACGGGGCCCGCGTGCATCGAATTGTCACCCTGGGGACCCCCCATCGAGGAGCTTGGCTCGCTCGCTTCGGGGGCAGCGTGAATTCACGGCAACTGTGCCTGGACTCCGAATGGTTGCGGCGATTGAACCACCCGCAGGAACGGAAGCGCGAAGTACCGTTCACCTGTTGGCACTCGAATTGCGACAATATCGTATTTCCGGCGTCGACGGCGACGCTACCCGGCGCGGACAATCGCCTCGCCGAGGGGCGAGGACACGTGGAGATGGCATTCGACGCAAAGCTTCGGCAACAGACCCTTGCGTTACTCGACGAGTAGACGGCGAAATACGCATGTCCGCCTGGTCGTCCAGCGCGAAATCTGGCTCCGTCAGTTCAATGGACCCGCGCGCGGAACGATCCGATTCGGCATTGACATCCATGCGCGCATCCAGACTTCCTCACTTGAACCAGCGATCCATCACCTGTTGAAACTCGCCGCCGGCTTGCGACAGATGCAGCCATTGATCCACGTAGGCCTTGAATGCCACATCATCACGCGGCAGCATCCAGGCCATCTCGCCATATTGCAATGGCTTGTCGGGGTTGATGGCGCAAAGTCCAGGCTTGAGTCTCTGCTGCGTGATGGCCTCGGCCGACTCGGTGACGAAGACGTCCGCTCGATTCGCGAGGATCTCGTCGAAGATCGTCACGTTCTCACTATGCAAAATGAGCCTGGCATGCTTGAAGTTCGTTCGCGCGAAACGTTCATTGCTGCCGCCCGGGTTGAAGATCACTCGCACTTCGGGCCTGTCGATGTCGGCAACGGTCCTGTACTTGGCAACGTCCGCGCAGCGTGCGATCGGGGCCTTGCCATTGACCATGTAAGGCGCGCTGAAGAATGCGCGCTTTTGCCGGTCGGTGGTGACAGAAATGCCGCCCACCGCCATATCGCACTTGCCGGATGCCAGGTCCGGAAGCAGATTCACCCAGCTTGTCTTGATCCACTCCGGCTTGGCACTGAGGCTGGCACTGAAGCTCGTCATGAGATCGACATCGATGCCCTCATAGCCCGCATCGGGCTTCTGGAAGCTGAACGGCTTGTAATCGCCTGGCGTGCAGACGCGCAGGACACCGGTTCTCTGTGCCGCATCCAGATGAGATGGTGCATCAGTCTGGCGCTGTGTCATTGCGCAACCTCCTATCAACAGCGTCGCAGCGGCAATCCATAAGAACCGAATCGGAAAAATCGCGCTCATGCAAGGCTCCAGTTTGTGAGGGGGCGCCTATTTTGCGGCGCTAACTACGCCGCGCCGCATCTGGTCGAGCTCAATGCTCTCGAACAGCGCCTTGAAGTTGCCTTCACCGAAGCCATCGTCGCCCTTGCGCTCGATGAACTCGAAGAAGATCGGCCCGAGTTGGTTTTCGCTGAAGATCTGCAGCAGCAACGCCCCTTTCTTGCCGTCGATCAGTATCTTGCGTTTCTTGAGCGCTGCCAGGTCTTCGCCGTGACCGGGAATGCGCTTGTCCACCAGTTCGTAGTACGTGTCGATGGTGTCGAGAAGCTTCACGCCGGACGCACGCAACGCGTCCACCGAATGCGCCAGGTCGCGCGAACCCATGGCGATGTGCTGGATGCCCTCACCGTGATAGGTGTCGAGGTACTCCTGGATCTGCCCGGCCTTTTCGTTGCCCTCTTCGTTGATGGGGATGCGGATCTTCCCGCACGGACTGGTCATGGCCTTGCTCTTCACACCCGTCACCTGGCCTTCGATATCGAAATAGCGGATCTCTCGGAAGTTGAAGAGACGCTCGTAGAAGTCGGCCCACTCCTGCAGGCGCCCGCGATGCACGTTGTGCGTCAGGTGGTCGATGTAGGTGAGACCGTGCCCCTCCGGCGCAAGCGCCTGCGCCGCGGTCAGCCCTGGCAGCGCCTCGAAATCAACGTCATAGAAGCCGATGTTGCCGATATCTCCAGCATGAGCACCGTTCTTGCCGCGCCAGCGGTCAACGAAATAGATCAAGCTGTCGCCAATGCCCTTGATGGCTGGGATGTTCAACTCGCCCGGGCCGGCGCCCGGCGCGAAACCCCACGCGCCCAGTGAATTCGCGCGTTCATAGGCCGCCTTGGCGTCCTGCACCCGGAATGCGATCGCGCAGATGCTCGGCCCGTGCTGGCGCGCGAAGCGCTGCGCAAACGAATCCGGTTCGGCATTCACGATGAAGTTGATCGTGCCCTGGCGATACAGCAGCACATTCTTGTGGCGGTGCCTGGCGATGGGCTTGAAGCCCATCCGCTCGAAGACCTTGCCCATGGCCGCCGGGTCCGGTGCGGCGTACTCGATGAATTCAAAACCGTCCGTGCCCATCGGGTTCTCCCAAGGTGTGAAGGCGAGGGCGTCAGTGGTACTCATTGGCTGTCTCCGGGTGATGGCGGGGTGTTCGGTAAGGCATCGCGGTGAGAGCGCGACGGCCCCCCGAACTGTAGAAGCGTGGTACATCACGATTTCAGCGTTGTTGCGCCTATTTCGGCGTGAATGCGCACGAAACCTGTAAAAATTGACTTATGACCGCATTGGACAAGCTTGATCGCCTTATTCTTCGCACGCTTCAGGCGGACGGTCGTGCCACCTACGATCAGCTGGCAGAGCAAGTGAGCCTTTCCCCGAGCGCGGTTCTAAGAAGGGTCAAGCGGCTCGAAGAAAGCGGTGTGATCGACAGATACGTGGCACTCGTGAAATCCGAAACAGTGGGCCTCGGGCTCACCGCCTATCTCAACGTCAGGCTCGAGAAGCACACCGAGACCCACAAACGCAACCCTATGGATCTGTTTCGCGCCAGCGTGCAGACTTGGCCGGAGGTTGTCGAATGCGCGGCGTTGACCGGCGACATGGACTATCTGCTGCGCGTCGTGGTCGCCGACATGGCGCACTACAGCCGCTTCATCATGGACACTCTGCTCAAACACCCGAGCGTGCAAGATTGCAAGACGAGCTTCGTGCTCGACCGGGTCAAGGCCACCACAGCCGTGCCGGTGTAGCAGGGGGTCGAGCGCTCGAAGCTGCGGGGCTGTCGATCCGGCACTTGTTCACCCGGTGACCTCCTCGCTTGGCCCTGCTGCCTTGTGGATTTAGGGAAAACCCTTATATTCACTCCATGTTTACAGCCAAGGCCCTCCTGAAAGCCTCGCTCGGCGTCGGTTCGTTCCTGAAGCTCCCCGTGGTCGAGGCGCAGGCGTTGGCCGCCGCACCCGCGCCGGTGATGGTGCCGATCCGTTCGATCGGTCCGCGCGAGCGCGATCGCATCGCGCAGCATCTGCTTACGCTCAAGCTCCATGATCGCTATCTGCGCTTTGGTTACGCGGCATCCGACGAACAGATCCAGCGCTATGTGGACGGCCTGGACTTCGAGCGCGACGAACTTTTCGGCATCTACAACCGCCGCCTCGATCTCATCGCGATGGCCCATCTTGCGTTGGCCCCGTCGGACCAGCCCCGTGACTGTGCCGAATTCGGAGTTTCCGTTGCCGAACATGCCCGCGGGCGAGGTTATGGCGCTCGCCTGTTCGAGCGGGCTGCCGTCGTCGCTCGCAATGAAGGCGTCGGCATGCTGTTCATCCATGCGCTGAGCGAGAACGCCGCGATGCTCAAGATCGCGCGCAACGCGGGTGCCACCGTGGTGCGCAGCGGCTCCGAGTCAGAAGCCCATCTGCAGTTGCCCGTCGCCACTTTCGACAGCCGCATGAGCGAGATCGCGCTGGAGCACTACGCGGAGATCGATTACCAGTTCAAGACACGAGCCAAGCAGTTCTGGTCGTTCCTGGCCGGTTTGCAGGCCATCCGCAGCGGCGTTCGCGACGCGCGCGGCAAATCTGCCCAGTAGCGGGCGCCCGTGGTGGGGCCTTCCGGGGAAGGCGGAGAGAAGCATGCGCCGGGCGCCGCGGCGTCTTCTTCTTCCGGTATCCTTGTGGTCCCCCAACTCCGCCCTCCCGCAGTGGCCGATCCTCACCCTGAACGCGCACCCGTCGAACGCGAAGACAAGCGCAGCTTTCTTCAAAAGCTCGCCGAATTCATCCACCCCGGGCCCGATTCCCGCGACGAGCTGATCGAAACGCTCGCCGATGCCGAAGACAACGATGTCATCGGCGCCGAATCGCGCGTCATGCTTGAAGGCGTGCTCCGCATGGCCGACATGACCGCCGGAGACGTCATGGTGGCCGCCCCCAGGATGGACCTCGTCAACATCGACGCCCCGTACGATGCCTTGCTGCATCTAGTGATCGACACTGCGCACTCCCGCTTCCCGGTGTATGAGGGCGAGAAGGAAAACATCATCGGCATCCTGCTGGCGAAGGACCTGCTCAAGCTCCAGCGCGCGCCGGGCCTGAACATCCGCGCCCTGCTGCGCCCCGCCACCTTCGTGCCGGAAAGCAAGGGTCTGAACGACCTGCTGCGCGAATTCCGCGGCAACCGCAATCACCTGGCGATCGTGATCGACGAGTTCGGTCGTGTGGCCGGGCTCATCACCATCGAGGACGTGCTCGAGCAGATCGTCGGCGAAATCGAGGACGAGTTCGACATCGCAGAAGACGAGGGCGACATCTTCGGTCTTGCCGACCGCACCTACCGCGTCTCTGGCGACACCCCGATCGAGCGGGTAGCGGAAGCCTTCGGCATCACCTTCGACAAGGAGGCGCTGAGCGAGGATTTCGACACCATCGGCGGTCTGATCGCGCACGAGATGGGGCATGTGCCCAAGCGCGGCGAGCACCACGCCCTGGGCGCGTTCGATTTCGTCGTCCTGCACACCAAGGGCGGTGCGGTGCGCTGGTTCAAGGTCTCGCCGGCGCGTGGCGACGACGCGGCCGATTGAACGCCCTGTTGATCGCGCTGGGCTTCGGCGTTGCGGGGCTCGCGCAAGCCGCATCCATCGCGGCCCCTTGGGGCGGCCAGCCGCTCTGGTGGCTTCAGCTCATCTCGTTGGCAGGGCTGGTCTGGCAGCTTGATGCTTTGCGGGCACCTGCCCGCAGCAGGTCCGCATGGCGTGGCGCCGCACTCGGGGGCTGGGTGTTCGCAACGGCCTGGCTATGCGGCACCTTCTGGTGGTTCTTCATTTCGATGCACACCTACGGCGGGCTCGCTGCGCCGTTGGCGGCCGCGGCTGTGTTCCTGCTTGCCGCCGCGCTTGCGCTGTACTACGCCCTGGCATGCGCCGTATTCGTCGCCTTCGCGCCAAGGTCGCTCGCGCCATCGGCCGTGTTCTTCACCGCCCTATGGACCTTGGCCGAATTGTTGCGCGGCAACTGGTTCACCGGCCTTCCCTGGGGGGCGGGTGGCTACGCGCACGTTGATGGGCCGCTGGCTGTCTATGTGCCGTGGCTCGGCTCTTATGGCGTAGGGGCCCTGGCTGCCGCCCTTGCTGCACTGGCCGCGATGGCGCTGCGCAAGGCCCGTGGCCGGGCGCTCGCCGCACCGACCGTGGTGGTCCTCGTGTTGCTGTGCGTCCCTGCGCTCGTCGGCGCGCTACGCAGCGAACCCGACGAAGCGGGCCGGTCTCATGGCCGCCTCGGCGTCGCGCTGCTGCAAGGCAACATTCCGCAGGATGAGAAGTTCATCCCCGGCGGTGGCATCGCAACGGCGCTGCGTTGGTACGGCGAGCAACTGCAGGATGCCACGGCATCCCTGGTGGTCACCCCGGAAACCGCGCTGCCCTTGCTGCCCTCGCAGCTCCCGCCCGGCTATCTGGATGCGATCGCCGCGCGCTACGCGAGCGGCCGTCAGGCCGCCATCGTCGGGCTCCCGCTGGGAGACGGGCGCTTCTATACCAACACGGTGATCGGCTTCAGCCCCGGCCACGGCACGCCATACCGCTACGACAAGCACCATCTCGTGCCCTTTGGCGAGTTCGTGCCGCGGCTCTTTCGCTGGTTCACCGACATGATGAACATCCCGCTGGCCGACTTCCGAAGCGGCGGCCTGGCTCAGGCGCCCTTCGACTGGCAGGGACAGCGCATCGCGCCGAACATCTGCTACGAGGATCTGTTCGGCGAGGAGATCGGTGCGAACTTCCGCAACGAGGCCGACGCGCCGACCATACTGCTCAACGTGAGCAACATCGCCTGGTTCGGCGATTCGATCGCGATCGACCAGCACCTGGCCATATCTCGCATGCGGGCACTCGAATTCCAGCGGCCGATGGTGCGCTCCACCAACACGGGTGCGACTGTCGTCATCGACCACCATGGCCGTGTCACGGCTGCCCTGCCGCGCCTCACGCGCGGCGTTCTGGTTGCGCAGGTGGAGGGCCGTACCGGGATCACGCCCTATGCGTTCTGGGTGTCGCGCTTCTGGCTATGGCCCTTGTGGATCGCCGCGCTCGCCGTGGTGGCTGCGACGCTGTGGCTGCGTCGCCGCGCCAGCAATTGAACTTCTTCAGGCTTTGCTCACCGGCCAATCCCGCAGCTTGCCGGGATTCAGCAGGCCCTTCGGATCGAAGCGCCTCTTCATCTCGATGATCTCCTGCGGCAGCGCGCCGCCCGCCTTGCCGTCCTCGACGATGAAGACGTGCGGGTTGTTGATGCGAACACCGCGCTCCCGATGCATGCGGATGATCTCGTCAAGCCGCTCCTCCGTCGTGAATCGCACCAGCTGCAACGCGCTGCAGGTGATGAGGCCGTCGAGGTTGCGCAGGAACTCCGCATGCATCATCACCTCGCCCGCGAACAGGTGTTCCATCTCGGTGATCTGCTGCACATGCTGGCCGGGTACAAAACTGCTCTGCAGATAGGTGAGCGACTTGTCGACCTTCAGCGCATGCAGGGTCGTATGGTTCCAGGTGAATTCCATCAGCGTGCGGTTGCTCTTGCGCACCTCTTCGGCCGTCTTGCGATAGCTCGGCTTGCCGCCGTGGGCGTCCACGAGCTCAAGCATCGGAGCCTCGGACGACTCGGCCACCAGCGAGAGCACCGCATGGCAACCCTTCGGCAAGTGTTCCGCGAGCTGCGCAAGGTGGTCGGGCACCGGACTCGCCAGGAAAGCCACCTCGCGTTTCACGATCCCTGGTGCATGGGCGAGCGCGTCGGCAAAGCGAAGCGCGTCATCGAAACCATCGAAGACCACCAGGCTCTCGAGCCAAGGGTGCGCGGGGGCCAGCGCCACTTCGAGTTCCAGCACCAGTCCGTTGGTGCCCCAGAGGTGATGCATGCGCATGGCCTCCGGACCGCGCAGTTCGAAGACCTGCGGCTCGGCTTCGATCGTCATGGCGCGCAGGCCGAGCACGTTGCCGGAAGCCCCGAGCGGCCCGTAGTTGATGGAGCCCACGCCGCCGAAGCCGCCGCCGAACAAGCCGCCGAGCGTCGCGCTCCGGTAGGTCGAGGGGACGCAGCGCAGCTCCTGGCCCGTCGGTCTGGTGTGTTTTTCGAGTTCGCCCAGCCGCATGCCCGCCTGGGCGCGCGTCACGCCGGGGCGCACCCATTCCACGGCGTTGTAGCCCGTCATGTCCAGCACGACGCCGCCCGCCAGGGGCGTGGTCTGGCCATAGTTGCCCGTGCCGCTGCCGCGGATCGTGATCGGCACGTTGCGGCGTGCGCAGGCGCCGACCAGCGCGCGGATCTCGTCCTCGGTGCGCGGGCGGACCACCGCATCGGCGCGCTTGTCCTTCAACTGCCGGTTGAGCACGGGGCTGAACCAGGCGAAGTCCTGCGAAAGGCGTGCGATGCGGCTGGGATCGGTGATCCAGTCGAGTTCGGGCAGTTCGAGGTGCAACTGCTCGATCGCGGAGACAGGGGCGTTCATGAAATCAATCCTGTGAGAGTTCACTCGCATGCCAGGAGCCGAGCGCGAGTTTGGTGAGCCAGGCCATCAGCACGAACAGTGCGACGCCCGTCAGGGAAATCAGGAGCAATGCGGCGAACATGCGCGGGATGTTGAGCTGGAAGCCCGCCTGCAGGATCTGGTAGGCGAGACCGGCCCCCGAGCCGCCCGTCCCGGCGACGAATTCGGCCACCACCGCGCCGATCAACGCGAGGCCGCTGGAGATGCGAAGGCCGCCGAAGAAGTACGGCAGTGCGCTCGGGATGCGCAGCCGCACCAGCTGCTGCCAGCGCGTCGCGCGGTTCAGCTTGAAGTAGCTCTGCAGGTCGGGGTCGATGCTGCGCAGCCCCAGCGTGGTGTTGCTGATGATGGGAAAGAGCGCGACCAGCGCGGCGCACACCACCATCGCCGCGGTCGGGTTCTTGACCCAGATGATGATCAGCGGCGCGACGGCGACGATCGGCGTCACCTGCAGCAGGACCGCGTACGGAAACAGCGCGGTCTCGATCCGTTTGCTCTGCACGAAGAGGAAGGAGATCAGCACGCCCGCGATCGTCGCGACCACGAAGGACAGGACCGTGATCTTCAAGGTCACGAGCAGTGCCGTGCCGAGCGGCACCCAATCGGTGACCAGCGTCTGCATCATCAGGTAGGGCGAGGGCACGAGGTAGGGCGGCAGCTCCATCGCGGTGACCATGCCTTGCCAGAGCGCCACCAGCACCACGCCCACGAGCAGGGGGTACATCACGCGCTGCACGCGCGGCTGCCGCAGCAGGGGAACCCGCGCCGACCTTCTCTCGCCCCGCGGTGGCGGCGCCGGCCGCGTGCGGGTGGTGGTGGTGGCGGTGGTGGTGGCGGTGGGGGGCGTCACCTCGGCGTCGGACGCCGTGGGTGCCAGCGCGCTCATGCCGCCACCTCGTCATGCGCGCTGCTCGCGCGCAGCAAGCTGTCCTGCAGGTTCTTCGCATGGCGGCTGAACTGAGGCGACACCATGAAGTCGGCGCTGCGCGGGTACGGCTCGTCGATATGAAACTCCTCGACCACGCGACCGGGTCGCGCGGCCATCATGATCACGCGGCTCGACAGGAACACGGCCTCGTGAATCGAGTGAGTCACGAAGATCACCGTGAGCTTCTTCTTGCGCCAGAGGTCGAGCAGTTCCGCGTCGAGCTTGTGACGCGTGATCTCGTCCAGCGCGCCGAAGGGCTCGTCCATCAGCAGCAGGTCGGGTTGCGTCACCAGGCCGCGCGCGATCGACACGCGCATCTGCATGCCGCCCGAGAGCGCCCGCGGCAGGGCCGTTGCGAACTTGTCCAGCCCCACCAGCGCGAGCGCCTCCGCCACACGAGTGTCGGCCTCCTTGCGCGGCATGCCGGCAAGATCCAGCGGCAAGCGCACATTGGTTCGCACGCTGGCCCATGGCATCAGCGTCGGCGACTGGAAGACAAAGGCCATCTTGCGGCCCCCTTCGTCGATCTGCTGCACCGGTTTGCGCCACAGCAGCAGCCGGCCGTCGGTGGGCTCCAGCATGCCGGCCACCATCTTGAGCAACGTGCTCTTGCCGCAGCCCGAGGGGCCGAGCAGCGTGACGAACTCGCCCTCGGCGATCGACAGGTCCACCGGCAGCAGAGCTTGCGTGCCGTTGGGGTAGGTCTTCTCAGCCGAGAGTATCTCGACGGCGGGGGATTCGGTGCGATTCATGGGAAGCCTTTCGAGGGAGGCCGAAGCCTCCGGTGTTTCAGGGCAGGACCTTGGCGTCCTTCACGAATTCGGTGGTGTAGGTCTTCGCCAGCTCGACCTTGGCCGGATCGAGCAGCTTGGCCGTGACCAGGAAGTCGTAGCTGGCCTTGGCGCGCGCGTCCGTCATCACGCCGATGCCCATCGTCGCGGCATCACCGCCGGTGATCATTCCCATCTCCTTCAACTTGGCCACGCTGTAGGCGAGCTGGTCGTCGGTCATGTTGGGGTTGTCCTTCTTGATCAGCGCGTTGGCTGGCGCCGGATCCGCGAGGTAGCTCTTCCAGCCTTCGGCCGATGCCTTCACGAAGGCCGCCACCTGCTTGCTGCGGTCCTTCAGCGTCTTGTCCATGCATGAGACGGTGGTCGCGTATGACGGGAAACCGTAGTCGCTGAACATCAGCACGGTGGCTTTGACGCCTGCCTTCTGGATCGCGAAGGGTTCCGAGGTCAGGTAGCCCTGCTGCGCGGTGTTCTTGTCGGCGACGAAGGGCTGGATGTTGAAGGTATAGGGCCGCGTCTGTTCGTCGGTGAAGCCGTATTTGGCCTTCAGCCACGGCCAGTAGCCACGATTGGCCTGCGCGCCGATCAGCAGCGTCTTGCCCTTGAGGTCCTCGAACTTCTTGACGTCGTCATGYGCGATCAGCACCTGCGGGTCCTTCTGGAAATAGGCCGCCACGGTGACCACGGGCACGCCGCCTTCGCGCACCTGCATCATCTGGATGTCGCTCGATCCCATGATGCAGTCGGCTTGGCCGGCCGCCATCATCTGCGTGATATTGACCTGCGGGCCGCCCATCTTGATCGTGACGTCGAGGCCGTACTTCTTGTAGATGCCCTGCGCGAGCGCCTGGTAGAAGCCGCCGTGCTCGGCCTGCGCGTACCAGTTCGTCATGTAGGTGAACTTGTCCTGGGCCTGCGCCGGCGCGGCGACGGCCCATGCAATGGCAGCGGCAGTGGCCAGGGGGGCGAGGCGGAGAAAACGGATGCGCATGGTGTGGACCTCTCTCTTGATGAATGCGGTGAAAAGCAAAACGGGTAAGCCGACGGATGCAAATACCGCGCCTCAGGCCATGAGCGCGGCGATCGACCCTGATGACGACTGGATGAAGCCCTGCTGATTGCCACGCCCCCAGGTGGCTTCCTCGCGCACGACCCAACGCAGTTCGTAGAGTTCTGTCAGGGCCTGCACCCAGCTGGCCGACAGCGTGTCGAGGATCTCCTCGCCCTGCTCGCGCGTGGCGCTGGTCGGGTCGCCGATCACGCCGCTCGGGCCGAAGTCCCGCGCGGTCCATGCGCACGCGGGGCGACCGTCGGGCGAGAGCAGCTTGATCGGGAAGGGCGGCGGAAAGTTGGCCGCGGCGCGTTCCATGTGCACCGTGTCAGGCGCCAGCGCGAGCATCAGCGCGGTCTCGGAGTGGCCGGCGTGCATCGCGAGCTTCCTCTCCTGCTCGCTGATCTGCTTGCTCGAAGCGTTCGGCAGGCGCGACACGCCATGCGGCACCACGACGAAATCGCCATGCCGCAGGCGCAACTCGCGCGCCGCCATCTCCAGCACCTGCGGCTGGCCGCCATGGCCGTTGGCGAACAGCAGCTTGCGAAAGCCCGAGCGATAGACCGACTCGCCGATCTCGATCACCGTCGACAGCAGCGTGGTGCCGGTCAGCGTCATCGTGCCGGGAAAGTGCAGGTGCTCTTCCGACTTACCGTAGGTGATCGTGGGCAGGGCGAAAGCGCGCACCTCCGCCGGCAGGCGTTCGAGCGCCTTGCCCATCACGCCCGAGGAGATCACGCTGTCCACGGAGCAGGGCAGGTGAGGTCCGTGCTGTTCGATCGCGCCGCAGGGCAGCACGATCACCGTGTTCTCGCGATCGGGCAAGGCGTCGATTTCTGTCCAGCTCAGATAGGGGAGGAATCGGTGGGGTGGGATGTAGCCGTGCAGCATCGTGGGGTCCTGTGCGTGTGTCGGGAAGGGAGAAGAAGGTGGTCGCGCACGGTCAGGCGAAGCGCGCCATGGCGCGGCCGACACCTTGCAGGAAGCGCTTGAGCTGCGGCTGCGTTGCCACATTCATGTGGTAGTGCGCGTGATAGTCGACCCGCGCCCGTGGCCCCGTGAGCCGGCGCATGTAGCGCGTAACGATCTTGCGCGGAGGGTCGCCCATGTACCACGCCACCCAGCGCGGCCGGCCGTAGGTGACGACCGCCGAGATCCGCTTGATGTGCGTGAGCATCGGCTTGACGTTGCTGGGGTCGCTCAGGTCGAAGGCGACGCCCGGCATGAAGAGCCGGTCGAAATAGCCCTTGAGCATCGCCGGCAGGCCGAAGCACCAGGTCGGAAAGCAGAACACGATGCCTTCGGCCCACTGCAGGCGCTCCACATAGGGCTTCAGGGGCAGCTGGTTGCTCGGCACATCGTGATAGCCGAGCCGTTCCTCGCGCGAGAGCACCGGATCGAAGCCCTCCGCGTACAGATCGCAGTCATCGACCTCATGCCCCGCCTCGCGCAGGTTGCGGACCACCTCCCGGTGCAAGGCCGCATGAAAGCTGGTTTCGACCGGATGGCAATAGACGACGAGCACTCGCATGGTGTGTTTGACCGCTTAATCAGAGTGAGTGGTCAAACTAAGCAAGCGATGTGCCATGCCTGATGCACAAACATGGCGCACGCCCTGGGCCCTCTTCGGCGAAGCCACCGCGTCGCGCGCCGGCGACACCTATGCCCCGATCAGGCGGGGCGCCTGTGCTGAAATGCGCCGCGTTCCAAACAACAGCAGGGAGAAAAACTCATGAGCCTCATTCGCAAGGCCACGCTCGGGTTCGCGCTATTGGCGTCGGCGAATGGATCCAACGCGTCGATCGTTCCCGGCCCGGTGGGCCATCTGGGCGGTTCGATCACGTGGAGCAGTCAGTCGATCGCCGACGGTTACCACGTGTGCGTGACCCCCTTCGATGCCGTCACGCATGCGCCACCGCCCGGGATCGGCTCCAAAGGTGCAGTCTGCGGCCAATCGCTGGTCAGTTACGGTATGTCTCTGCCCGCCAACCGCCACTACAGCATCCGCCTGGAAGTGACCGGCCATCCTCAATACACGCGCACCTGGCTCAACATCTGGGTGCCGGAAAGCGGCAGTGCGCAGGCCCACTTCGACATGACCGGCCTCATGCCCGCCAGCGCCGGGCCTGCCGTTCCCGTGAACATGCCCAATGATCCGGGCATTGCATTGCAATGGTTCCTGAAGCGCATGACCGAATTCCTTGGGACGGGCGCGTTCTACGCCACCACGGGGACGGGGGTGGACGGGAAGGGGCAGGTCATCGCAATCGTCGACACCGGCTATCGCGCGCATCCGGACCTGCCTGCGAAGGGAAGCGATCGCTTCGTGGCGGGCTACAACTTCGTCGATCGCAATGCCAACTACGACGATCCGGGCACGAGCCACGACCCGCAGTTCGCGTACCACGGCACGATGGTCTCCGCCGCCGCACTGGGCACGTCCAACAATGGCGCTGGAGGCAGCGGCATAGCGCCGGGTGCCACGCTGATGCCGATCGTGGGCGTGAAGGCGAACGGCTCCGACATTCAATCGCCCGTGGCCAGGGCGATCACGTGGACTTCCGGCGGAACGGTCGAGGGCATGGCACCACCGGCGAAGAAAGCCGACGTCATCAATCTCAGCCTCAGCGCGCGGGGCGCATGCCCGAAGAGAATGCAGGAAGCGATCGACGGCGCGCTGGCGCGCAATGTGCCGGTAGTGGCGGCGGCCGGCAATTTCAGCGAGAACTTCGAGACCGAGTATCCGGCCAACTGCAAAGGGGTGATCTCGGTCGGCGCGTCCTTCGAGTGGGGTGAACTCTACGCGGATAGCAACTACGGAAAAATGACGCTGGTGGCGCCTGGCCACCAGATCTACACGGCGATCTTCTTCCGGGCCTCGCCCACCGGCCCGGACGAGGCCAAGTACGGATTCGTGAGCGGCACTTCATTTTCGGCTGCGCTGGTGTCCGGAACGATCGCGCTGATGAAGCAGGTCAACCCCTCGCTGACGCCGGCGCAGATCAAGCAGATGCTCACCGACACCTTGCAGCCTTATCCGGCCCGCGCCGAGTGCCCGTACGGCGACTGCGGTCCCGGCATCCTCGATACCCTTCAGGCGGTGGCCCTCGCGGCGGGATGGACGAAGAAGGTGGTCGATGCCAAGTCCATGTCCCTCGCTAATTCCGCAGCGCTGGTGCTGCGTCCGGACCCCCACCCAGGAAGGCGCGGAGCAGCAGCCCACGACCATGGTCGGTCGCGTTTCCAGTGGAGGCGAACTGCCGCCGCAGCGCTTTCGTGCGGCGACCGTGGGCTGGGTGGGCGCCAATATGGTCCTGTACTCGCACTACACGAGGCACTTCACGTGTCTCCAGGGAAACGGCCATGGCAACGAGCGTTCGGTCGTGTATGCGCACTATTTTGATGCGTGCGAGAGTGCAACCGCGTGGTGGGTCCCCGTGCCGGCGGGGCCAGGCTCCAGCAGCAGCTTCCGCCTGGTCCATCCCACGACCGGGTTCTATATGGGCAGCAAGGCGGAGAACAACAAGCAGTTGGGGCGCCTGGTCGACACCTTGGACGACGCGGTGAAAGTCCGCTTCGAAACCGACTACATCCACGACGAACTGTGAGTGCCAGCTAGGCATTTCGAATGCCGCAGCCCCCCAGCACGAAGGCGACCAGATCCCGCGCGATCGGTTCGCGCTCGATGGGGGCATCCGGCGGGAGGCCGAGCATCACGCGCGTCTGCAGCGCGTAGTCGGCATAGCTCTGGGTCATGGCCCAGATATGCATGAGCAGCAGCCGCGCGTCCAGCGGCCGCATCAGCCCGCGCGCGATCCAGCCGTTGATGATGTCGACCTTCTTCTGCGTCCAGGCCCGCGCGTTCGGCCAGTAGCGCTCCAGGTTGCGCCCGCCGTCGAGCACCTCTCGCGTGAAGATGCGCGAGATCTCGGGATTGTCGAAAGCGTGGTCGAGCTTCTTGCGGATGTAGTCGTTCAGGACCCTGGCCGGGTCATTGGCATGCTCCTCGAAGGAGAACACCACTTTCCAGTCGTGCAGCACCTGCATCAACAGCTCTTCGTAGAGCTCTTCCTTGCCCGCGATGTAGTAGTGCAACTGGGGCTTGGTGATCCCGGCGCGCGCCGCGATCGCCTGCGTGGAGGTGCCCTTGAGGCCATGCAGGCTGAATTCGGCGATCGCGGCGGCGCGGATCGCCGCGAGGATCCGTTCGCGGCCGGGTCTCGCGCGCGAGAGCGGGCCGCTCGGCGCGGGCATTTGCTGCGCCGCCACGGCGGTGGGGGGGAGGGTTTCGGTGCTCATCGTTTCAGCGGGCGCGATGCCGCGAAGCGATGGTAGCGCCTGGGCGCATTCCGCCGCGCAAAGCGGCTGCCCGACCGCATGCATGAGCACATGCGCGCTTGGCATCCGAGGCCTGACTCACGGGGGCGTCTTTCCGATATCGTCTCGCCGCTTCGCGAAAGAAACCACACCACCGCCACCAGGAGACCCTATGTACTTTGCCCGTCGATTCCGTGTTTTCGCCGCCGCCGCCGCGCTCGCGGCGAGCAGTGTCATCGCGCACGCCCAGCAGGCGCTGCCCCATGTCGTCATTCTCGCGACCGGAGGCACCATCGCCGGTGCCGGCGCGTCGGCCGTCAACAGCGCGACCTATGCCGCCGCCAAAGTCGGGGTCGACAAGTTGATCGCGGGCCTGCCCGAACTCTCGAAGGTCGCCAACGTTCGCGGCGAGCAGGTGTTCCAGGTTGCGTCCGAAAGCCTGACCAACGACAACCTGCTGACGCTGGCCAGGCGCGTCTCGGCCCTTTCGAAGCTGCCCGACGTCGACGGCATCGTCATCACCCATGGCACCGACACGCTGGAGGAAACCGCCTACTTCCTGACGCTCACGGTCCACACCGCCAAGCCGATCGTCGTGGTCGGCTCCATGCGCCCGGGCACCGCGCTGTCGGCCGACGGCGCGCTGAACCTCTATGACGCCGTCAGCGTGGCCGGCAGCAAGGACGCGATGGGCAAGGGCGTGCTCGTCACGATGAACGACGAGATCCAGAGCGGCCGCGACGTGAGCAAGACGATCAACATCAAGACCGAGGCCTTCAAGAGCCAGTGGGGCGCGCTGGGCATGGTGGTCGAGGGGCGGAACTACTGGTTCCGGGCGCCGGTCAAGCGCCACACGATGAATTCCGAGTTCGATATCGACAGCATCACGGCGCTGCCCCTGGTCGAGATCGCCTACGGGTACGAGGGCGTGTCATCCACCGCCATCGACGCGCTGGCCAAGAGCGGCGTGAAGGCGCTGGTGCATGCCGGCACCGGCAACGGCTCGGTGGCCGACCGTATCGTGCCGAACCTGCAGAAGGTGCGCGCCGATGGCATCCCGGTGATCCGCAGCTCGCGCGTGCCGGACGGCTTCGTGATCCGCAACGCCGAGCAGCCCGACGACAAGTACGACTGGGTGGTCGCGCACGACCTGCGCCCGCAGAAGGCGCGCATCCTGGCGATGGTCGCGTTGACCAAGACCAGCGACAGCAAGGAGCTGCAGCGCATCTTCTGGGAGTATTGAGCCCCCCGGCTTTTCAGTTCGCTTCGCTGCATGTAATTCGCCACCCCCCGAGGGGGCGGCGCGGCCGCCTTGGGGCGGCCCGGCGGCGGCCGCAACTTTTCCCGGGCGATGGATGCGAGGGCGTTGTTGTGCTCCACCGGCCGTTCTCGCGTCAGCACGCTCTTAAAATGCCCGGTTCGCCGCGTCGAAAGCTGCCCGCCTTCGAACGGCCACCGGGCCCACCATGCTGACTTTTCAACAAATCATTCTCAAGCTTCAGTCTTACTGGGCCGACCAGGGTTGCGCGCTGCTGCAGCCCTACGACATGGAGGTCGGCGCCGGCACTTCGCACACCGCCACCTTCCTGCGCGCGCTCGGGCCAGAGCCCTGGAAGGCGGCGTATGTGCAGCCGAGCCGCCGCCCCAAGGACGGCCGCTATGGCGAGAACCCCAACCGCCTGCAGCACTACTACCAGTACCAGGTGGTGCTGAAGCCGGCGCCGAGCAATATCCTCGAGCTCTACCTGGGATCGCTCGAAGCGCTGGGCTTCGACCTCAAGAAAAACGACATCCGCTTCGTCGAGGACGATTGGGAGAACCCCACCCTCGGCGCCTGGGGCCTGGGCTGGGAGGTCTGGCTCAACGGCATGGAAGTGACGCAGTTCACCTACTTCCAGCAGGTCGGCGGCATCGATTGCAAGCCGATCACCGGTGAGATCACCTACGGGCTCGAACGCCTCGCCATGTACCTGCAGGGCGTCGACAACGTCTACAACCTGACCTGGACCGACGGCCTCAGCTACGGCGACGTCTACAAGCAGAACGAGGTCGAACAATCGACCTACAACTTCGAGCACAGCGACGCCGAATTCCTGTTCACCGCCTTCGCGGCGCACGAGAAACAGGCCAGGCACCTGATGGAAGAACAGCTCGCCCTGCCGGCCTACGAGCAGGTGCTCAAGGCCGCGCACAGCTTCAATCTGCTGGACGCGCGCGGCGCGATCAGCGTCACCGAGCGCGCGGCCTACATCGGCCGCATCCGCAACCTCGCGCGCAGCGTCGCGCAGAGCTACTACGAAAGCCGCGAGCGGCTCGGATTCCCCATGGCGCCGCGCGAGTGGGTCGCACAGATCACGAAGAAGGCGGCCTGAGCGATGACCACGAAGAACAACCTGCTCGTCGAATTGTTCGTCGAGGAACTGCCTCCCAAGGCACTGAAGAAGCTGGGCGATGCATTCGCGGGCGCGCTGCGCGATCAGCTGGTGGCGCAAGGCCTGGCCGACGCGGCCTCTGTTCTCACGGCCTATGCGTCCCCGCGACGGCTCGCCGCGCACCTGACGAACGTGCTGGCGCAGGCAGCCGACAAGGCGGTCTCGCAGAAGCTCATGCCGGTGGCGGTCGGACTCGATGCCTCGGGCAACGCGACCCCCGCGCTGCTGAAGCGCCTGGGCGCGCTCGGCGCGGACGCGTCGGCCGTGCCGGGCTTGCGCCGCGCGATGGACGGCAAGGCCGAAGCCCTGTTCTTCGAGAGCACCGCCAAGGGCGCGACGCTGGCCGAAGGGCTGCAGAAGGCGCTGGCCGAGTCGATCGCCAGGCTGCCGATCCCGAAGGTCATGAGCTACCAGCTCGAAGCCGGCTCCGAGCTGCCGGGCTGGAGCAGCGTGAGCTTCGTACGGCCGGCGCATGGCCTGGTCGCGATGCACGGCGATGCGGTCGTGCCGATCGAGGCGCTGGGCCTGAAGGCCGGGCGCGACACCCATGGCCACCGGTTCGAGGCTTTGGTCGACCCGATCGTGCTGCGCGACGCCAACAGCTACGCGGCGCAACTCACCGACCAGGGCGCCGTCATTCCGGGCTTCGAGGCGCGCCGCTTCGAGATCGCACGCCAGCTGGCCGAAGCAGCGGTGAACGTGGGCGGCGGCACCCTGCCGATCCACGACGACGCGCTGCTCGACGAGGTCACGGCGCTGGTCGAGCGCCCCAATGTGCTCGTGTGCGAGTTCGAGCGCGAGTTCCTCGACGTGCCGCAGGAATGCCTCATCCTGACGATGAAGGCCAACCAGAAGTACTTCCCCTTGCTCGACGCGGCCGGCCGCCTCACCAACAAGTTCCTGGTGGTCAGCAACATCCGGCCCGACGACGCCAGCGCCGTCATCGGCGGCAACGAGCGCGTCGTGCGCCCGCGACTGGCCGATGCCAAGTTCTTCTTCGACCAGGACCGCAAGAAATCGCTGGCCTCGCGCGTCGAGTCCCTGGGCAAGGTGGTCTACCACAACAAGCTGGGCACGCAGGGCGAGCGCGTGCTGCGCGTGATGCACATCGCCCGCGCCATCGCGCAACGCCTGGGGGACTCGGCGCTTGCGGCGCAAGCCACGCAGGCGGCGCAACTCGCGAAGGCCGACCTCGTGACCGACATGGTCGGCGAGTTCCCCGAACTGCAGGGCACCATGGGCCGCTACTACGCGCTGCACGACGGCCTGGAGGCCGCCGTGGCGGATGCGATCGAAGACCACTACAAGCCGCGCTTCGCGGGCGACGAGCTGCCTCGCAACCCGGTGGGCGTGGTCGTCGCGCTGGCCGACAAGCTCGAAACCCTGGTCGGCATGTTCGGCATCGGCAACCTGCCGACCGGCGACCGCGACCCCTTCGCGCTGCGCCGCCATGCGCTGGGCGTGCTGCGCATGCTGATCGAGAAGAGCCTGCCCCTGAGCCTGGACACCCTGGTGCAGGACGCCGCCGAGCAGTTCCGGCACATCCCGGACTTCCAGCCCGCACGCGCGCTGGTGGATCTGCAGGGCTTCATCTACGACCGCCTTGCCGGCAGCCTGCGCGAGCAGGGCGCCAGCGCGCAGGAAGTCGACGCCGTGCTGGCGCCGAATCCGCAGCGCCTGGTCGAAGTGCCGAAGCTGCTGGCGGCCGTGCGGGCCTTCGCAGCGCTGCCCGAAGCGCCCGCGCTGGCGGCAGCCAACAAGCGCATCGGCAACATCCTCAAGAAGTCGCCGGAAGCCGACGCCCATGTGAGCGAGCTGCTGCTGCACGAAGATGCCGAGAAGGCGCTCTACGCCGCGATGCAGGAAGTGGTCCCCGTGGCCAACGCCCGGTTCGACGCCGGCGACTATACCGCCTCGCTGCAGACCCTGGCCGCCCTGCGCGCACCGGTGGATGACTTCTTCGACGGCGTGATGGTCAACGCCGAGCAATCCGACTTGCGGCTCAACCGCCTGGGCCTTCTGAAATCGCTGCATGCCGCGATGAACCGCGTGGCGCAGCTCGAACGGCTCGCCGCCTGATCGATCGCAGCACCATGAAACTCGTCATCCTCGGCCGCAACGGCACCCTCAATGTGCACCGCGAAGACTTCGTGAAGAGCGACAGCGAGTGGACGCCGCTGCCCGGCGCGCTGGAGGCGGTCGCGCGGCTCAACCATGCGGGCTGGCACGTGGTGATCGCATCGAACCAGTCGGGCCTCGGCCGTGGCCTGTTCGACGTCGCCTCGCTCAATGCCATGCATGCCAAGATGCACAAGATGCTCGCCGCCGTCGGCGGCCGTGTCGATGCCGTCTTCTTTTGCCCGCACGCGCCGGACGAAGGCTGCGATTGCCGCAAGCCCAAGCCCGGCCTGTTCTTCCAGATCGGCGAGCGCTACGGCGTCGACCTGGCCAATGTGCCCACCGCGGGCGACAGCCTGCGCGATCTGCAGGCCGGTGCCGCGGCCGGCTGCGAGCCGCATCTGCTGCTCACCGGCACGAGCGCGTCCTGCCGAGGCATGGAGACCCTGCCGCCGGAATACCCCGCAACAACCAGCGTGCACGACGACCTGCCCGCCTTTGTCGACTTCCTGCTCGAACGCGAGCAGCGAGCCGCCCTGAAGCTAGCCATCTGATGTCCTTCCTCCGATCCCTCGTCCACGCCCTGTGGATGCTCGTCACCGTGATCCCCTGGGGTCTCATCATGGTGGTCAGCTCGCTCTGGAAGCGTGGCATTCCGCTTTACTGGATGGCGGTGCGCTGGCTCGGCTGGGCCATCGGCGGGGCGCGCGTGCTGCTCGGCATCCGCACCCGCGTCACCGGCATGGAAAACCTGCCGACCGACCAACTCGCCGGCGCGGTGCTTCTGGTGAAGCACCAGTCGACCTTCGAGACCTTCCTGATGCCGACGCTGATGCCGCACCCGCTGGCCTTCGTGTTCAAGAAGGAGCTGATCTACGTGCCTTTCTTCGGCTGGGCCATGGCGCGGCTCGACATGATCCACATCGACCGCAGCCAGCGCACGAAGGCTTTCCATAAGGTTGTGGCGCAGGGCCGCAAGCTGCTCGCGCAGGGCATCTGGATCATCATGTTCCCGGAAGGCACCCGCATTCCGCGCGGGCAGCAAGGCACCTACAAGAGCGGCGGCACGCGGCTGGCCTGCGAGACCGGCGTGCCGGTGATCCCGATCGCCGTGACCTCGGCCAGGGTCTGGCCGCGCAAGGCCTTCATCAAGCATCCGGGCGTGGTCGACGTGTCGATCGGCCCCGCCATCCCCAGCGTGGGCCGCCGGCCCGACGAGTTGATGCGCGAGGTCGAGGCGTGGATCGAGGCCGAGATGCGTCGCCTCGATCCCGAGGCCTATGCACCGGTCCCCGCGCCCGTGTCGACGATCGCCTGAGGTTCGAACATGCGCGGCCTGCTGCAGTTCACGCTGGATCTGTTCGATGAGTTGTCGGTCGCGCCCGCGTCGGCGCCTGCCCCGCTCGAGGAGCGCATGGCAGGCCCCAGCCGGCCGCCCCTGCCGCTGGCGGATGCCCTGACGCCGGCGAGCTTCGTGCACCCGCGCGCCACCCGCGAACTCATGCTGGGGGATGCCCGCGTCGCCTACGAGTTCACGCGCGGCAAGCGCCGCACCATCGGCTTCGTGGTCGGTGCGGAGGGCTTGTCGGTGCGCGCGCCGCGCTGGGTCGCGCTGCGCGACGTCGATGCGGCGGTCAGGGAGAAGTCGGACTGGATCCTGCGCAAGTTGTCCGAAACGCAGCAGCGCCATGCACGGCTCGAAGCGGAGCGCATCGAGTGGCGGGACGGCGTCAGCTTTGCCTTTCTCGGGGAGCCTGTCGTGGTGCAACTCGACCCGCACCACGCCTTCGAAGGTATCGGGGGCATCCTCGACGCCGGCGCAGGCGATGCGCCGCACATCCTGCGTCTTGCGGTCGCCAACGATGCGAGCGAGGCCCAGATCCGCGACGCCGCGCAGGCCTGGCTCATGCGCCAGGCGCGGCGCATCTTCATCGAGCGCCTCGATCACTTCGCCCCGCGCCTGGGTGTGAGCTGGAACAAGCTCTCGCTGTCGAATGCCTCGACGCGTTGGGGCAGCGCCAGCGCCGACGGCGCGATCCGGCTGCATTGGCGGCTGGTGCACTTCCGGATGCCCGTGATCGACTACGTGGTCGCGCACGAACTGAGCCATCTGCGCGTGATGGATCACAGCGCGCGCTTCTGGGAGACGGTGGAGAGCGTGATGCCGGACTACGGTGTGTTGCGGCAGCAACTCAAGGAGCAGCCCGTTCCGCGGTGGTGACCGCCTCGCGCCGACTCCACGGGCGCATGGGACTACCGGGCGTGG
This sequence comes from Variovorax sp. 01T432, assembly GCF_056398605.1. Lineage (NCBI taxonomy): Bacteria > Pseudomonadati > Pseudomonadota > Betaproteobacteria > Burkholderiales > Comamonadaceae > Variovorax > Variovorax sp. 01T432. The sequence continues at coordinate 24,284 of NZ_JBFTPS010000055.1, forward strand.
GTGACGCCCCCGTCCACGACCAGGGTCGAGCCCATCACATAGTCGCCTGCCCGCGAAGCAAGGTAGATCGCCGCCCCCGCCATGTCTTCGGGCGTGCCGATGCGGCCGGCCGGGATGCGAGCCTTCACCTCTTCACCGTGATCGCGCGCGTCCTTGTTCATGTCGGATGCGAAGGCACCCGGTGCAATGGCGCTCACCACGATGCGGTCCTGCGCCAGGCGCAGCGCCATGCGTCGCGTGAGCTGGATCAGTCCCGCCTTGCTCGCCGCGTACGAATAGGTTTCCTGCGGGTTGACCGAGATCCCGTCGATCGACGCGATGTTGATGACCTTCGCCAGATGGTCGGTGGCCGATTTCCGCAGCATCGGCGTCAGCGCCTGGGTGAGGAAGAAGGGCGTCTTGAGGTTGAGATCCACCACCTTGTCCCAGCCGCTTTCCGGGAACTCGTCGTAGGGCGCGCCCCAGGCCGCGCCGGCATTGTTGACCAGGATGTCGAGCGTGCCTTCGTGCTTCGAATAGGCGTCGACCAGGGCGTGCGCGCCCTGGACCGTCGACACATCGGCCGGCAGCGAAACGCAGTGGCCGAGGGCGGAGAGTTCCTTCGCAGTCTGGTCGCAGGCCGCGGCCTTGCGGGCCGAGATGTAGACGCGGGCGCCCTGCGCCAGAAAGCCCTCGGCGATCATGCGGCCGATGCCGCGCGAGCCGCCGGTGATGAGCGCGGTGCGCCCCTTGAGCGAGAAGAGGTGGGTGGTGTCCATGCTGGGTGTCTCCTGGATGCGCGGCATTGGCGCCGACGACCCGCAGCTTAGTGCGCCGCTCGGCTGAAGCGCGTCACCTTGGTTCCATCGGCGCGGGCTGGGGCCTCGAAGGCCGTGGGGCGCGGGCCGAACCCGTCAGGCAGGAAGCGCCAGCGACCTGAGGCTTGAGAAATGGCGTGCCATCCCGCTGACCGGGTCGCGGAAGGCAAGCTCCATGGCCAGCAGCTGGAGCGGCCGGCTGAAATCCTCATCGCCCTCGGGCAGGAGCTGAGGATAGATCGCATCGTTCAGGATGGGCAGGCCCAGCGCCGCGCAATGCACGCGCAGCTGATGCCGGCGCCCGGTGACCGGGGACAGGCGCAGCCGAGCCCATCCGCCGCGGGCTTGCATGAGTTCGAGCCGCGTTTCCGAGTTCGGCTCGCCGGCGATCTCCTTCATGCGCATGAAATGTTCGTCATCGGCAAGGCGGCTGCGATGGACGGGCGGGAGCACGCGCCCCTGCTGCCATGGGACGATGGCTTCGTAGTGTTTGGTGATCTCGCGCTGGGAGAACAGCGCGTGGTAGATGCCGCGCGTCGCGGGCTGTACCGAGAACAGCACCACGCCGGCGGTCTCGCGGTCGATGCGGTGCAGCGGGGCCAGGTCGTCCAGCCCCAGCTTGCGCTTCAGGCGCACGAGCAGGCTTTCCTGCACGTACTTGCCCACTGGCGTGACCGGCAGGAAATGCGGCTTGTCCACGGCCACGAGCTGCTCGTCCTGGAACAGGATGATTTCATCGAAGGGAATGCGGGGTTCGGATTCGAGCGAGCGGTAGTAGTAGACCCGCAGGCGTGGCTCGAAGCGGCGAGTCTCGGTCACCGGCACGGCGTGCTCGTCGATCACCTCGCCGGCCCGGATGCGCGCTTCCCATGTCGATCGCGGAATGGCCGCGAAGCGGTCCATCAGGAAGTCGGCGATGGTTGTCCAGGGCCCTTCGGGCAAGGCCACGCAGCTCGGCCCGACACCGTCGCGAGTGGGCAGCGGCAGCGTGCGCATGGGTGACGTCGCTCAGCGGCCGGTTGCGACGGCGGCGGTGAGCTTCAGCGCGGCGTCCAGGGTCGACGCGATCTCGGCGAATGCCGGCCGCGCCGCCGCCTCGGCCTGGACACAGCGCAACTGAAGTGCTGTCAGCAGCGCGGCGGTCGCGTGGTCCGCGTCATCTTCGCGCGTGCACAGCGCCAGCAGTTCCTCGAGCAGGCAGCCGAAGGCGCGCACCTCGATGTGCTGCAGGGCCCGCGCCTGCGCGCGGTCGTCGCGAGGCAGGAAGGAGGCGGCGCCGAAGTCACCCAGCAGGCAGCCGCCTTCGTCGTTCCAGAGAATGTTGTGGGCGTAGAGGTCGCCGTGCAGGATGCCGCGCGCATGCAGCTGCGCGACGGCCGAGGCGATGCCTGCCGCCATGCGCAGCGCGGACTCGGTCGACCAGCCCGTATCGCCGTTGTAGACGTCGCGCGTGCAGGAGGCAAGGCTTGGCGGGCCGGCCAGGTTGCGGAAGTCCGCATCCACGAGCTGCAGCACCAGGCCGGCAGCGCCTTCGGGATGGCCGCTGATCCGGCCCCGTGCGGAGATCAGGCTCGGATGCGCGCCGGCGGCAACACAGGCGGCCATCTCGCTATGCGGCCAGCCGTCGCTGGTGACCGCGCCCTTGAAGATCTTCACGGCCACGCCTTCGACGAACCCATCCGGGCGCTGCCATTGCGCCTGGTGGATCACCCCGGAAGCGCCTTCGCCCAGCTGGTGCTGCAATGCGAGACGGTGCCAGTCGATGCCCGGCGCCGCCTGCGCCGCCAGCGCGGCGGCTTCATGCGATTCGATGAAGGGATTGCCGGCGAAGGCCAGCCATGAAAGCCTGGGCAGCGACAGCAGCCAATCGGGCAGGGCATCGAAACGGTTGGCCGAGATGCGCAGCAGTTCGAGCCGGCGGCAACTCGCCAGCTCCGGCGGCAGCGTCCGCAGGCGATTGCCCGCGAGCATCAGCTTCTGCAGCCGCGCGCAGCGCCCGAGCTTGGCCGGCAGCTCCTCGATCTGGTTGTCCGTGAGGATGAGCCAGCGCAAGGACGCCCGCAGCGAAGCCGCGGGAACGCGACGGATGCGGTTGGCCTTGAAGCCCACGATATCGAGCCGAGGACATTGCCCGACCGCCTCGGGCACTTCCGTGAACCGGTTGTCCGAGCAGAAGAGCACGCGCAGCCGGTGCAGCCGGTGCAAGTCCTCGGGCAGGTGCTCGAGCGCATTGCCGGAGAGGTTGAGCACTTCCAGCGAATCCGCAAGCGCGAAGATCTCGCGGGGGAACTCCGTGAGGCCGCAGGACAGATCGAGCCTCGTGGCGCCCGCCAGCAGGCCGGCGCGCAAGCGCTCCATCGTGTTCATGCGGGAACGCCGAAGCGGTAGATGCCGTCCTCCGCAATACTGCGCTGGAGCTGGCCTGCAAACCACAGAAGATGCAGGTGCGCGACCGTCTCGCCCATGGCGAAGGTCATCTGGTGGAGATCGAGGGCGCGCTTGAAGAGGATGGGCAAGCCCTCGGCGGCACTGTGCGGGCGCAGGGTGCAGGCCTCCAGCAGTTCCGCCAGGTGGTCGCGATGGTGTTCCTTCAACTGCTCGACGCGCCGGTGAATCCCGGTGAAGGGCTTGCCGTGCGAGGGCAGGCCCAGCGTGTCCGGCGGCAGCGCCTTGAAGCGCTCGATGCTGTCGAGAAAGAGCCGCAACGGATTGGCTTCCGGCTCGCCCGCGTACACACTCACGTTGGTGGAGATGCGCGGCAGCATCATGTCGCCGCCGAGCAGTGCCTTGATCTCCTCGCAGAAGAGCGCGATGTGCTCCGGCGCGTGGCCATAGCCGCTGATACAGCGCCAGCCGCGGCCCCCGATCATGACCGTGTCGCCGTCCATCATGCGCACGAAGCTGGCCGGCACCGAGGGCACCATGTTGGCGTAGTAGTTGGTGCGCGCGCGGATCTTCGCGACCGACTCCGGGTCGGTGAGACCATGCGAGGCGAAGAAGTCCGCGGCCGATTCACCGCCCGCCAGCGTGTCGCCGGCGGTGGTGAGCACGCGCGCCACGTGGTAGTCGGTCGAGCTCATCCACAGCGGTGCCTTCCAGCGCGCGCACAGCCAGGACGCCAGGCCGACGTGGTCAGGATGCATGTGGGTCACGATCACGCGCAGGATCGGCATGCCTTCGAGCTGCGTGGCGAAGATCTGTTCCCACTGGGCACGCGCCGCGTCGTGCGAAATGCAGCAGTCGACCACCGTCCAGCCTTCCACGCCGTCGATGCTGTCTCGCAGCAGCCAGAGGTTGATGTGGTCGAGCGCAAAGGGAAGGCCCATGCGAATCCAGCGCACGCCGGGCAATACCTCGAGTGCCTGGCCGGGAGCGGGCAGGGTGTCGCCCAAGGGGTAATGGAGTTCGCGTTCGAGAAGGTTCATGTACGATTGACGTTAACGTAAACGTCACAGAGAAGTCCCGATATTGTAGGCAGTGCGTCCGGAAAGCGCTGTCGCCCTCGCAATCGCAGTCGCCGCCAAGATCCGAACAGGTCACCGAACTCCCCCAATGCCGTCGCAGACCCTCAGCACCTTCACGATAGGCGAACTCGCGAAAGAGTTCGACCTGACGACGCGGGCCATCCGCTTCTATGAGGACATGGGCCTGCTCGCGCCGGAGCGCTCGGGCCTCCAGCGGGTCTACACCGCGCGCGACCGCACCCGGCTCACGCTCACCTTGCGCGCCAAGCGGCTTGGCCTGAAACTGACCGAGGTCAAGGAGATCCTCGACATGTACGACAGCCCGCGCGACACGGCCGTGCAGCTGGAGCGTTTCCTCGGTGTCCTCGGCACGCACCGCGCGCAACTGGAGGCGCAGCTGGCCGAGCTGCAAGCCAATCTCGCCGAGGTTCGCGCCCAGGAAAAGCAGGCACGCGCGGCGCTCGCGCGTGCCGTCAAAACGAAGGCACGCTGAGTGCGCGTGCCGGCCCATCCAACCCACTTCTCATCGAATCATGGACAACACGCCCGACGCCCTTGAAGACCTGTTCGCCCACAACCGCAGCTGGGCTGCGCGGATGGAGCGCGACCGCCCCGGTTTCTTCACCAGCCTGGTGAAGCAGCAGACGCCCAAGTACATGTGGATCGGCTGCTCGGACAGCCGCGTGCCCGCCAACCAGATCACCGGCCTCGAGCCCGGCGAGGTGTTCGTGCACCGCAACGTCGCCAACATCGTGGTCCACTCCGACCTCAACGCGCTGTCGGCGATTCAGTTCGCCGTGGAGCGGCTCAAGGTCAAGCACATCATGGTGGTGGGGCACTATGGCTGCTCGGGCGTGCAGGCCGCGCTGGAAGGCGCGCGCATCGGCATCGCCGATAACTGGATCCGGCACATCCAGGACGTGCGCGACCGTCATCGGGTCATGATCGAGAGCCTGCCCGAAGCCGACCGCGCCGATGCGCTGTGCGAACTCAATGTGGCGGAGCAGGTGGTCAACGTGGCCGTCAGCACCGTCATGGTCGACGCCTGGAGCCGCGGCCAGACCGTCGCCATCCATGGCTGGGCCTTCGGTGTGCACGACGGGCTTCTCCAGGACCTGGGCATCACCGTCGATGGCACCAAGCCGCTCGAGAATCTCTACCGCGCGGCGGTGCAGCGCATCCGCTACAAGTGGAGCAAGCCCGCGGAGTTCTCCCAGCCGGCGCCCGACGCCGTCAAGGCGGCCGATTGAACCCATGTTCCCGCAGCGCCTCGACTCGCCGCTGGCCTACGACATCGCGAAGGCGATGCGCGACGGCTTCAATCGGCATTACCAGCTCTTTCGAGCCGAGTCGGCGCGCGCCAAGCATCGTTTCGAGACCGCGGATTGGGGCGGCCAGCAGCGCGCGCAGCGCGAACGCATCGAGTTCTACGACCTGCGGGTGAGCGAGGCGGTCGCGCGGCTGGAGAAGGAGTTCAAGGCCGGCGAGCAGCCGATGGATGTGTGGCACCAGGTGAAGCTGCACTTCATCGGCCTTCTGGTCAATCACCACCAGCCCGAACTGGCCGAGACCTTCTTCAACTCGGTGACCACCAAGATCCTGCACCGCGCCTATTTCCAGAACGACTTCATCTTCGTGCGCCCGGCCATCAGCACGGAGTACATCGAGCCGCGCGACGCACCGACCTACCGCGCCTACTACCCGACTCACGACACCCTGGCCGACACCATCGAGGCGGTGCTCGACGACTACGCTCTGCAAGGGCGCTATGCCGATGTGCGCCGCGACGCCGAGCGCGTGGCCGCGGCCATCCTCGGGCGCTTCCATCAGGTCAAGCTGCGCGCCAATTTCCAGCTGCAGGTGCTCTCCGGCCTGTTCTACCGGAACAAGGGCGCCTACGTCGTGGGCAAGATCATCAACGGCTTCGTCGAGCTGCCCATCGCGCTGCCGATCCTGCACGACAGCGAGGGCCGCTTCTACATCGACGCGGCGCTCTTCGGCGAAGAAGACCTGCAGATGCTCTTCAGCTTCGCGCGCGCCTACTTCATGGTCGACATGGAAGTGCCCTCGGCCTACGTGCAGTTCCTGCGCTCGCTGATGCCGCGCAAGCCGCGCGGCGAGATCTACAACGCGCTCGGGCTGGCCAAGCAGGGCAAGACGCTCTTCTACCGCGACTTCCTCTACCACCTCAATTACTCGAGCGACCGGTTCCGCATCGCCCCCGGCATCAAGGGCATGGTGATGCTGGTGTTCGACCTGCCCTCGTTTCCCTACGTCTTCAAGGTCATCAAGGACTTCTTCCCGCCGCAGAAGGAAACGACGCGCGAGCAGGTCAAGAGCAAGTACATGCTGGTGAAACAGCACGACCGCGTCGGCCGCATGGCCGACACGCTGGAGTACAGCGATGTCGGCTTTCCGCTGGACCGCTTCGAACCCGAACTCATCGAGGAGATTCGGAAGTTCGCGCCCAGCCAGCTGGAGATCGGCGACCGTGACGGCAACCGGGAGAAGGAAGTCGTGGTCAAGCACGTCTACATCGAGCGCCGCATGATTCCGCTGAACATCTACCTGCAGGAAGCCGTCGACCAGATGGCCCATCCCGAGCACACCAAGCGCGCTTGCAAGCAGCTGGAGCACGCGGTCATCGAATACGGCAATGCCATCAAGGACATGGTCGCGGCGAACATCTTTCCCGGCGACATGCTGTGGAAGAATTTCGGCGTCACCCGCGGCGGCAAGGTCGTGTTCTATGACTATGACGAGATCGAATACCTCACCGACTGCAATTTCCGCAAGGTGCCCACGCCGCGCAACGAGGAAGAAGAGATGAGCGGCGAGGTCTGGTATTCGGTCGGCCCGAAGGACGTCTTCCCCGAGACCTTTGCTCCCTTCCTGCTCGGCAACCAGGCGGTGCGGGAGGCCTTCATGGCCCACCACGCAGACCTGCTGGACGCCGCCTTCTGGCAGAGCCACAAGCAGCGCATCCAGGCGGGGCAGATGCTCGACGTCTTTCCCTATGACGAAGCGCAGCGCTTCCATCACGATGGCCATGCGCCGTACTTCTGAAATCACGAACTCAACTCACCAAGGAGATCCACATGTCTGAATCCATCGTCATCGTCGGCGCCGCCCGCACCCCCATGGGCGGCTTCCAGGGCGACTTTTCCTCTCTCGCGGCGCACGACCTCGGCGGCGTCGCCATCAAGGCGGCCGTCGAGCGCGCGGGCATCCCGGTCGATGCGGTCGGCGAGGTGCTGTTCGGCAACTGCCTGATGGCCGGCCAGGGCCAGGCGCCCGCGCGCCAGGCGGCCTACAAGGGCGGCCTGCCCGACAGCGCCGGGGCTGTCACGCTCAGCAAGATGTGCGGCTCGGCCATGAAGGCCGCGATGTTCGCGCACGACATGCTGCTCGCGGGCACGCATGAAGTCATGATCGCCGGCGGCATGGAGAGCATGACCAACGCGCCCTACCTGATGCTCAAGGGGCGCGGCGGCTACCGCATGGGCCACGACCGCATCTTCGACCACATGATGCTCGACGGCCTCGAGGACGCCTACCAGCCGGGCCGCTCCATGGGTACCTTCGGGGAGGACTGCGCGGCCAAGTACAAATTCACGCGCGAGCAGCAGGACGCCTTCGCCATCGCCAGCGTCGAGCGGGCCAAGGCCGCCACGGCTTCGGGGGCCTTCAAGGCCGAGATCGCGGCGGTCACCGTCAAGGGTCGCGGCGGCGAAACCGTGATCGAGGTCGACGAGGGCCCGGGCAAGGTCAAGCTCGACAAGATCCCCACGCTGAAGCCCGCCTTCAAGAAGGAAGGCGGCACCATCACCGCCGCATCGAGTTCGTCGATCAACGACGGCGCCGCCGCCCTGGTCATGATGACCGAGAGCACCGCGAAGAAATACGGGGCGAAGCCGATCGCCCGCCTCCTCGCGCATGCCACGCACGCACAGCAGCCCGAGTGGTTCTCGACCGCGCCGGTGGGCGCGGTTGCCAAGCTGTTCAAGAAGACCGGCTGGGGGGTGAAGGACGTCGACCTGTGGGAGGTCAACGAGGCCTTCGCCGTGGTGCCGATGGCGCTGATGCAGGAGTTCTCGGTGGCGCACGAGATCGTCAACGTGCACGGCGGCGCCTGCGCGCTGGGCCACCCCATCGGCGCGAGCGGCGCGCGCATCATGGTCACCCTGATCCATGCACTGCAGCAGCGCGGCAAGAAGCGCGGGGTCGCGACGCTTTGCATCGGCGGCGGCGAAGGCACGGCGGTCGCGCTCGAACTCATCTAAGCAAAGGCAAGCCAGACCATGCTGCTCACCAGCGACCAGGAAGCGATCCGCGAGGCGGTACGCGCATTTGCCCAAGCCGAACTCTGGCCCCACGCGCCGCGCTGGGACCGCGAGCACAGCTTTCCGAAGGAAGCCCACGCGGGTCTGGCGGCGCTCGGCGCCTACGGCATCTGCGTACCCGAGGAAGATGGCGGCGCGGGGCTCGACTACCTGACGCTGGCGCTGGTGCTGGAGGAGATCGCGGCCGGCGACGGCGGCACCAGCACCGCGATCAGCGTGACCAACTGCCCGGTCAACGCGATCCTCATGCGCTACGGCAACGCACAGCAGAAGGCGAAGTGGCTGCAGCCGCTGGCGCAAGGCCGGATGCTCGGCGCCTTCTGCCTGACCGAGCCGCAGGCCGGTAGCGATGCCTCTTCGCTGCGCACCACCGCGCGCAAGGACGGCGACGGCTGGGTGATCGACGGCGTCAAGCAGTTCATCACCAGCGGCAAGAACGGGCAGGTCGCGATCGTGATCGCGGTCACCGACAAGGGCGCGGGCAAGCGCGGCATGAGCGCCTTCATCGTGCCGACCGATGCGCCCGGCTACACCGTGGCGCGGCTCGAGGACAAGCTGGGACAGCACTCGAGCGACACCGCGCAGATCAATTTCGACGCCTGCCGCATTCCGGCGGAGAACCTGATCGGGCAGGAGGGCGAGGGCTACAAGATCGCGCTCGGCGCGCTGGAAGGCGGCCGCATCGGCATCGCGGCGCAGAGCGTCGGAATGGCGCGCAGCGCATTCGGTGTGGCGCTGGCCTATGCCAAGGAGCGGCAGGCCTTCGGCGGCTCGATCTTCGATCAGCAGGCCGTCGGCTTCCGGCTGGCCGAGTGCGCCACCCAGCTCGAAGCGGCCCGCCAGCTCATCTGGCATGCCGCGAGCCTGCGCGACGCGGGACGACCTTGTCTGAAGGAAGCGGCGATGGCCAAGCTCTTCGCCAGCGAGATGGCCGAGCGGGTCTGCAGCGCCGCCATTCAGACCTTGGGCGGCTACGGCTATGTCAACGATTTCCCGCTGGAGCGCATCTACCGCGATGTTCGCGTGTGCCAGATCTACGAGGGGACGTCGGATATCCAGAAGCTCCTGATCCAGCGCGCACTGGCCTGAGCGGCTTGCGTGCTGTCATCGATTTCGATGACAGACAAATGGCGCCTGGCGGCGCAGCATGGCGATCTCTTTGTCGGGGGTTCCTGCCATGTCGCGTTCGATTCACTATTGCGCCATTCGCACGGGGGCACTGTTGTGCATTGCGGCCCTGGGGCTGCCGGCCCATGCACAGCCCGCCGCCCTTGACCTCGCCACGCTGACGGCCAGCGAAGCGGCGCAGCGCCTCTGTGCCGGCTCGCTGGGCAGCGAGCAATTGGTGGCGGCCTATCTTGCCCAGGCCAAGTCCCGGCCGCAGCTCAACGCCTTCATCACGCTCGACGAGGCCGGCGCGCTCGGCGCCGCGCGCGCGGCCGATGCCGCGCGGAAGCGCGGCGGCGCCTGCAAGCCGCTCGGCGGCCTGCCGGTGGTGATCAAGGACAACATCCAGGTCCGGGGACTGCCGGCCACTGCCGGCACGCCCGCGCTCAAGGGCTTCGTGCCCGGCGTCGACGCACCCGTGGTCGCCAAATTGCGCGCGGCCGGCGCAGTCATCCTGGGCAAGACCAACATGCACGAACTGGCATTCGGTGTCACCGGCTACAACCCGGCGTTCCAGACCGGGCCCGAGGTCGGCGTGCGCAATGCCTACGATCCCAGCCGCATTGCGGGCGGTTCCTCGTCGGGCAACGGTGCGGCGCTCGGCGCGCGCATGGCCCCGGCCGCGCTCGGCACCGACACCGGCGGCTCGGTGCGCATTCCCTGCGCCTTCAATGGCTGTGCCGCCCTGCGCCCGACCGTGGGCCGCTATTCGCAGCAAGGCATCGCGCCGATCTCGCACACGCGCGACACCGCCGGCCCGATGGCGCTCTCGGTGGCCGACCTCGCGCTGCTCGACCGCGTGATCGCCGGCGGCAAGCCGCTCAAGGCGGCCGACCTGAAGCGCGTGCGGCTCGGCGTGGTGCCGGCCCTCTTCGCGAACCTGGACGCCGACACCCGCGCCGCCACCGACGCCGCGCTGGTCAAGCTGCGGGCGGCCGGCGTTACGCTGGTGGACGTGGAGATGCCGAAGCTGATGGAGATCAACGGCGCCGTCGGCTTTCCGGTCGCGCTGTACGAGGCGAATGACGACCTGGGGGCGTACCTGGCCAGGTACCGCACGGGCGTCGACATCGCGCAGTTGGCTGCGGCCATCGCCAGTCCCGATGTCAAGGGCACCTTCGACGGCCTGGTGATCCCGCGCAAGCTGCCCGCCGCCAATGGCGTGGTGGATGCCAAGCCAGCCTACGACAACGCGATGCGCGTCGCGCGGCCGGCGCTGCAGAAGCTCTACATCGACACCTTCAGGGCGAACAGGCTCGATGCGCTGGTCTTCCCGACGGTGCCGCGCGTGGCGCTCGAAGCCACGCCCGAGGCCAGCAGCCCGGAGAACTTCGGCGCTCTGATCCAGAACACCGACCCCGGCAGCAATGCCGGCATCCCCGGTCTCCAACTGCCTTCCGGCCTCGGCGCCACGAGCGGCCTGCCGATCGGGCTCGAATTCGATGGCCCGGCGGGCAGCGATCGCCAACTACTCGCGCTGGGCATGGCGGTGGAGGCGCTGCTGGGCAGGCTGCCGGCGCCAAAGTAGGGTGGCGGGCAGGCGCGCCGGGCCTGATCAACACGTCGGGGCCAGCCCGGCCAGCGCTGAGCGGCGCTCGACGCCCACCTTATCGAAGATCCGCCGCAGATAGGTCCGCACCGTCGGGACGCTGACGGCCATGCGGCGCGCGATTTCCTTGTCGGTGAGACCTTCGCGCACGGCTTGGGCGACTTGCCGTTCGCGCGCGCTCAGTGGCGTCGAGTTTGCGGTGTTCGCGGCCGGGGCCGCGGCGCGTTGCGCGCGCTGCAAGGCGCCGGTGAAGGCGGGCTCGATCAGGTCGAGCAGGCCCACCTCGTGTGCGCCGAAGTCGCCGCGGCCACGGCGGCGCCAGATCCGAAGATCGCCCAGCGCTCGGTCGCCGTCGAACGCATGCAGGTTCAGCCCCCAATGCAGGCCATCGCGCGACAGGAAGTCGTTGAAGAAGGGTGTGCGCATCAGATCGCGCTGGGGCATCACCTCGGTCACGCGGGTGGCATGGCGGCGCGACTGCAGCACGAAGGTGATGGGGTCGTGATGCTGGTGCCACTCGGCATAGCGGTCGAGGTTGGCGGGGTCCATGTTCAGCGCCACCCGGTGGTCAAAGGACCCGCGCTCGGCGTTCCAGACGAAGGAGGCGAACTGGTCGGCGCGCAGAAGATCGAGCAGGGCCCTGCCTGTGCGCTCGCGGATGTCGCGCTCGCTCTGGTCTTCCGAAAGCAGCGCGAAGACGCCGCGCAACGCGTGTTGTTCCGAAGCCGTCAGGTACATTGCCAACCCCCTCTTGGGGCTGGAGCTTAGCCGCGCGGCAGGCGGCACGCCACGGTTGATCGTTCAGGGTTTGTGCGAGGGTCTGCACAATACGCGCAGAATTGCTGTCACCTCTCGTCATGTCCTCATCCTCCGCCAATCCCATTCGAGTCTCTTGTCCCTGCGGGCGCCGCGATCGCCGGGAAATGCCCTTGGCCTACTCGCAGTGCTGCGGGCGCTACCTCGACGACTACGAAAACACGCCGGCGTCGGATGCCGAATCGCTCATGCGCTCGCGCTACACGGCTTTCGTTCGAGAGCGCGCGGACTACCTGCTCGCGACCTGGCACCCGTCGACGCGCCCCGCGAGCGTGAGCTTCGAACCCGGCGTGAAGTGGCTGGGTCTGGAAGTCCGCTCCCGCTCGGTGCTGGACGCCGACCATGCGGAAGTCGAGTTCGTCGCCCGCCAGCGCAACAGCGCCGGCGTCGCGACACGACTGCACGAACGCAGCCGCTTCGTGCGCGAGGACGATGGCGTCCTCAGCCGGTGGTACTACCTCGAAGGCGACCCCCACTGACGGGCTTGCTCATTTGAGACCGCAGGTCATTGCCGGGCTTGATTCTCTTGCTATGAATTGAATAGCAATCGAGGGGATTGTGTCCCGGGAGGAGACACATAGATTCCTTTTGGCGTATTTATCCGGCGGCACTTGCGTTGCACACTTCATGGCCATACTTCAGGGGCTATCCACGGCAGGAGAGGCAGCATGTCCACCAGTACAAGAATCCGAATCGCTCTCCCGCCTCGCTGGGCGACCCTCGCATTGCCGTCGGTTGCCGCGATCCTCTGGATGGGGACGCCGGCCGCGCGTGCCGAGGATGCTCTCCCTCTCACACCCTTCTCCAGTGCGCACGGCGAGCAACCGCCCGAGCCCTGGCATTTCTCCGGCCTGCCCAACAAGGTGCCGACGCGTTTCGAGGTCGTGCAGCAGGACGGCCGCAAGGTTCTCAAGGTGGAGGCAGACCAGTCCTACGGCAACCTCGTTCATCCGGTCCACGCGCCGCTCAACGCGTCCACCACGCTGCGATGGCGCTGGCGCGTCGACGACTTCGTGAAGGACGCCGATCTGCACACACGTTCCGGCGATGACGGCGCCGCCAAGATCTGCGTCTTCTTCGACTTTCCGACAGAGCGGCTGTCGCTCGGCGAGCGCACCCGCCTGGCGCTGGCGCGGCGCACGACCGGCGAGGAGGTGCCCAGCGAGACCCTGTGCTACGTCTGGGACATCAAGGAAGCCAAGGGCACTGAACTCGTGAACGCCTTCACCAAGAGGATTCGCATGGTCATTGTCGAGTCGGGGCCCGCCGCCAGCGCCGGGGCCTGGGTGCCGGAGCGCCGCAACCTGCTGGCCGACTACCGCCGCGCTTTCGGCGAAGAGGCGGGCGACACCGTCCCGGACATCGTGGCGGTCGCCATATCGGCGGACGCGGACAACACGCATGGCCATGGCCTGGCCTATTTCTCCGACATCGACCTGCGCAGCATCGCCGCTCCTAGCCGCAGCGCCGAAACCACCCCGGCGGCACGCCCCGCACAAGGGGACTAGAAGAAAGAACATGAACGATCTCGTCGCGCTTCTCGCCACTCAGGGCGCCGTCGTGGTCTTCGTCGCCACCCTGGCGACGCGCCTGGGCGCGCCGGTGCCGGCGGTGCCCTTTCTCATCGTCGCCGGTGGGCTGACGGTGGGCGGACAGGTGTCCTTCATCGCGGTGGTATTCGCCGCGGTGCTCGGCAACATCCTCGGCGACGGTGCCTGGTTCCTGGCCGGGCGCCGCTGGGGATACCGCGTGATGCGGCTGCTGTGCCGCATCTCGCTGTCCGCGGATACTTGCGTCAAGCGCAGCGAATCGATCCTTGGGCGTTGGGGCGGGATGTCGCTGATCGCGGCCAAGTTCGTGCCGGGTGTGTCGGTCGTGGCGCCGCCGATGGCGGGCGCGCTGGGGATGTCGAACCTGCGCTTCCTGTCGTACGAAACAGTTGCCGCGCTGATCTGGACGCTCGGCTTTCTCGCGGTCGGCCGCATCTTCCACTCCGCCATCCAGGATGTTCTGTCGGTGCTCTCGAGCGTCGGCCTCACGGCGGCGGCGGTGCTGGGGCTTGCGCTGCTGGGCTTCGTCGCATGGCGCTATCGCCAGCGCCGCATGGCGCTGCGCGCGGACGACATCGAGCATATCGAGGTCGACGCGCTGCGCGAGGCCCTCGCCGGCGGCGGCGGCGGCGGGCTCACGGTGATCGATGTGCGCTCCAACGAGGCGCGCGCGCTGGATGCGCGCGCCATCCCCGGCGCCATCGCCATCGAACTCCAGCATCTGCCCAAGCGCCTCGGTGCCTTCCAGGACGGTCGTGCGCTTGTGGTGTTCTGCGACTGCCCCGACGACGCCTCCGCCGTGGCTGCCGCGCGCGTCCTGATGGCCGCGGGCCTGCCGCGTGTGCGCGTGCTTGCGGGCGGGCTCGATGCATGGACGCGGGCCGAGGCCGACAGCCCTGCGGACGAGCTGCTGACCGGCGGCCCGCGGATCGCGGCGCATCCCGCTTGATTCCCCGGCCGAACGAAGCCTAGAATCGGCCCCGCTCCGGGGTGTGCGCAGTTTGCGTGCTGAGATGGCCAAGCGGCCGAACCCGCGAACTTGATCTGGTTCATACCAGCGTAAGAAGAGCTGCGACTCCCCGGTGCCCTGACCCCGATGAACAGGCACCCGCCCGGAGCGATCGCGGAGCACCCCGTTGTCTGCCAAACAGGAGTGCCCGCATGAATGCCATCGACAAGTTCGCGTCCCTTCTCGCGCTCACGCGAGATCCCTTCCCCGCCTCGACCAAAGGTGCCATCACAGGCAGCCGGCCCGATATGCGCGTTCCGGTGCGCGACGTGTCGCTCACCAATGGCGAACAGGTATCGCTCTACGACACCTCCGGCCCCTACACCGACCCCGCCGCCGAGATCGACGTGCGCCGCGGCTTGCCCGATGTGCGCGGCGCCTGGGTTGCCGAGCGCGGCGATACCGAGGGCTATGAAGGCCGCCTGCATCTCGCGCTCGACGATGGCGCGACGCATGCAGACCGCGATGCGCAGCGCATTGCCGAATTGCGCGCGGGCGCCGCCGCCCTCCAGCGCACGCCGCGCCGCGCGAAGGCCGGCGCCAACGTGACGCAGATGCACTACGCGCGCCGCGGCATCGTCACGCCCGAGATGGAATACGTGGCGCTGCGCGAGAGCGGCCGGCGCGAATGGATGGCCGAATACCTCTGCGACCCGGCGCGGGAGAGGCGCCTTGCCGGCAACCCGATGGGCGCCAGCATCCCGAAGATCATCACGCCCGAGTTCGTGCGCGACGAAGTGGCGCGCGGCCGCGCCATCATCCCGGCCAACATCAACCACCCCGAAGTCGAGCCGATGGCCATCGGCCGCAACTTCAAGGTCAAGATCAACGCCAACATCGGCAACTCTGCGGTCACCTCCAGCATCGAGGAAGAGGTCGAGAAGCTGGTCTGGGCGATCCGCTGGGGCGCCGACAACGTGATGGACCTTTCCACCGGCCGCAACATCCACACGACGCGCGACTGGATCGTGCGCAACAGCCCGGTGCCCATCGGCACCGTGCCCATCTATCAGGCCCTCGAGAAGGTGGGTGGTGTGGCCGAGGACCTCAGCTGGGAGATCTACCGCGACACGTTAATCGAGCAGGCCGAGCAGGGCGTCGATTACTTCACCATCCACGCCGGGCTGCGCCTGCCCTTCATCCATCTGACGGCGGGCCGCCGTACCGGCATCGTCTCACGCGGTGGATCGATCATGGCCAAGTGGTGCATCTCGCATCACAAGGAGAGCTTCCTCTACACGCACTTCGAGGACATCTGCGACATCATGAAGGCCTACGACGTGAGCTTCTCGCTCGGCGATGGCCTGCGCCCCGGCTGTGCGTCGGATGCCAATGACGAGGCCCAGTTCGCCGAGCTGCGCACCCTGGGCGAACTCACGCAGATCGCGTGGAAGCACGATGTGCAGACCATGATCGAAGGCCCCGGCCACGTGCCCATGCACCTGATCCAGGCCAACATGGACGAGCAGCTCAAGCATTGCCACGAAGCGCCTTTCTACACGCTGGGCCCGCTGACCATCGACATCGCGCCCGGCTACGACCACATCGCCAGCGCCATCGGTGCCGCGATGATCGGATGGGCAGGCACTGCGATGCTGTGCTATGTCACGCCCAAGGAGCATCTGGGCCTGCCGGACCGCGACGACGTGAAGCAGGGGATCATTGCCTACAAGATCGCGGCGCACGCGGCCGACGTGGCCAAGGGCCATCCTGGCGTGCGGGCGCGCGATGACGCGCTCTCCAAAGCGCGCTTCGAGTTCCGCTGGCAGGACCAGTTCAACCTCGGTCTCGACCCCGACACTGCGCGCGAATTCCACGACGAGACCTTGCCGAAGGACTCGAGCAAAATCGCGCACTTCTGCTCGATGTGCGGCCCCAAGTTCTGCTCGATGAAGATCACGCAGGAAGTGCGCGAATACGCGGCGCAGCGCGGCATCGACGAGACGGACGCCGTGGTCGACGGCATGGCGGGCAAATCGGCCGAGTTCAAGGCGGGCGGCGGCGAGATCTACATTCCGATCCAGCCGGCCTGAGGCGCGCGGGAAGGGCGATTGGTAGGATTCGCCCATGAATCCCATTCCCTTTGAAGCCGTGCTGTTCGACTGCGACGGCGTGCTCGTCGACTCCGAGCCGATCACCAATCGCGTGCTCGCCGAAATGCTCGGCGAAATCGGCTGGCAGCTCACGGTCGACGAGTGCATGCGCCTTTTTACCGGCAAGGCGGTGAAGGACGAGGCCGCGCTCATCGAGTCGAAGACCGGCTTCGTGCTGACGCCGGAGTGGCTGCACGGCTTTCGCGGCCGCCGCAATGTGGCGTTGGAGCGCGACCTGCTGGCCATACCTCATTCCGCCCAGGCTGTCCGGGCCCTTCACGCCGTTCTGGACGGCCGCATTGCCTGCGCCTCGGGCGCCGACCGGTACAAGGTCGAACTCCAACTCGACAAGATCGGCATCCTGGATTGCTTCGAGGGCCGCATCTTCAGCGGCCATGAAATGCCGCGCTCCAAACCCGCGCCCGACGTCTACCTCGCGGCCGCTGCGGCACTGGGTGTGGATCCGATGCGCTGCGCGGTGGTTGAAGACACGGTGACGGGCGCCGCTGCGGGCGTCGCCGCCGGCGCGACCGTGTTCGGCTACAGCCCGAGCGACCTGGGCCATAGCGGCCCCGATGCATTGCGCGCGGTGGGCGTGGCGCAGGTCTTCACGGACATGCGGGAATTGCCGGCGCTTCTGGCCGCCTGGCGCCCTGTTGCGGCCTGATCGAGTCCGATCCGCCGTTCAGGCGTTCTTGCGCAGACCTGCCTTTGCGAGGGCGATGAGCGACCGTGTCATCGCGTCGGCGCGGGTCGACAACATCCGTGCGATCAGTTCGCCGGCATTCTCCGTCACCGAGGGATGGATGCGCGAGCGCCCGGATGTGGCCGCGAATTCGATGAGGGCTGCGTATTCGGAGGTGTCGGTGTCGGGGACTTGCATGCGTCGATCGTAGGGCGGTAAACGGGCGAATCTGCCCTCCGTTTCCGACGCCGTCTGTAAGCAAGAGTACTTTTTCACGAACCCCGACCTCCGCTTGTAACGCCGCGCCGGAAGGCTCCGGGCGTCACGCCTGACCAGGAGCTGAACGCGCGAGAGAAGCTCTTTTCGTTGCGAAAGCCCACGGCGAGCGCGATCTGCTTGATCGGCCGGTCGGTGCGCCGCAGCTGATCGGCAGCCTGTTCGTGCCGCACCTCGTCCTTGAGCGCCTGCAGCGAGACGCCTTCTTCCTGCAACTGGCGGTGCAGTGTGCGGCTGGAGAGGTTCAGCAATGCGGCGAGGCTTTCGGCCGTGGCCGCCTCCGCGCCGCGCGCGCGCATGAGCTCCCGCACCCGCTGGCCCAGCAGCCGGTCCCGGCGGTACTGGAGCACGGTGAGCGGCAGCGCGCGCCGCAGCATGGCCCGCAGCGCACGTTCGTCGCGCTGCAGCGGCAGGGCCAGGTAACGCTCGTCGAAGCTGTAGCCCGCTCGCGGCGCATTGAAGCGCAGTGCGCCGGTGAACATCAGCGGATAGGCGTCGTGGTGAGTCGGCGCCGGAAACGGGAAGGTGGCTTCGCGCAGGGAGACGCGCGAGTCGATGACCCAGGAGGCATAGCCGTGCAGGAAGCGCAGGTTGGACACGAGACAGAACTCGCGGAAGCCGCCGAGCGGAGCGTGCTCCGTGATCGACAGGGTCGCCAGGCCTCCTGCCACCTTGAGATCGAGCGCGATGTCGTCCGTCAGCAGCCGGAGGTGGCGGCACCAGCGCTTGATCGCCACACCCAGGTTCGGCGAGCCGAGCGAGGCGCGGCACAGCATGCCGTAGCTTCCCCAGGGCAGGCGTCTTGAAAACCAGCCGAGCGCCTCGTCGTCTAGCCCGAGCTTTGGCCTCTAAAACGCGATAGATCAAGCAATGGCGCGGCTTCGCGCCGTTTTTTGGCCTAATTGTGTTCCCATGTAAATAGCGTATGTTTACCTTGTAAATTCGGGTTCGTTTACTACCATGTAACGCATGTACATCGAGAC
>NZ_JBFTPS010000056.1:0-40954 GCF_056398605.1 Variovorax sp. 01T432
CTGGACTGCGAGAGCGAGCGCGCGGTGCACGACAACATGGCGCGCATCTGCCGCGGCCGCACGGTGCTGATCGTGGCGCACCGGCTGTCCACGCTGCGCCTGGCCCACCGCGTGATGGTGCTCGAAGAGGGGCGCCTGGTGGAGGCGGGCAGCCATGCGGAGCTGATGCGGCGCGAGGGCCGCTACCGGTCGCTGTACCGCGCGGCCCAGGTGCCGGAGGCGGCGTGATGCGTGATGCGCAGCCCTTCGAGACGGCGGCCGGCGAGCTCATCGGCACATCGGCCCTGGTCTTGCAGCGGGACCCGCCGCGGGCGGTCTCGCGCATGGTCACGGCGGCGCTCTGCGCGATGGGCGCGGGCGGCCTGGCCTGGGCCTGTCTCGCTTCCATGGATGTGGTGGTCACGGCCCAGGCGCGGGTCATTCCGCCCGGGCGCAGCAAGGTGGTGCAGCCGCTGGAAGCCGGCGTGGTCAAGGCCATCGCGGTCAAGGATGGCCAGCGCGTGAACGCGGGCGATGTGCTGCTGGAACTCGACAGCACGGCCACGGATGCGGACCGGCGCCGTCTCCAGCGCGAGCTGTGGGAGGCCGAGGCCGACATCCTGCGGCTGTCGTCGATGCTCGAAGGCGCCGCCACGATGCCGCCCGCCGAGGGCATTCCGGCCGAACTCATGGCCAACCAGCAGTCCATTCTGGCCAGCCGCATGAGCGAGCAGCGCGCGAAGCTGGCGGCGCTGGACGCGGACATGGCGCGCCGGCGCGCGGATGGCGACGCCATCGCCGCCGGCATCGCGCAGCTGGGCCAGAGCCTGCCGCTGTTGAAGAAGAAGCACGGCATGCGGGAGGAGCTGGCCTCCACCGGGCACATCGCCGAGACGGGCGTGATCGAGTCGCGGCTCGAAGTGCTCGGCATGGAGAAGGAGCTCGCGGTGCAATCCAAGCGCCTGACGGAGGCCCGCGCGGGGCTCGCCGCGGTCGTGCAGCAGCGCGCGCAGGCCCAGGCGGAGTTTGGCGCGCGCACCAGCGCCGAGCGGGTGGAGGCCGGCCGCAAGCGCGATGCGGCACGGCAGGAACTGGTGAAGGCCAGCCAGCGCATCGAGCTGCAAAGCCTGCGCAGCCCCATCGATGGCGTGGTGCAGCAGTTGGCGGTGAGCACGGTGGGCGGCGTGGTCACGCCCGCGCAGGCGCTGATGACGGTGGTGCCCGCCGACTCCGCGCTCGAGGTCGAGGCGCAGGTGTTGAACCGCGACATCGGCCATGTGAAGGTCGGCCAGCGCGTGATCAACAAGGTCGAGACCTTCGACTTCACGCGCTACGGCTACATCGAGGGCATGGTGCTCTGGGTGGGCACGGACGCGGTGAGCGACCCGAAGCTCGGTCCGGTCTACCCGGTGCGGATCAGGCTGTCGAGCGCGCACACGCCGGGCGCCGTTGCAGGAAGACAAGGGGCGGTCAGCGCGGGCATGAGCGTGACGGCCGACATCCGCACGGGCGAGAGGCGCCTGATCGAGTACTTCCTGGCGCCTCTGCTGCGCTACCAGCAGGAGGCACTGCGTGAGCGCTGAACGCTGGCTGGTCGGCGTGATGCTGGCCCTGGGCGGTTGCTGCGCGATGGCCGCCGACCTGACGGAGGTCTATCGCAAGGCGCGGGATCGTGACCCGGTGTTTCGCGCGGCCTGGCATGCCCTGCGTGTCGCGGGCGAGCGCGTGCCGCAGGCGCGCGCCGCGCTGCTGCCGGCGCTCTCGCTGACCAGCGGCGCCGGCCGGCAGGATGGGCGCGCGTCCTTCGGCGGGGCGCCGGATGAAGAGCGCAGGGTTCGCAGCTGGAACTGGAGCCTGCAGCTCACGCAGCCGCTGTGGCGCGCGGCCGCCTGGGCGGCGCTGGATCTGGCGGGGCAGGAGGAGCGGCTCGCGCGGGAGCGCTTTCGTCTGGCCGAACAGGATCTGGCGCTGCGCAGCGCGCAGGCCTACTTCGACGCGCTGGTCGCGGGCGAGGCCGAGCGGGTGGCGGGCCTGCAGGTGGGCGCGGTCGAGCAGCAGCTCGACCTGGCGCGCAGGAATTTCGAGGTCGGCGCGGCGACGGTGACGGACATGCGCGAGGCCCAGGCCCGGCTCGATCTCGCGCGCGCGCAGGCGGTGGCCGCGCGCAATGAACTCGACAACAGGCGCACGGAGCTGGAACGCATCCTCGGCGAACCGGTCGATCGCCTGGCGGGCCTGCGGCCGGACAGCAGCCTGCCGCCGCCCCAGCCCCAGGACGCGCGCGCCTGGGCCGACAGCGCGCGCGAGCAGGCGCCGCAGGTGCGCATCGCGCAGGCGGCCTGGGAGGTCGCGGCCCGCGAGATCGAGAAGAACCGCGCCGCCCACCAGCCGAGCCTGGACCTGACGGCGAGCTATGGCAGCAACTACGGCTCGGGCACGCTGTCGTCGCCGGCGGATGTCTCGTCGCGCAGCCGCTCGGGCCAGATCGGCATCAACTTCTCGCTGCCGCTGTACGCGGGCGGCGGCGTTGAGTCGCGGGTGCGCGAGGCCTTGGCCGCGCAGGACAAGGCCGGGGAAGAGCTGGAGGCCGCGCGGCGCCAGGCGGCGGCCTCGGCGCGCCAGGCCTTCGCGGGCGTGGTGAACGGCCTGGCCCAGGTCGACGCGCTGGCCTCGGCGGTGCGCTCCAGCGAGAGCTCGCTGGAGGCCAACCGCATCGGCTACCGCATCGGCACGCGCATCAACATCGATGTGCTCAATGCCCAGCATCAGCTCTATGCGGCCCAGCGCGACTGGCACAAGGCGCGTGCCGAGACGCTGATGCACGGCCTGCGCCTGAAGGCCGCGAATGCCACGCTGGAGGAGGCGGATCTGGAAGCCGTCAACGCCCTGCTGGAAGAAGCGCCTTCCTGAGTTCAGAGACGGGCGACCGCCGCGTTCAGGTAGTCGCGCACCGCCGGGCTGGCGCTCAGGCCGCCGGCGCGCGCATAGGCTTGCCGCGCGGCCTCGGCATCGCCGCTGCCGCCGAGCATGTGGGCGCGCGCGGCCCAGAAGGGCTGGTAGCTGGCGACCTCGGCCGCGGCGATGGCGTCCAGGGCCTGGAGGCCGGCCGCGGGCCCCTGCGCGGCGGCCACGGCGCAGGCGCGGCTCACCCGCGCGCCGATGCTCGGGCGCAGGGCCAGCAGGGCGTCGTAGAGCGCGACCAGCGCATCGGGCGGCACCTCGGCGCCCAGGCGCCGCGCGCAGTGCGCGGACTGGATGGCGGCCTCGATCTGGTAGGCGCCGAGGGCGGCCAGTTCCGCCGCGTGGCGCAGCACGCGCTCGGCCTGTTCGCGCATGGCGTGGTTCCAGCGCGATGTGTCCTGCACGTCGAGCGGCACGTAGGCGCCGGTCTCGCTGCGCCGGGCGGCGGCGCGGCTTTCGCAGAAGAGCATGAGCGCCAGCAGGCCCTGCGGCTCGGGCTCCTTGGGCATCAGGGCGCACAGGATGCCGCACAGGTCGATGGCCTCGGCCGTCAGGCCGCGCTGCGAGGCGTCGGCGCCGTCGACGTCGTCCCAGCCGGTGCCGTAGGCGGCGTAGATGCCGTCGAGCACGTCCATCAGCCGCTGCGGCAGCTCGCGCGCCTGCGGGAACTCGAAGGGGATGCCCGCCGCGCGGATGCGGGCCTTGGCCCGCACCAGGCGCTGGCCGAGGGTGGCCGGCGCGACGAGGAAGGCGCCGGCCATGCGCGCGGCGTCCAGCCCGAGCACGGTCTGCAGCATGAGCGGCGCGCGCGCCGCCGCGTCGATGGCGGGGTGCGCGCAGACGAAGAAGAGGCGCAGCCGCTCGTCGGGCACGGCCTGGCCTTCGATGCTGTCGGCCTCCACCTCGTCGGCGAGCAGCAGCAGGGTCTGGGCCGCGGCATCGTGGACCTGGTCGTGGCGCCAGGCATCGAGCGTGCGGTTGCGCGCCACGCTCAGCAGCCAGGCCTCGGGCTGGTCCGGGACGCCGTCGACGGGCCAGCGTTCGAGCGCGCGCGCGAAGGCATCGGCCAGTGCGTCTTCCGACGCGGCGATGTCGCGCGTGCGCGCCGAAAGGATCGCCACCAGCCGGCCATAGGACTGGCGCGCGGCCCTCTCGGCGGCCTCGTGGGCCTTGCCTTCGCTCACATCGGGGCCGTGAACACCGGGCGCACCTCCACGCCGCCGGTGGTGGCGCAGGGCGCGCGCGCGGCCCATTCGAGGGCGGTGTCGAGGTCCGGCACGTCGATGATGAAGTAGCCGCCGAGCTGCTCCTTGGCATCGGCGAAGGGGCCGTCCTGCACCTGGCGCTTGTCGCCGCGCACGCGCAGGGTGGTGCCCGTCATCGGCGGCTGCAGGCCATGGCCGTTGAGCGCGATGCCCGACTGGCGGATCGCGCCGATGTAGGACATCCAGCCGGACATGTAGGCCTTGGAATCCGCTTCGCCTCGTTGTTCGAATTCGGCGTTGGGTTGATAGAACATCAGCATGTATTGCATGGGGAACTCCGTCCTGGAAGAAAGAGCAACGCAGAGCAGGATCGCTCATCCCAATGACGGCTGGCAAGCGGTCTTTTCGACAGGCGACCAGCCGATGAATCCGACGCGCTAAGCTCCATGCCATGCTGACACTTCCCACCTACGACGACGTCATCGCCGCGGCCGCGCGGCTCCAGGGCCATGCCCATCGCACGCCGGTGCTGCGCTCGCAGACGGCGGACCAGCGATGGGGCGCGAAGTTCTTCTTCAAGTGCGAGAACTTCCAGCGCATGGGCGCCTTCAAGTTCCGCGGCGCCTTCAACGCGCTGTCGAAGTTCGATGATGCGCAGCGCAAGGCGGGCGCGATCGCCTTTTCCTCGGGCAACCATGCGCAGGCGGTGGCCCTGGCGGCGCGCCTGCTGGGCATGCCGGCGGTCATCGTGATGCCCACCGATGCGCCGGCCGCCAAGCTCGCGGCCACGCGTGGCTATGGCGCCGAGGTGGTGATGTACGACCGCTTCACCGAGGACCGCGAGGCGCTCGCGCGCCGGCTGGCCGGGGAGCGTGGCATGACGCTGATCCCGCCCTACGACCATCCCGACGTGATCGCGGGGCAGGGCACGGCCGCCAAGGAACTGTTCGATGAAGTGGGGGCGCTCGACATGCTCTACGTGTGCCTGGGCGGCGGCGGGCTGACGAGCGGCTCGGCGCTGTCGGCGCGCGCGCTGTCGCCGCAATGCAAGGTCTACGGCGTCGAGCCCGAGGCGGGCAACGACGGCCAGCAGTCGCTGCGCGCGGGGCACATCGTGCACATCGAGACGCCGAAGACCATCGCCGACGGCGCGCAGACGCAGCACTTGGGCGAGTACACCTTCGGCATCATCCGCCGCGACGTGGACGACATCGTCACGGTGAGCGACGCGCAGCTGGTGGAAGGCATGCGCTTCTTCGCGGAGCGCATGAAGATCGTGGTCGAGCCCACGGGTTGCCTCGCCTTCGCGGCGGCGTGCGCGGCGGGGAGCGCGATACGCGGCGCGCGGGTGGGTGTGATCGTGAGCGGCGGCAACGTCGACCTGGGGCGCTACGCGGCGCTGTTGGCCGGCGACTGAGCCGGCGGCCGGCCGCGCCCTTCAGGCGCGAATGCCCGACGCGCTCAGGTGCAGCACGCGGTCGGCGCGCGCGGCGGCGGTCTCGGAGTGCGTGACGAGCACGAGCGCGGCGCCATGCTCGCGCGTCTGCGCGAGCAGCACATCCATCACGCGCGCGGCGGTGCTCGGGTCGAGGTTGCCGGTGGGTTCGTCGGCGAGCAGCAGCGCCGGGCGGTGCACCAGCGCGCGCGCGATCGCGACGCGCTGCAGCTGGCCGCCGCTCAACTGCTGGGGCAGGCGCGGGCCGAGGCCTGCGAGGCCGACGGCGTCGAGCATCTTCGCCACGCGCGCGTCGTCGCGCTGGCCCAGCAGCATCAGCGGCAGCGCGACGTTCTGCGCCACGTCCAGGTGGGGCAGCACGTGGAAGGCCTGGAAGACGAAGCCCACGTGCCTGCGGCGCCAGAGAGCGCGCGCTTCGGCATCGAGCGCGCCGATGTCGGTGCCGTCATGCACGACGGTGCCGGCATCCCAGCTGTCGAGCCCCGCCATGCAGTTGAGCAGCGTCGACTTGCCCACGCCCGACTCGCCCACGATGGCGATGAACTCGCCCGCCGCGACTTCGAGCGACACGTTCTCGAACACGGGCACGTCGCCGTAGTGCTTGCCCAGGCCGTCGATGCGCAGCGTCATGCGATGTCCAGCACCTGGCGCCGTACCTGCTCGATGGCGTCCGGGGCCTCGGCGGCGATCACGCGCCGCCGCGGCATGCTGCGCAGCCAGGTCATCTGGCGCTTGGCCAGCTGGCGTGTGGCGGCGATGCCGCGCTCGCGCAGCTCGGCGAGGGGGTAGGCGCCGTCCAGCGCCTCCCAGGCCTGGCGGTAGCCGACGCAGCGCATGGAGGGCAGGTCCGGCGAAAGATCGCCGCGCGCGCGCAGGGCCTGGACTTCCTCGATGAAGCCGGCCTCGAGCATGGCGTCGAAACGCGCTTCGATGCGCTGGTGCAGCCAGGCGCGCTCGCTCGGTTCGAGCGAGAACATCGCGAGGGCCTGGGGCCCGCCGCTGTCGGCATCTTCTTCCGCGCGATGGGCGCGATGGAAGCTCGACAGGGGTTGTCCGCTGCTGTGCCAGACCTCCAGCGCGCGCTGGATGCGCTGGCTGTCGTTGGGCGCGAGCCGCGCCGCCGTGACGGCATCGACCTGCGCGAGGCGCGCATGCATGGCGGGCCAGCCGAGCGCGGCGGCTTCGGCCTCCAGCTGGCTGCGTACGGCGGGGTCGGCCGCGGGCATGGCGTCGATGCCATCGGCCAGCGCCTTGAAGTAGAGCATCGTGCCGCCCACGAGCAGGGGCAGCTTGCCGCGTGCGCCGATCTCGCCGATCAGGCGTGTGGCGTCCTCCACGAAGGCGGCCGCGCTGTAGGCTTCGCGCGGGTCGCGGATGTCGATGAGGTGGTGCGGCACTTCGGCGAGTTCGGCGGGCGTGGGCTTGGCGGTGCCGATGTCCATGCCGCGATAGACCAGCGCCGAATCGACGCTGACGATCTCCACCGGCCGCGCGCGCGCGATGGCGAGCGCGGCGGCGGTTTTTCCGGAGGCGGTGGGCCCGGCGAGGGCGATGTAGCGCAACGCGGATGGCCGAAGGGCCCGTGCGGTGGAAGAGGGCATGCGCCCTAGGGTAACAAAGCCGGCGCCGGGCGCTGGCGGCCGATCAGATCGCTTGCCCGTCCGTCCGGGCCTGACGATGCGCCGCGTCGGACACCTTGGCCGCCGGCATTGAAGCCGGCGCTGGAGCTGCCGGCGCTGCTTCCGCGTTGGCCGCCATCTCGGTGGGCGGCTCCTTCATGCGGAAGAGTTGCGTCAGGGCCGCGCGGTACTGCGCCTGGCCGACCGAGTTGGTGTTGTGATGCGAACCGCCTTGCACCAGCACGAAGAGCTTGGGAACGGTGGCCGCGTCGTACAGCTTGCGCCCGAGCGTGGGGTTGATGAGGCTGTCGGCCGTGCCATGGACCACCAGCAGCGGCGCGCCGATGTCCTTGACCTTGCGGATGGCTTCGAAGCGCTGCGTGATGAAGGGGCCAAAGGGCAGCCAGCCCCATTTGAAGCTGCTCACCACGTCGGCGATGGAGGTGAAGGTGCTCTCGACGATGGTGCCGCTTTCGTCGGACACCTGCGAGGCGAGGTCGATGCCGATGGCGCCGCCGAGCGAATGGCCGAAGATGTAGCGGTGCTGCTGCGGGTGGCGCGCGGCGAGCCAGGTCCAGGCGGCACGGGCATCTTCACGGGCCGAGTCTTCGGAAGGCAGCGCCTTGGTGCTCTTGCCGAAGCCGCGGTAGTCGATGGCCAGCACCGAGAAGCCCAGCTCGTGCATGCGCCACATGCGCGGTGCCGAGCCGGCCACGTTGTACTTGGCCCCGTGCAGGAAGAGCATGACGGGGGTGTCGGCGGATTCCGGCTTGTCGCCGAGCCACAGCCCGTGCAGGCGAACCTGCTCGCCCGTCACGGCGGACTTGTAGTCGATCCAGACGTCCTCCATGCCCTGGGTCATCGCTTCGGAATTGCCCCAGCTCTTGTCGCTCGGCTGGAAGATCCATTCGCGCTGATGCTCGTCGAGTGTGGCGCACCCGCCCGCCAGGATGGCGACCAGCGCCGCGGCGGATGCGACTCTTGCGAAGAGGGACCAGGATTTCATGAGGTCTGGGAAAGACAGGCAGAAAGCCGGAAAGTTCGACGACAGGCTCTATGCAACGTGCGTGCCCGGTCCCTCGATGACCCATGAAAACCCTCGAATTGCCGCCAGTCCGCCGCCAAATGTGCGGAATTTCGCGTCAGGCGGGGAGCGCGGAGGGCTTTTAGCGGCCGCGCATGAAAAGACTGTCGAGTTCCCGGATCGACAGCTGGCGCCAGGTCGGACGGCCGTGGTTGCACTGGTCGGAGCGCTCGGTGGCCTCCATCTGGCGTAACAAGGCGTTCATTTCGTCGAGGGTCAGCTTGCGGTTGGCGCGCACGGCGCCGTGGCAGGCCATGGTCGACAGCAGCTCGTTCCGGGCCCGTTGCACCACGGTGCTGGCGTCGTGGTTGGCCAGCTCGGCCAGCACGCTGCGCGCGAGTTCGACCGGGTCGCCGTCGGCCAGGGTGCCCGGCACCGCGCGCACCGCGAGCGTGCGCGGCGAGAACGGCGTGATCTCGAGCCCCAGCGAGGGCAGGGCCGCGGCGCAGGCCTCGGCGGTCGCCACTTCCTGGGGCGTGGCGGCGAAGGTCGCCGGAATGAGCAGGGGCTGGCTGGTGATGGCGGCGCCGTCGAGCTGCGTCTTGAGGCGCTCGTAGACGATGCGCTCGTGGGCGGCGTGCATGTCGACGATCACCAGGCCCTGGCTGTTCTCGGCCAGGATGTAGATGCCCTGCAACTGGGCCAGGGCGCGGCCGAGGGGCCAGGTTTCGGCGGCGGCGGCCGCGTCGATCCCCGGCATCGGCTGTGGCGTGGGCGCGAAAGAAGCGGCCGGCGTTGCCGTGGGCAGTGCCCGCTCGTCGGTCGCGGCGGACGGAAGCGCCGCCTCGCGCGCCTGGGTCGGCCACATGGCCGCTGCGTCGCCCAGGCCGTGTGGCGCCGTGAAGCGCATGCCGGGCTGGGTCCAGGATGCGGTGGGTGGCAGCGGGCGGGGCTTGAAGAAGGGTTCGGCCGGCGCGGCGGCCGCGTCGCCGGCGCGTGGCGCGGCGAGCGCGTCCTCGATGGCGTGGCGCACCGCCTGGTGCACTTCGCGCCCGTCGCGAAAGCGCACCTCGATCTTGGTCGGATGCACGTTGACGTCGACCCGCGCTGGATCGATCTCGAGGTACAGCGCGTAGACCGGCTGGCGCTGACCGTGCAGCACGTCCTCGTAGGCGCTGCGCACGGCGTGCGCCAGCACCTTGTCGCGCACGAAGCGGCCATTGACGTAGAAGAACTGCTGGTCACCGCGCGAGCGGGCGGCGTCGGGGATGCCGGCGCGTCCGGTGACGCGCACCGGGCCGGCGCCGTGTTCGACGGCAACGCTCTGCGCGACGAAGTCGGCGCCGAGCGCATCGGCCAGCCGCTGCTCGCGCGCGCCGGCGGCGCGCCACTGCTCGACCAGTTTGCCGTCGTGCCACACGGAGAAGCCGACCTCGGGCCGCGCGAGCGCATGGCGACGCACGGCTTCGATGCAATGCGCGAGTTCGGTGGCGTCGGTCTTCAGGAACTTGCGCCGGGCCGGGGTGGCGAAGAAGAGTTCGCGCACTTCGACGGTGGTGCCGGCGGCACGCGCGACGGGCCTGAGCTCGCCGGTGCGGCCGTCCAGCGCGAAGGCGCTGTCGGCGCCGGCGAAGCGCGACAGGAGGCTGAGTTCGGCAATGGCGTTGATGGCCGCGAGCGCCTCGCCGCGAAAGCCCATGGTGCCCACGGTTTCGAGGTCGTCGAGGCTGGCGATCTTGCTGGTGGCGTGGCGGCGCAGGGCCAGCGGAAGTTCGTCGCGCGGCAGGCCCTGGCCGTCGTCCTCGACCGAGATGAGCCGCACGCCGCCGGCGGAGAGGCGCACCGTGACCTGGCGCGCGCCGGCATCCAGCGCGTTGTCGAGCAGTTCGCGCACCACGGAGGCGGGCCGCTCGACCACCTCGCCGGCGGCGATCTGGCTGATCAACTCATCGGGAAGTTCGCGGATCGGCCGGCGCTCCGCGGGGGCGATGGAGAAGGGGAGTGCACTCACAGGGACATTCTAGAAGGGGGCCGCGGCCGCCCCGGGATAATGGCCGCCATGGAAATCATCAGCTATCTCGTCGACTTCATCCTGCACGTCGACAAACACCTCGAAGCCTTCGTCATCGCCTACGGGCCTTGGGTCTATGCGCTGCTGTTCCTGATCGTGTTCGTCGAGACGGGCCTGGTCGTGATGCCCTTCCTGCCGGGGGACTCGCTGCTCTTCATCGTCGGCGCGCTGTGCGGCGCGGGCCTGATGAGCTTTTCGATCGCGGTGCCGATCCTCGTCGCGGCGGCGATCCTGGGCGACCAGTGCAACTTCGGCATCGGGCGCTACTTCGGGCCCAAGGTCTTCCAGTGGGAGAGTTCGCGCTTCTTCAACCGCAAGGCCTTCAACCAGGCCCACGCGTTCTATGAGCGCTATGGCGGCGTGACCATCATCCTGGCGCGCTTCATGCCCTTCATTCGCACCTTCGCCCCCTTCGTCGCCGGCGTGGCCGACATGACCCGTGTCAAGTTCAGCCTCTACAACATCACGGGCGGGCTGCTGTGGGTGGTGGGCATCTGCACCGCGGGCTACTTCTTCGGCAACTTCCCGCTGGTGCGGCAGCATCTCGACAAGATCATCTGGGCCTTGATCTTCGTGCCGGGGCTGATCGCGATCTTCGGCGCTTGGCGGGCTGCGAAGGCCGAGCGCGCGCGCGCCGCGGCGGGCGCCTGATTCGTCAAGGCCGCGTGCGGGCGGGCACGCGAGCGGCGAGCGGGCGCGGCGAGTACGCCGGGTCGAAGTGGCAGCCGGCCCCGAAGCGCGGCTCGAAGCCGCGGCAGCGCTCGGCCACCGAGGCGGGCGTGGGCTTGCGGCCTTCGTCGATCCAGTCGAGCAGCGACGCGAAGAGGGTCGGGTATTCGGGATCGCTCAGGTAGCTGTGCTCGGCCTCGCGGCTGAAGGTCTGCACCAGAAGGCCCGCGGTACCCGCGCGTTCCCGCACTTCGCGATAGGCGGATTCGAGTTCGACGAAGGCAGTGGGGTCGTCGATGGCATGGAGGGTCACAGTCGGAATGACGACATGGCCCGTGGGGTTGCTGTCGGCCGCGAGCTGGGCGACGGCGGCGGGGTCGGCCGCATAGCGCGGCACGCCGGCGTTGAGCGCGGCGTCGTCGCGCGAGCCGCTGTAGACGGCGCCGATGTTGCCGAAGGGATTGCGTCCGCCCAGCCGCTCGTGCACCACGTCGTTGAAGAGGTAGGTGGCCCAGTTCATGTTGGGGACCAGCGAACGCTCCGGAATGCGGATCACGTCGAGGATGGTCGCGAGATTGGCGCGCTGCTGGGCCGTGCGCTGGGCGGGCGGCTTGTCGACGCCCGTGCAATCGTCGATGCGCCCGCGCAGCTGGGCACGCGTGAGTTTCGAATTCGCGGGCAGGCCCTGCCACAGCGGGTAGGCGGGCTCGGTGGGCAAGGGATGGTTGTGGCAGACGTACTGGTAGACCACGCGCAGGTCGAGCCGGTAGTCATAGGCTTGGGTGCCGCCGCCGAGCACGCCGCTGGTGAGGAGGACGCCGTCATACGGGCCCTTGCGTCCATCGACCGTGGCATAGATCTCGGCCGCCTTCGCCGCGACGCCCGCGCCATAGCTCTGGCCGTGCAGGATGGTGCGCCGTGGCGCGCCGAAGTTCTGCACGAACCATGCGCGCAGCCGTTCCGTGTCTTCGGCCGCCATCGTGACGCCGTAGCCGCCGCGCCGGTAGGTCGAGCCCGCCCATGCGTATCCCGCCTTGACGGTGACCGCCCAGCGCTGCAGGTCTTCGGTGGCGCGCGCCAGTGTCGGCTTGCCCAGCTCGGGGCCGCCATGGGCGTGCATCACGAGCACGCGGTTCCAGTCGGCCGGGATGGCCACCCAGAAGAAAGCGCCGGCGCCGTCCTGGCCGCTGTAGCAGCGCGTGCCGGCGGGAAGTCCGTCCGGGCATGGCGATGCGGGGGGGGCGACCGTGGCCTGCGTTGTGGAGGGCGCGTTCGTGCCGCAGGCCGACAAGGCGAGGAGGCTCGCGCCGATGCAAAGTGTGAGGCGTTGTCTCATGCCCCCGGTTATACGGGGACAACGCCGATGGGGCCGGGTCGGGCAAGAAAAAGCGCGTCCGTGGACGCGCTTGTCTTCTTCAGTCGAAACTCGGGCTCAATAGCGCGGGCCGTTGTTGGGGTAGTAGCGGTTGTTGTAGTTGCGCTGGTCCGCGTTGCGGCCGACCTCATTGCCGATCAGGCCGCCGATGGCAGCGCCACCCACGGTCGAGGCGGCGTTGCCGCCGATGGCATTGCCCACCAGCGCACCGCCGACGGCACCGCCCGCAACACCCAGTTGCTGATTCGGCCCGGTGCCGGCGCAGCCCGCAAGGGTCATGACCGCCGCAGTGGCCGCGCCCGCAATCCAGAGGCTCAAGAGTCGTGTCTTCATGATGTCCACCTTTCCTTGTTTGGTGGATTCATTCTGTGGAGAAGCCCGCGCGCGCTTGTAGGAGCCGGCCCCGGTGTGCTGAACGAATGCGCGTCCGGAGGATGAACGACAAGGGCCTCCGGCGCCGGCGAGAATACTTACAGGACGCTGCGCGCCAGCCGGAGATTCAGGTCAACGCGAGGAACTGGTCGAGGATGTGGAAGTGGTCCTCGAAGAACTGGTCCTCCATGCCTGTCAGTTCATCGATGGGCACCCACAAGGCCCGCCTCGCGCCCTTGTCCGGGTCCAGGTCGGACTGCACTTCCGGCAGCGGCGCGCTTCCAAGATCGAACAGGAAGGCCATCGAGATGATGCGGCCGCGCAGGCCGCGGCCCGGGTGATCGAAGACGGCGGAGGCTTTCAGATGATCGCGCAGCGCCACCTCCAGGACCGGAAAGTTTGTTTCTTCCTTGAGTTCGCGCACGGCGGTCTCATAGAAGCTCTGGCCTTCTTCCATGAAGCCGCCCGGCACCGCGTAAAGGCCCGCCCCGGCGCCTTCCGCGCGCTGGATCAGCAGCACGTGGCCCGCGCAGACGACGACCGCGTCGCCGGCATTGGCGAAAGGCGCGGTCCACTTTGCCCGGTACGCGCGCAGCCATGCCGCATCCGCCACCAGACGCTCGGCATGGGGGAGGGACCACCAGGCCGACAGGTAGGCATGCACGCCCGGCGGCACGAGCTCCCGCAACCGCGTGAAGATCAGGTCCCGCGCCTGGCCGGGCGTCTCGAACAGGACGCCCCGCACCGCGCTCGCGTCGATATCTGCGGCGCGCGGGCGCTCCAGCAACGTCCAGCCGGGGAAGCGGCTGAGGTAGTAGCTGGATTCGTCCTTGAAGTGGCCGATCAACGCGATGCGCCGGGCCTGGGGTGCGGCATCGGTCACGCTGGCGCGCACCGCGGCGACCCAGCGGGTGTCGTCGTAGTAGTCACGCACGGGGACGAAGAGCAGCCGCCCTCGTTCCGCGTCCGGCACGCACGACCGGATCATGTCCGAGCGCTCCTGCCAGGTGAAGGGATTCTTGGGCGTGCGCGCCTGGAAGGCGGAGCCGAGGACCACGGCCACTTGCGGCGCGAGCGCGAGGGCATCCATCAGGATGGCCTGGTGGCCCAGGTGCGGCCCCTGGAAGCGGCCGATATAGACGACGAGGTCGAAGGGGTCCTGCGCGGTGTCGGTCATCGGATTGCTTTCGCTGCGGTCCGCTGGGGCCTTCAGGGGGCCCCGTTGGAGATCAGCTCATCGATGAATTCCGCGCTCGTGGCCGTTCGCAGGCCGCGCTCGGTCA
The DNA here is from genome assembly GCF_056398605.1 of Variovorax sp. 01T432. Lineage (NCBI taxonomy): Bacteria > Pseudomonadati > Pseudomonadota > Betaproteobacteria > Burkholderiales > Comamonadaceae > Variovorax > Variovorax sp. 01T432. Next base: position 14,015 of record NZ_JBFTPS010000056.1, read on the forward strand.
TGTTCGCGAGGAAGGCCTGGTACTGGGGCTCGAAGCCGCTCACCGGGCTGATGCAGTCGGTGAGGAGCACGAGCTTGCCCAGGCTCTCGGCGCCGAAGTTGTCGGCGATGTGTTCGGTCGTCGCCCTGACGCAATGGCTGCCCGCCTCGCCGGCGATCAGGACCACGTCGGCCTTCGACAGCAGGTCGATGAGCGGACGGTTGAGCCGGGTGGCCGGGTCCTGCGCGTCGGGTACCTCGGCCTGCACGGCGCTGTAGTGCTCGGTCCACGGATTGGCGCCCTTGATCACCTTGTTCACCGTTCGCAGTCCGCCTTCTTCCCATGCGTTGTAGGCGGCCCGGACCTCGGCATGCACGTTGTGGCCCCAGGTCCCGATCTCGCAATGCGGCGGCCACACCATGTGCACATAGCGGCCACCGGCTTCGAGCGCGTCGAGATAGGCGAGCGCGCGCGCCCTCGCGTCGGCATGGCGGGGCAGGTACCTGCCTTCGCGCACCTGCGCTGCCGTGATCGTCGTAAAGGGTTGTACGGCCGTGCCGTCGCCCTGCATCCACATCGCGGGGCGCTCGATGCCCACGCGGTGGTGCGAATCGAGCGTGACGGAGATGTCGGTGAGGCCGCGCTGGCCGCGGCGGATGAATCCGGCCAGGCGCAGCATGTCGGCATGGGCGCCGGGGACGGGGAGTTGAGGCTGGGTGCGCTGCCCCGGGGCCAGCGGGTCGGCGGGGAGATAGTCCAACGGGAGGTCGCAGAAGTCGTTCTGTGGGTCGATGACAAGAAGATGAATGCTGCGTTTCAATTCTCCGGCTCCTTCGGTTGGGTTGCGCGGAGCATTGTCATCCGTGATCCGTGATCCGTGATCCGTGATCCGTGATCCGTGATCCGCGCCGTCGACGCGAAACGTCCATTGGAGCTTTCGCAGGTGTAAGCTGTTTCGCCGGATTCTTGAGGAGGCGCGATGAACACTTCGACCACGAAGGCGCGGGAAGCTGCTCGCTTCGAATATGGCGGCTGGCTCGTCGTTGTGGCGCTTGCGGAGACTTCCGACAGCACCATCTCCGGTCATGCCTACCTGCACTACGAGGGCATCCACAGGTGCACCATCGCGCTGACGAATCCCCATCATTCCTGGGAGAGCGCGACGCATACCCTGACGCACATGGCCCAGGCCTTCGTCGATGGCTGGAAGACGAGGGATCACCTCGGCGACACGGGATTCTGCGATTTGTAGCCCGCACGGTGCCGGCCGCAACACCCCCAAAGGAGAACGCCATGGAACCGGACAACGTCAAGACGCCTTCCGAACTCTCGGATGAAGCCAGGCAGACCGCGCGAGAGGCGTTGCAGGCCGTGCAGGGGTATGCACGGGAGAGCGGGCAGATCGGCAGGGATGCCATTCAATCGATTCGGTCCGCGGTCGAGGATGCCAGGGACATGGGCGAGCAGGCAGCGGGGACCGCGGCGGGGCTGGCGAACGATGCCAGGGACCTCGCGAGTGACGCGGCACGAACCGGCAAGGTCTACGCCAAGGACGCCGTCAACGCGACTGGCCGCAAAATCAGGAGCTTCAGGGGCCGCGTCCGCGATGCCAGGGACCGTTGCGCGCACTATGTGGCCAGCGAGCCGGTGCGTGCTTCCCTGGTCGCGGCGGCGGCCGGCGCGGTGCTGGCGGCGCTCCTGCTCTCGGTTGCCAGGGGCAGCCGGCGCGGCTAGACATGGATATAAGTTATAGGTATCGGGAGGTTTGGCTAGGCCGAATGGCCATTGTGAAGTGAGCACTTTTGACTACACTGGCGCGATGCGCGGCGACTTAGTCCTTCTGTTTATCCCCACGGTATTCATCGTCAGGCAGATCATTGCCATCGGCAGCGCTCCCGGCCACCTCATGACTTGATAGTTATTCTGGAGTCGACATGTCTTTGCTCAGCGTTGTCCGTACAGCCCGTCAGATACTGGATGGCCCCCTCGTTCGGCCCGCGCGCGTCCATCTGGGGCGCCAGCAGTTCCTGTCGCGGGAAGGCTGGGGCGCCCATTTCGGCGTGTTCGACAGCTTCGCGGCCGCGCGTGCCTGGCTGCCCCGCAGTCCGGAGTTCGACCATGCGGCCCTGGCTGCCGAATACGTGGATGTCCGTTCAAAGAAGGTGTTTGCCTACGACTACCCGGTGATGCAGTGGCTGCAGCGTGCCTTTCAGGGTGGGGCGACGAGCGTGCTGGATATCGGTGGCTCGGTGGGGGTGCACTACTACGCCTATCACCGGTACTTCGACATGCCTGCCAACCTGTCGTGGCATGTCGTGGAAGTGCCGGCGATGGTGGCCATCGGCCAGGACCTGGCCGTGCAGAACGGAGCGACGGCCCTGCACTTCATGGACGATCTTGATCGGACGGCCACGACGAGGACCCATGACGTCTGGCTCTCGGCGGGTGCCCTTCACTATCTCGAGGATGCGCGCCCGGAGCGGCTTCTCAAGCTGTGCGCCGTACGGCCGAAGCACATCCTGCTGAACAAGCTGCCGCTCTATGGCGGCGAGGACTTCGTCACGACGCAGAACATCGGCGAGGGGTCCTTCGCGCCTTTGCACGTCTACAACCGGGCCCGCTTCATCCACAACATCAAGGAACTGGGCTATACGCTCTGGGACAAGTGGGCGGTTCACGAGCGGTCGATGTACCTGCCCGGCCATCCGGATCGCTCCTTCCCGAGCTTCACGGGGCTCTATTTCGTGGACAGCGAGAGCGTCGCGAACAAGCCAAAGCCCCTGTTGTCCTGAGCGCTCGCGCACCTGCGGCGCGACTCCGGTCCCCGGGGCTTCACTGAGCCCCGTCCTCACTCGGCTACACTCCGCGCCGCTTGCAGCGCTTGTCGAATGCTGCGCCGCCATCGGCAACATGGCGAATTCATCCAAGGAAAATTTCAGTGAACCGTATCGAACTCGTCGAGAAAATCGCCTCCGCACACAACGTCAGCAAGGCCGAAGCCGCCCGCATCCTGGAAACAGTCACCGGCTCCATCGTCACCGCCGTCAAGAAGGGCGACCCCGTCCAGCTCATCGGATTCGGCACCTTCAAGCAGGTGGCGCGTGCCGCTCGCTCCGGGTTCAATCCCCGCCTCGGCGAGAAGATCAAGATTGCCGCGCAGAAGGTGCCGAAGTTCGTCCCCGGCGCGGCATTCAAGGCGGCCATCGACCCCAAGGCCGCGAAGCGCAAGGCTGACAAGGCGGCAGCCAAGCCCGTGGCCAAGAAGGCCGCTCCCGCCAAGAAGGCTGCGGCCAAGAAGTGATGCGTGCGGCTTCGGCCGCATGTCGCTGAGAGCGGCCCCGCGTGGGCCGTTTTTTGTGGGCGGTCGCTCAGGCGCTCTGGATGACCGCCATGATGTTGCCTTCGCTGTCCTTGAACCACGCCGCCTTGGCACCGCCCTGGTTCACGATGCCGTTCGCGTCCTGGCCCGGCATGCCGTAGTCTTCGAACTCGACGCCGCGAGCCTTCAGCTGCGCGACCTCTCCCGCGATGTCCTCGACTTGCCAGAAGGCCTGGCTGGCCCGAGAGGTGCCGGCATTGGGCGTCAGGTACAGGAATGCCCCGGTGCCGCCGGCGCATTCATAGTGGACACCGCCGGCGATCTCCGCTTTCGGTCTGAACCCAAGCTTCTGCTCGTAGAACTGCCGTGCGCGGGCGAGGTCCCTGGCGGGGATGTAGGCAAAGACGGGGGATTGCTGCAGCATCTCGCTCTCCTGTTCGCCGCCACAGTCTGAGCCGGGAGGCCTGCAGGCGCAAGCTCTGCGGCTACAGCTGTCTGCTTCGCGCCAACGGTGGGTTCTGGGCGAAGTAGCGCTGGATGCCGCGCATCAGCGCATCCGCGAGGTCGTCCTGGTAGACCGCGGTGCGCAGCTTGGCCTCTTCCTCGGGATTGCTGATGAAGGCGGTCTCGACCAGCACGCTGGGAATGTCCGGCGCCTTGAGCACGGCGAAGCCAGCCTGTTCGACCTGGCCCTTGTGCAGCCGCGCACCCATGCCGCGAATTTCGCCCAGCATCCAGCCGCCGAGCTTGAGGCTGTCGTTGATCTGCGCGGTGGTGCTCATGTCGAGCAGGGCGCGCTGCACCTGGGCCTCATGGTTGCCGACGTTCACGCCGCCGATCTTGTCGGCCTGGTTTTCCTTGTTGGCCATCCAGCGCGCGGCACTGCTCGACGCGCCGCTCTGGCTCAGCGCGAACACGCTGGCGCCACGGGCCTCGGGCGTGGTGAAGGCGTCGGCATGAACGCTGACGAACAGGTCGGCCTGCACGCGGCGGGCCTTCTGCACGCGAACGCCCAGCGGCACGAAGAAGTCGGCATCGCGCGTGAGGAAGGCGCGCATCGGATTGCCGTTGACGCTGCTTGCATTGATGCGGTCGCGCAGCTTGTTGGCGATCAGCAGCACGATGTCCTTTTCGCGCGTGCCGTTGGGTCCGGTCGCGCCCGGGTCCTCGCCGCCGTGGCCGGGATCGAGCGCGACGATGATGATGCGGTCGGTGCGGCTGGCGCTCGCGACGGCCGGCGCCGCCGTGACGGCGGCCGGCGGCAGGATGGTCGGTGTGGCCGTGGGAGCGCGCCCCATGAGCACGGGCGCCGGAGGTGGCGGGGGCGTTGAGGCCGCGCGCCGCGACGCCTGCTGCGCCATTAGCTCGCCGAGCGGATCCTGGGCCGGGGCGGGCGCGGGCGCATCGGCGACCGCGCTGTCGCGGCCCGCGGTCTTGGGTGCATCGCGCAAGCGCTCGGCGATCAAGGCCTCCATCGGGTCGACGGCTTCCTGCGGGTAGAGATCGAGGACCAGCCGATGCTGGTAGGCCGCGATGGGCGCCAGCGAGAACACCTGCGGCACCACCGGCTGCTTCAGATCGAACACGATGCGAACCACGTTGGGCGCGAACTGCCCCACGCGAAGGCCGTTGATGTAAGGGTCGCCGGGCTTGATCTTGCCGACCAGCTCGCGCAGTTCGGGGTTGAGGTCGATGCCTTCGATGTCGACGGCCAGCCGCGGCGGGCTGCCGACCACGAGCTCCTGCGAATGCAGGCGGCCATCGGACTCGATGGTGACGCGGGTGTAGTCGGCCGCGGGCCAGACGCGCACCGCCACGATGGTGGCGCCGCTGGCGATCTCGTGCATGCCGAGCAGAAGCGCGAGGCTGCCGCCTTGCAGCAGGAGACGTCGTTTCAGGCCTTCTGCTTTCATGCGGCGTCGGCAAGCAGCCGGCTGCCGCGCGGGGTGTTCGCGCGCAGGGTCACGGTGCGGGTATCGTCAGTCATTGCTTCGATTTTAATAGCGAGGTCGGCAAGCGGAATGCGCCCCGCGGCGTTCTCGGGCCATTCGGCAAGCTTCAGGCCGCTGCCCGCGAATATGTCACGGAAGCCCGCATCTTCCCACTCGCGTGGATCATTGAAGCGATAGAAGTCGAAGTGAAAGACGGCGAGCCCACCAGGCGCCTCGTGCGGCTCGACGACAGCGTAGGTGGGGCTCTTGATGCGGCCCTCGATGCCGAGCGCGCGCAGCAGGTGGCGAACGAAGGTGGTCTTGCCCGCGCCCAGATCGCCCTGCAGCGAGATGAAGGCATCGCGCAAGTGGGGCGATCGCGCGAGGGCGCGCGCCAACGCGTCCGTGTCCTCTTCGGTTCGCCAGACGCGGGTGGCGCTGTGCGTTTCTACAATCGGCAGGTGATCGGCAGCCATCAACTCGTCATTCGGATTCAGGCTTTGGCCCGGGAGCTCGGATTCTCCCAAATCGGCATCGCAGGTGTCGACCTGTCGAGCGCGGAGGCGGGGCTGATGCAATGGCTGGCGCAGGGCTTTCATGGCGAGATGCATTACATGGCCGCGCACGGCACGCGGCGCGCGCGACCGGCGGAGCTGGTGCCCGGCACAGTATCGGTGATCACCGCCCGCATGGATTACCTTGCGCGCGACACGCCCGACGACTGGCAGGCCATCGAGTTCGATCGCCTCACGCGGCCCTCGGAAGGCATCGTGTCGCTGTATGCGCGCGGTCGCGACTATCACAAGGTGCTGCGCTCGCGTCTGGCAAAGCTGGCCGAGCGCATCGCCGAGGAAGTCGGGCCCTTCGGCCATCGCGCCTTTACCGATTCGGCGCCGGTGCTCGAGGCGGAGCTTGCATCGCGCAGCGGCCAGGGCTGGCGCGGCAAGCACACGCTGGTGCTGGACCGCGAGGCGGGCTCGATGTTCTTTCTTGGCGAGATCTACGTCGACATGGCGCTGCCGCCGAGCGAGCCGGTCACGCCGCATTGCGGCAGTTGCAGCGCATGCATCGACGTGTGCCCGACCCGGGCCATCATCGCGCCGCACCGGCTCGACGCGCGACGCTGCATCTCGTACCTCACGATCGAGCATGCGGGGCCGATTCCGCTCGAGCTGCGGCCCCTGATCGGCAACCGCATCTACGGCTGCGACGACTGCCAGCTCATCTGCCCATGGAACAAGTTCGCGAAGAGGAGCGCGCTGCCGGACTTCGACGCGCGCGCGGGGCTCACTGGCCGCCAGCTCGGCGAGCTGTTCGCGTGGAGCGAAGAAGACTTCCGGCGCTACACCGAAGGCAGCCCCATCCGGCGCATCGGCCATGAAAGGTGGCTGCGAAATGTGGCGGTTGCACTGGGCAATGCCTTGCGCGCGGGGGACGAGAAGGCGCGCGCCGCCCTTGCCACGCGCGCGACGCATCCCGGCGCGCTGGTGCGCGAGCACGTCGAATGGGCGCTGGACTTCAGTGCCGGATGATCGCGGAGATCTGCGCCGTGCCTGCATCAAGCGAACGCATCGAACTCAGCCGCAGCGAGGCATACCTGAGGATCGGGTTGTTGATCAGCTTGCCGCTGAAGTGGCCGTTGAAGCGCGCGTCACGGCAGCCGCTCACGTTCAGGTCCAGCGAGGCATTCGCGGCCGAGATGTAGGCGGTGCCGGAGCCGGTCATCACGCAGGCGGCTTCGGACACGGTGCCGTTCAAGGTGCCGTCGTGGTCGATCCGAAGTTCGCCGGGATACACCGCCGGCGCGCCCTGCGCGCCGGTGTCCTGTTGCACCACCGTGAACAGGAAGGACCCCCGCCATGCGCCCTGGTAGCGCGTGTACTCCTGCGCCTGCGCCTGCGCCTGCGCCCCCGCGGCGCACGCGAAGGACAGCGTGAGGATGCTTGCGGCTGCTGCCAGGTGGGGGTGCATCGGGGCATCGTAGCGGCTGGACGGATGTCGTCTACCGCGTCAAGGCCAGGCCGAAGGGCAGGCTGAGCACGCCCAGCAAGGTCGAGATCGTCACCAGTCCCGCCACGAAGGGCCCGTTGTAGCCCATGCGCACCGCCAGCACATAGGCGCTGGAGGCCGTCGGCACGGCAGAGAAGATCATCAATACGGTCGCCTGCGCCGCGTCCAGCTTCAGCGCGACGGCCAGTCCCCAGCCGATCAGCGGCGAGACGAGATGGCGGATGGCAAGGACCGACAGGGCCAGCGCCTTGCCGCGCGCCAGGGTCGCGAACTGCATGCCCGCACCGGCGGCCATCAGACCGAGGGCGAGCGACGCGGCGCCGATGCGCGAGAGCGTGGGCTCCAGCCAGCCCGGCACGGCGAAGCCGAGCAGGTTGACGATGAGCCCGCTCACCGTGGCGATGATCAAGGGGTTGCGCGCCAGCTGCCGCGCGAAGCCGCTCTGCGCGTGCCGCGTCATCGGCCACACCGCGGCGATGTTGAACATCGGCACGCAGACGCCGATCAGCACCGCGATCATCAGCAGGCCCTCGCGCCCGGCCAGGCGTTCGGCCAGCGCGAGGCAGATGAACGAATTGAAGCGAAAGCCGATCTGCGCGCTCGCGGCGTGGTCGCGGCGGTCGATGTGACGGCCGAGCACCGGCAGGTGGGGCAGCACGTAAGTCAGCACGATGGCGCACAGACCCACGCCGACGCCGCCGATGAGCAGATTCGACGTGGCGCCGAAGTCCAGCGGACTGCGCACGATCGAATGGAACAACAACACAGGAAAAAGAAAGTAATAGACAAGGCCTTCCACCTGGTCCCACACGCGGCGGTCGAGGGGGGTGTAGCGGCACAGGAACCAACCGCATGCAATGAGGGAAAAGTCGGGAAAGAGCAGTTGCGCGTAGTTCACCCGTTCGAGCATAAACGCCCCATTTCCCGTGGGTAATCCACGAGTCGAGGGGCCGGGCGACCCGTTAGCATCCGGGGCTTTGTTTCTCTGGCTGCAGGAGGCCACTTAATGCAACGTCGTCAATGGAATGCGCTCGCAGGCGCGGCCGCGCTGGTTCTGGTCGCCGGCCCGAGCTGGGCGCAGAACTATCCCAACAAGCCCATCGAGTTGCAGGTGCCCTTCGCACCCGGCGGCACCACCGACATCGTGGCGCGCGTGATCTCCGAGCCGCTCGGCAAAGCGCTGGGCCAGAGCGTCATCGTGATCAACAGGGCCGGGGGCGGAGGTATCGTGGGCGCGGCCGAAACCGCGCGCGCGGCGCCTGACGGCTACAAGCTCGGCGTGGCGACGGTGTCGAGCACGGCGGCCAATCCGGCCATCAATCCCAAGACGCCCTACGACCCGGTCAACGACTTCACGCCGATCGTCAACATCGCCGCGACGCCGAACATCATTGCCGTGAATCCGAGCTTCCCGGCCAAGAACTATGCGGAGTTCGTGGCCGAGCTCAAGAAGAATCCGGGCAAGTATTCCTATGCGTCCTCGGGCACGGGCGGCATCGGCCATCTGCTGATGGAGCTCTACAAGAGCCTCACCAATACCTTCGTCACGCACATTCCCTACCGCGGTGCCGGCCCGGCGCTGAACGACGTGGTGGCCGGCCAGGTGCCGATCATGTTCGACAACATTCCCTCGACGCTGCCCTTCATCAAGGCCGGCCGGCTGGTGCCGATCGTGGTGGCGGCGCCGCAGCGGCTGAAGGAGCTGCCCAATGTGCCGACCTTCAAGGAAGTCGGCCTGGAGCCGGTGAACCGCATGGCCTACTACGGCATCCTGGGCCCCAAGGGCCTGCCGAAGGAGGTGGTCGATAAGATCAACGCCGGCGTGAAGAAGGCGGTCGAGGATCCGGTCGTGCGCAAACGCATCGAGGACACGGGCTCGCTGGTCGTGGCCAACACGCCCGAGCAGTTCGCCGAGCAGATCAAGGCCGAGTACGCGGTGTACAAGCAGGTGGTCGTCAAGCAGAAGCTGACACTCGACTAAGGCGGGCTTTCTTGCGCGTGGAGGCCGCCCCTTGCGGGCGGCTTTTCTTTTTTTGATATCTTGCGTCGCATGCCCCTGACCGACACGCCGAGCGAAACACCCGGCATCGACGACTTCATCGACGCCCTCTGGCTCGAGGATGGCCTGTCGAAGAACACGCTGGCAGCCTATCGGCGCGACCTGGCGCTGTTCGCGCACTGGATGAAGACCGAGCGCGGCGGCGCGCTCGACGCGGCGCGCGAGAACGATCTGCAGGCCTACATGGGCGTGCGCCTGTCCGACAAGGGCAAGGCGACTTCGGCGAATCGGCGCCTGTCGGTCTTCAAGCGCTACTTCCGCTGGGCGCTGCGGGAGCATCGCATCGCGGACGACCCGAGCCTGCGCCTCGCGCCTGCCAGGCAGATGCCGCGCGCCATCAAGACGCTGTCGGAAAAGCAGGTCGAGGATCTGCTGGCCGCGCCCGATGTCGACACGCCGCTCGGATTGCGCGATCGCGCCATGCTCGAACTCATGTACGCGAGCGGCCTGCGCGTGAGCGAACTGGTGACGCTGCGCGTGTTCGAGATGAGCCTCAACGACGGCGTGCTGCGCGTGCTCGGCAAGGGCAGCAAGGAGCGGCTGGTGCCCTTCGGCGGCGAGGCGCGCCGCTGGATCGAGCGCTACCTGCACGAGGCGCGACCGGTGATCCTGGATGGCCAGCAGACCCCCGACCTGTTCGTGACCGCGCGCGGCGCGGGCATGACGCGCGTGATGTTCTGGATCATCGTGAAGAAGCACGCGCTCGCGGCGGGCATTCATGTGCCGCTGTCGCCGCACACGCTGCGCCACGCCTTTGCCACGCATCTGCTCAACCACGGCGCCGACCTGCGCGCGGTGCAGCTGTTGCTCGGCCATGCCGACATCTCGACCACGACGATCTACACGCACGTCGCCCGCGAGCGGCTCAAGCAGCTCCATGCCCAGCATCATCCCCGCGGCTGAGGCGCGCGCGCGAATGCGCTTCACGGCCGGTGCCCGGCGAGGTCAAAATCCCACCGGTACCATCAGCCGCGATCCCGAGGACGAGTCGATGACATTGAATTTTCTTTTCCGCCTGCGCACGCTCGCGCTTTGCGCCGTGTCGTGCGCGGCCTTCGCCCTGGCACATGCGCAAGCTGTGCCCAAGACCATTCGGATCATCGTTGCCTACCCCGCCGGTGGCGTCAGCGACGTGATCGCGCGCGCCTTGGCCGAGAAGCTGGGTGCGCAGCTCGGCAGCACGATCGTGGTCGAGAACCGGGCGGGCGCGAGCGGGACGATCGGCATGGACGCCGTCGCCAAGGCGGCGCCCGACGGCGCGACACTGGGTTTTTCCGCCATCAGCCCGCTGGTGCTCAATCCGCATCTGGCCAAGTCGCCCTTCGATCCCCTGAAGGACATCGCGCCGGTGGCCAGCGTCATGTATTCGCCCGTGCTTTTGCTGGCCACGCCGGCGACCGGGACGCGCGATTTCCGAAGCTTGCTGGACGAGGCGAGGGCGCGGCCCGGCGCCGTGCGCTGGGCGACCTCGGGCCAGGCCTCGCTGGGCCACATCGTGCTCGAACAGCTGCGCGCAAGCGCGAAGGTCGACATCACGCACATCCCCTACAAGGGCGGCGGCCAGCAGTTGAACGACGCGCTGGGCGGGCAGTTCGAGATCCTGTCGACCAATGCGGGGCCCACCGTCGCGGCGCAGATCCAGGCCGGCCGGTTGCGGCCCCTCGCCGTCGGCGCGCCCGCGCGGCTCGACACCATGCCGAAGGTGCCCACGCTCGCCGAGCTCGGCCTGCCGGCGGCCAACCTGACTTCCCTGTTCGGCGTGTTCGCGCCGGCGGCGACGCCGCCGATCCTGATCGAGAAGTACAACGTGGAGATCAACAAGGCTCTGGCCAGTCCGGATCTGCGCGCCAAGCTGCGGGCGACGGACAACGTGCCGACCGGCGGCGGCGCGGAAGCCTTCGCCGACGAGATCGCCAGGGAATACGAGAGCAATGGCCGCATCGTGAAGTCAGCGGGCATCAAGCCGGATTGACGCCCTGGATTGCCTACCTTATAGTAGGTAGATGACAGCAGTTCCCTCGGCCCCCGAAACGGCCCTCGCAGCCAGCACGCGCGAGCAGATCCTGGGGGTGGCGCGCGAGTTGATCCAGACGCGCTCCTATCTCGGCTTCAGCTTCCAGGACGTGGCGAACAAGGTCGGCGTTCGCAAGGCCAGCCTGTACCACCACTTTCCGACCAAGGAAGCGCTGGGCGTCGAGGTGCTGCGCCAATCCATCCAGGGCTTCAAGGACTGGTCGGTCCGCAAGGCGCGAACGCCGCAAGAGTCGCTGGACGCCTATTTCCGCATGTACCGCAACGGCCTGCATGCGGGCGAGGGCGTCTGCCCCGCGGGCGCGCTGGCCCCGGGCTGGGATTGCATCAACGACGAATTGAAGCAGGCCGTGCGCGAGCTTCGCAGCACGCAGATCCTCTGGCTGACAGGCGTGCTCGGCGCGCTGGCGCCCGCGCGCCTGCCATCCGCCGCGCTCGGCACACTGGCCGCCTACATCTTCGCGGCCTGCCAGGGCGCCTTGCTGTCGGCGCGCATGACCGGTCGCGTGGAAGACTTCGACGAGGCCATCGAGGTGCTGAAGCAATCGATCACGAACTGAGGACGCGCCCCCGCCATGCACGCGCCCGCGTGCAATATTTTTGACCCCTGAAACTACCGATTGGTTGGTAGGAATTTTGAACACAAGAGACCGAAGGAGTCCCTCATGAAAGCAGTCATCGCCGGCTATGCCCGCTCCCCCTTCCACTTCGCCCGCAAGGGCGCGCTGGCCGAGTTGCGGCCCGACACGCTGGCGGCGCAGGTCGTCAACGGCCTGCTCGAGCGCACCGATCTCGATCCGGCGCTGATCGAGGACATCATCCTCGGCTGCGCCTATCCGGAAGCCGCCCAGGGCAACAACATCGCGCGCATCGTCGGGTTGCTCGCAGGGCTCCCGCATGAGGTAGGGGGCATGACGGTCAACCGCTTCTGCGGCTCGTCGATGCAGGCCGTTCACATCGCCGCCGCGCAGATCGAAGCCGGCATGGGCGAGGCGTTCTTGTGCGTGGGCGTGGAGTCGATGAGCATGGTGCCGCAGGGCGGCTTCAACTTTTCTCCCAACCCCGAGCTGAAGGCGAGCACCGATGCCTACATCTCGATGGGCGAGACGGCGGAGAACGTCGCCGAGCGCTGGAAGGTCAGCCGGGCCGACCAGGAGGCCCTGGCCGTGCAGTCGCACCGCAAGGCCGCGCAGGCGCGCGAGCAAGGCCGCCTCGCGGCCGAGATCGTTCCGGTGCGCTCGGCGTCTGGCGAGCTCGTCTCGGCCGACGGCTGTATCCGCCCGTCGACCTCGCTCGACGCGCTGGCCGGCCTGAGGCCCGCGTTCCGGCCCGATGGCGTGGTGACGGCCGGCACCTCGTCGCCGCTCACCGATGGGGCGGCCGCCGTGCTGGTGGCGAGCGATGCCTTCGCCGCGAAGCACGGCCTGCAGATGCTCGCGCGCATCCGCTCGTTCGCCACCGTGGGTGTCGACCCGGCCGTGATGGGCATCGGTCCGATTCCCGCCACGCGCAAGGCGCTGGCGCGGGCCGGGCTGGGCGTGAAGGACCTGGACGTGGTGGAAATCAACGAGGCCTTCTCTTCGCAGGCCCTGGCCTGCATCCGCGACCTGGGTCTGGACCCCGAGACTGTCAATCTCGATGGCGGCGGCCTGGCCATCGGCCATCCGCTCGGCGCCACGGGCGCGCGCATCACCGGCAAGGCCGCGGCATTGCTGGTGCGCGAGAACGGGCGCTATGCGCTGGCCACGCAATGTATCGGCGGCGGGCAGGGTATCGCCACGGTGCTCGAACGCGTTTGAGGCGCGCGCGCATGACAATCTCCGCTCTACCGATGGAGGACCCAACCATGTCTGAATCCCAGCCCGATGAAGGATTCCAACGCATGCTCTACCTGGAAGACATGTCGCCCGGCGACCGCTTCGTCAGCGGCGAGCATGCGCTGGACGAGGCGCAGATCATCGACTTCGCGCAGCGCTTCGACCCGCAGCCCTTCCACCTGGATTCTGACGCGGCGAAGAGCACCTTCTTCCAGGGGCTCGCCGCGAGCGGCTGGCACACGGCGGCGATCACGATGCGGCTGCTCGTGACCAGCGGCATCCCCCTGGCCGAGGGCATCATCGGTTCGGGCGGCGAGTTGCAGTGGCCCAAGCCGACCCGGCCGGGCGACGTGCTGCACGTCGAGAGCGAGGTTCTGGAGGTCATCCCCTCGCGCTCGCGGCCCGAGCGCGGCACGGTGCAGATGCGCTGCGAGACGATGAACCAGCATGGCGACGTCGTGCAGCGCTTCTCGCCCAAGCTGGTGGTGGCGCGGAGGAAACTCGCCTAGCGGGCTTCCTGCCCCAGCGCGTCCAGCTCTTCGTCCGTGAAGCCGGCCCGCGCGCGCGCTTCGAGATTGAAGGGTGCGCGCAGCCGCGGCGCCTCGTGGCGCCGGTATAGCACGCGGTAGTGCGCGATGGGGTCGAGCCCCTGCCGATCGCACAGCCAGCGGTACCAGCGGTTGCCGATGGCGACATGGCCCACCTCGTCGCGCAGGATGATGTCGAGGATCGCGCAGGCGGCCAGGGCATCGGGCGTGTTCACGCGCCGCAGCTTGGCCTGGATCAGGGGTGTCGCATCGAGGCCCCGGGCCTCCAACGTGCGGGGCACGAGCGCCATGCGCGCGAGCACGTCGTCCCGCGTCTTCTCGCACATGCTCCACAGGCCGTCGTGGCCGGTGAAGTCGCCATAACCGTAGCCCATGCCGCGCAGGTGCGCGTGCAGCAGCGTGAAGTGCTGCGCCTCCTCGTCGGCCACGCGAAGCCAGTCGCGGTAGTAGGCCTCGGGCATGCCGTCGAAGCGCCAGGCGGCATCGAGCGCCAGGTTGATGGCGTTGAATTCGATGTGGCAGATCGAGTGGATGAGTGCGGCCCGGCCTTCCGGTGTGAAGGGCGAGCGCTTCTCGACGGCCGTCGCCGACACGCGCAACGGGCGATCGGGCCGGCCGGGCACGCCGTCTTCGTCGCCGGCCCTGCGCACGGGTGCGGTCTCCAGCGCCATGCCTTCGAGCCGGGCGGCCAGGTCACGCGTGGCCGACAGCTTGCGGTCGGGATCGGTAAGGCGCAGGGCGGCCAGGGCGCCTAGACGGGGATGCATCCCTACAATTCTAGTTTTTCGACCTTTGGAGACTCCCGCGATGGCCCTCTATGAAATCGACGGTGTTGCGCCGCAACTGGGTGAAGGTGCTTGGGTGGCCGACAGCGCCGATGTGATGGGCCATGTCGTGCTGGGCGAGAACGCGAGCATCTGGTTCGGTGCCGTGCTGCGCGGCGACAACGAGCCGCTCACCATCGGGCGCAACAGCAATATCCAGGACCTTTCCGTGCTGCACTCCGACCGGGGCTGCCCGCTGACCATCGGCGACAACGTGACGGTCGGCCACCAGGTCATGCTGCACGGATGCACGGTCGGTGACAACTCGCTGATCGGCATCCAGGCGGTGGTCTTGAATAACGCCCGCATCGGCCGCAATTCGATCGTTGGCGCCGGCAGCGTCGTGACCGAAGGCAAGGAGTTTCCGGACAACTCGCTCATCATCGGCTCGCCCGCCAAGGTGGTTCGCACGCTCGACGATGCCGCCGCCGCCAAGCTGCGGCAGAGCGCCGAGCACTATGTGGAAAACGCCCATCGCTTCGCGAAGGGCCTGAAGAAGATCGCCTGAAGGGGCGGGAGAGCGAGTCTCAAGTGAGCGAGTTGCACAAGTTCCTGTTCGATGGCCTGCCGGTGCGCGGCATGATCGTGCGCCTGACGGATGCCTGGCAGGAGATCCTGGCGCGGCGGGCGTCGAACACCGGCACCGGGGCCTATCCGCCGCCGGTGGCCGAGCTGCTCGGCGAGATGACGGCGGCCGCCACGCTGATGCAGGCCAACATCAAGTTCAATGGCGCGCTCATCCTCCAGATCTTCGGCGATGGCCCGGTCAAGATCGCAGTCGCGGAGGTCAAGCCCGACCTGAGCCTCCGCGCCACCGCCAAGGTGGTGGGCGAACTCCCCGCCGATGCGCGCCTGCCCGCCATGGTCAACGTGAAGAACAAGGGGCGCTGCGCCATCACGCTGGACCCGAAGGACAAGCTGCCCGGCCAGCAGCCCTACCAGGGCGTGGTGCCGCTCTTCGGCGACCGGGGCGAGAAGCTCGACAAGCTGAGCGACGTGCTGCAGCACTACATGCTGCAAAGCGAGCAGCTCGACACCACCCTGGTGCTGGCCGCGGACGACCAGGTGGCCGCGGGCCTGCTGATCCAGCGCCTGCCCGTGAAGGGCGAGGCCAATCTCGAAGGCACGTCCGGCAGCGATTTCAATCAAGCCAATGAAGACGAGATCGGCCGCAACGAGGACTACAACCGCATCTCGATCCTGGCCTCGAGCCTGACGCGCGAGGAGCTGCTCACGCTCGATGTCGACACCATCCTGCGCCGGCTGTTCTGGGAAGAGAAGCTGCTGCGCTTCGAGCCGCAGGCGGGCTTGCTGGGACCGCATTTCGCTTGCACCTGCGGCCGCGGGCGCGTCGCCAACATGATTCGCGGTCTCGGGTTGGAGGAAGCCGAAGGCATCCTCGCCGAGCGCGGCGACATCGAAGTCGGCTGCGACTTCTGCGGCAAGCAATACCGCTTCGACGCGGTCGACGCCGCGCAGATCTTTACCTCGCCGGGCGACCAGATGCCGGGCACCGTGGTCGTCCAGTAGGCCGCGAGCTCAGTCGCGCCGCGAAGTCTCGAAACCGCTGAAGCGGATGTCCGGCGCGCTGGTGTTGTGGCGGGACACGACCGAACGGCCGAAGCGCACTTGGGCCGCCTCGAGTTTCGCGACCTCCGGCAGGGGCTTCGACTGCGCGGGCGATGAAGGCGAGGTGTGCCACGCCACCTCGCTCATGTCCGCGTTGTCGGCCGCGACATACATCGAGCGCAACACCGCGAAGGGCCGGCTCTCCTGCGTGGCGCGTGTCATCGTGACGTCGAGCGCGGTGCGCTTCTCGCTGATTTCGGCCACTTTCACTGCCGCGCGTCCGCCGTCGGCGAAGCGCAGCTGGATCGACAGCGGCTCTGGCTGGATCATGATCGACGAGATGTTGACCACCGGCCGACCGTCCGTCTCCACCGGGCCCATGAGGAAGGACGAGCCGTACACGCCGTCGCCGAAGCGGGGCAAGGGCAGCGGCTTGATGCGCCAATAGCCATCGGCCGGATACAGCACCAGCGCTTCGAGCGGCTTCTTCCTGCCCCTCTTCGCGAAGACCTGGATCAGGTGGAAATCGTTGCCCCAGCGTCCCGCCACCTGCACGGGCACCTTGTTCGGCCGCCAGAACGTGGGCAGCGTCATGCCGACGATCAGCCACTTCCTGCCGTCATGAAGCACCACGCGGCGCGGCGTGAAGGCATAGCTCGGGTCCGTGGGATGCGCGCCGCCATCGAAATTGCAGTTGGAGAAATCCGGCGCCGTCACGTCCCTCCTGATGGATGCGAGGTAGGGGGGCGGCAGCGCCTCGACGCGGAAGCGAGAGATGCCCTTGCCGCTGAGCGTGAGGGAGACGTTGTCCTCTTCCGCGCAGGCGGTAGGGCGGGTGTGGTTCTCGATCGTCGCGGTGGCGGGCGCGGCGGAGGCGAACGGGCCCACGATGCACAGCCAGACCATGCAGATGGCGGCACGAATTCCAGAAGGGGACGCGTGAGGCATGAATTCTCCGGTAAGGGCTTGCGCTACCCGCGCCGCGCCACGAGGTCGCTGAACAGGCGGTGCTCGCACGCCGGATCGGAGCACTTGTCGCAGGGCCAGGACCATGTGCGCGCCCCGCCGGGCGTGCGCTGCCTGTCGGCCGCTTCCGCCGCTTCGGCTCTCGAATTGATCGCGCACCAGGCATTGGCGAGCCGTTCCGGCCCGCGGCCGTGGATCACGGCGTAGGGGACCTGTCCGCGCGCGAGTGCCGCGCGCAGCAGGGCGTCCGTGCGCTCGCGCCCCGGTGATGGCTCTTGTCCTCGGTCAGCGGCGCCGGGCAGGTCGAGCGCCAACAGCAGGGTCAGCGCATAGCCGCGCTGCGCGGCCAGGGCATCGTCATAGAGTGATGCATCGCCGAAGAGCAGATCATGGCGGACCGCACCCATGAGCGCCGTGCCGTCGGCCACGACAACGCCGCTTTCGGCCGCCGATGCAATGCGGCGTGTCTGCTCGCCGTCGTCATCGGACACCAGGGTCGCGGCGATGCCGCGTTGCACGAGCCGCGCGGCGAGCGCGCGCGCCAGTTCGGTCTTGCCGGTGCCTTCGGCGCCGAGCAGCGCGATGATGCAGCCGGTCGGGAGCGCGGGCGTCATGTCGCCAGAAGGGGAAGAGCCATTCAGTGCGTGATCTGCACGAACACTTCGTTCGGCTTCACCATGCCGAGCTCCTGCCGCGCACGCTCCTCGACCATTTCCAGGCCTTCCTTGAGGTCGTTGACCTCGGAGGCCAGCCGCTCGTTGTTCAAGGCGGCCTTGGCATTGGCCTCCTTCTGCTCGGCCAGCTTTTCCTGGAGCTGCGCCACGTCGCGCACGCTCCCCCGCCCGGTCCAGAGCTGCCACTGGACGAGCAGCAGCAGGAGGACCAGGATGACCGGAACGATGCGTGAGCGCACGGCGCCTCGCCTTGCGGATCAGCGGAGGTTGTAGAAGGCAGCGCGGCCCGGGTAGCTGGCGACGTCGCCGAGGTCTTCCTCGATGCGCAGCAGCTGGTTGTACTTGGCGATGCGGTCCGAGCGCGAGAGCGAGCCGGTCTTGATCTGGCCCGCGTTGGTGCCCACGGCGATGTCGGCGATCGTGCTGTCCTCGGTCTCGCCCGAGCGATGGCTGATGACGGCGGTGTAGCCCGCGCGCTTGGCCATTTCGATGGCCGCGAAGGTTTCGGTCAGCGTGCCGATCTGGTTGATCTTGATCAGGATCGAGTTGGCGATGCCCTTGTCGATGCCTTCCTGCAGGATCTTCGTGTTGGTCACGAAGAGGTCGTCGCCCACCAGTTGCACGCGCTTGCCCAGACGTTCGGTCAGGTGCTTCCAGCCGTCCCAGTCGCCTTCGTGCATGCCGTCTTCGATGCTGATGATGGGGTACTTGTCGACCCAGGTCGCGAGCATGTCGGTCCAGCTCTCGGCCGTGAGGCTGAGGTTCTCGCCGGCGAGCACGTACTTGCCGTCCTTGTAGAACTCGCTGGCCGCGCAGTCCAGGCCCAGCGCGATCTGCTCGCCCGCCGTGTAGCCGGCCTTGTCGATCGCTTCCAGGATCAGCTGGATGGCCGCTTCGTGGCTCTCGACGCTCGGCGCGAAGCCGCCTTCGTCGCCCACCGCCGTGCTGATGCCGCGGTCGCCCAGGATCTTCTTGAGCGCATGGAACACTTCGGCGCCATAGCGCACGGCCTCGCGGAAGCTCTTCGCGCCCACGGGGATGATCATGAATTCCTGCAGGTCCAGGCTGTTGTTGGCGTGGGCGCCACCGTTGATGACGTTCATCATCGGCACCGGCAGCTGCATGCCGCCCATGCCGCCGAAGTAGCGGTACAGCGGCAGGCCGGACTCTTCGGCCGCCGCGCGGGCCACGGCCATCGACACGGCCAGCGTGGCGTTGGCGCCCAGGCGCGCCTTGTTGTCGGTGCCGTCGAGGTCGTTCAGCGTGCGGTCGAGGAAGGCCTGCTCGCTCGCGTCCAGGCCCAGCACGGACTCGGAGATTTCGGTGTTGATGTTCTCCACCGCCTTGAGTACGCCTTTGCCCAGGTAGCGGCTCTTGTCGCCGTCGCGCAGCTCGATCGCTTCGCGCGATCCGGTCGACGCACCCGAGGGCACGGCCGCGCGGCCCATGGTGCCGGACTCCAGGAGCACGTCGCATTCGACAGTGGGGTTGCCGCGGCTGTCGAGGATTTCACGCCCGACGATGTCAACGATTGCACTCATCTTTTCTCTTTCTGAAAAAAACGGATCAAAGACCTTCGACGACGATCATGCGCATGATCGCCGCGCCCTGGCGAGACGCGCGCGCCTTGCCGTATTCGGGTGAATCACTGAATTTCTTCGCGGCCTCGACGCTCGGGAACTTGAGCAGCACGATGCGCTGCGGGTTCCACTCGCCTTCGAGCACCTCGACCTTGCCGCCACGCACGCAGATCTGCGCGCCGTGCAGCGCGATGGCTTCGGTGGACCACTTCTTGTAGTCCTCGTACTGCGTCGGGTTCGTGACGGTGACGTCGGCGATGATGTAGGCGCTGCTCATGCTTGAAAGGACTCCTCGAGATAAGCGGTTTTCTTGGTGGCGGCATCGAGCGCCAGCAGCGTCTCGAGCAGCGCCTTCATGTGCTTGAGCGGCACGGCGTTGGGGCCGTCGCTCAATGCCTTGGCGGGGTCGGGGTGCGTTTCCATGAAGAGGCCCGCCACACCCACGGCGACGGCCGCGCGCGAGAGCACCGGCACCATTTCGCGCTGGCCGCCGGAACTCGTGCCCTGGCCGCCCGGCAGCTGCACCGAGTGCGTGGCGTCGAACACGACCGGTGCGCCGGTCTCGCGCATGATCGCCAGCGAACGCATGTCCGACACCAGGTTGTTGTAGCCGAAGCTCGCGCCGCGCTCGCAGGCCATGAAGCTGTCTTCGGGCAGGCCCTTTTCGATGGCCGCCGCCCGGGCCTTGTCGATCACGTTCTTCATGTCCTGCGGCGCGAGGAACTGGCCCTTCTTGATGTTGACGGGCTTGCCCGACTGCGCGGCGGCGCGGATGAAATCGGTCTGACGGCACAGGAAGGCGGGCGTCTGCAGCACATCGACGACCCGCGCGGCGGCGCCGATGTCTTCCTCGGTATGCACGTCGGTCAGCACCGGCAGGCCCAGTTCACGCTTGATCTTGGCCAGGATCTCCAGGCCCTTGTCGCGCCCCGGGCCGCGAAAGCTCGTGCCGGAGGTGCGGTTGGCCTTGTCGAAGCTGCTCTTGAAGATGAAGGGGATGCCGAGCGCGGCGGTGACTTCCTTCAGTGTGCCGGCCGTATCCATCTGCAGCTGCTCGGATTCGACGACGCAGGGACCCGCGATCAGGAAGAGGGGCTTGTCCGCCCCGATGTCGAATCCGCAAAGCTTCACGCAACCACCTTCAATGCCTTCTTGTCCGCGACCTGATGTTCGAGTGCCGCCCTGATGAATGCATTGAACAACGGATGACCACCCCAGGGCGTGGACTTGAATTCGGGGTGGAACTGCACGCCCATGAACCAGGGATGCACGTTCTGCGGCAATTCGACGATTTCCGTGAGGTGCTCGCGCTGGGTCAGCGCCGATATCACCAGGCCCGCGCGGCGCAACTCGTCGAGGTAATGGACGTTGGCTTCATAGCGGTGGCGGTGGCGCTCGGTCACGACGTCGCCATAGATGCTGTGGGCGAGGGTGCCCGGCGTCACGTCGGAGCTTTGCGCTCCCAGGCGCATGGTGCCGCCGAGGTCGGACTTCTCGTCGCGGGTCTTCACCGTGCCGTCGTTGTCCTTCCACTCGGTGATCAGCGCGATCACGGGGCAGGGTGTTTCCGGATCGAACTCCGTGCTGTTGGCGTTCTTCAGGCCGGCGACATTGCGGGCGTACTCGATGGTCGCAACCTGCATGCCCAGGCAGATGCCGAGATAGGGAACCTTGGTTTCGCGGGCGAAGCGCGCCGCCGCGATCTTGCCCTCGACGCCGCGCTGGCCGAAGCCGCCGGGCACCAGGATCGCATCGTACTTGGCGAGCCGGGCCACATCCGCCGGCGTGATGGTCTCGGAGTCGACGTAGTCGATCTTCACCCGCGCGTGGTTCTTCATGCCGGCGTGGCGCAGGGCCTCGTTCAGCGACTTGTAGCTGTCGGACAGGTCCACGTACTTGCCGACCATCGCGATGGTCACTTCCTTCTGCGGGTGCTCGACCTCGTAGACCAGGTCATCCCAGCGCTGGAGCTTGGCCGGCGGCGTGTTGATGCGCAGCTTGTCGCAGATCAGGCCGTCGAGACCCTGCTCGTGCAGCATGCGCGGGACCTTGTAGATGGTGTCGACGTCCCACATCGAGATCACGCCCCATTCGGGCACGTTCGAGAAGAGGGAGATCTTGGCGCGCTCGTCGTCCGGAATGGGCCGGTCGGCGCGACAGAGCAGGGCATCCGCCTGGATGCCGATGGCGCGCAGCTCCTTGGCGGTGTGCTGTGTCGGCTTGGTCTTGAGCTCGCCGGCCGCGGCGATCCAGGGCACATAGCTCAGGTGCACGAAGGCCGAGTTGTTGGGGCCCATGCGCAGGCTCATCTGGCGCACGGCTTCGAGGAAGGGCAGAGATTCGATGTCGCCGACGGTGCCGCCGATCTCGACGATGGCGACGTCGACCTCATGCGCCGTGCCGATGCCGGCGCCACGCTTGATGTATTCCTGGATCTCGTTGGTGATATGAGGAATCACCTGGACCGTCTTGCCGAGGTAGTCGCCGCGGCGCTCCTTCTCGAGCACGGACTTGTAGATCTGGCCGGTGGTGAAGTTGTTGGCGCGGCGCATGCGCGTCGTGATGAAGCGCTCGTAGTGGCCGAGATCGAGGTCGGTCTCTGCGCCATCGTCGGTAACGAAGACTTCGCCGTGCTGGAAGGGAGACATCGTGCCGGGGTCGACGTTGATGTAGGGGTCCAGCTTGATGAGGGTGACTTTGATGCCGCGCGATTCGAGGAGCGCGGCGAGCGAGGCGGAGGCGATTCCCTTGCCGAGGGAAGACACCACACCGCCGGTGACGAAGACGAATTTGGTCATGCCATGTTCCGGACTCAGATCCGGGCAGTGGGAAATAGGGATTATAGGTGTGGCCTCTTGCCCCTTTACACTGCCGGCCATGCAAGATCTCGCGGCTAAACACATCGTTCTGGGCCTCACAGGGGGCATCGCCTGCTACAAATCGGCCGAGCTTTGCCGGTTGCTGGTGAAAGCGGGCGCCACCGTGCAAGTGGTGATGACCGAGGCCGCCACGCAATTCATCACGCCCACCACGATGCAGGCGCTGTCGGACCGGCCCGTCTACACCTCGCAATGGGATGCGCGCGAGCACAACAACATGCCGCACATCAACCTCAGCCGCGAGGCCGATGCGATCGTCCTCGCCCCCGCCAGTGCCGACTTCATCGCCCGGCTGGTGCAGGGGCGCTCCGACGAGCTGCTGAGCCTGCTGTGCCTGGCCCGCCCGATGGACCGTGTGCCCCTGCTGATCGCGCCGGCCATGAACCGGGAGATGTGGAGCCACCCCGCCACCCAGCGCAACCTGCGCCAGGTCGATGCCGACGGCGCCCGCGTGCTGGGCGTGGGCAACGGCTGGCAGGCCTGCGGCGAGACCGGCGACGGCCGCATGCTCGAGGCCGCGCAGTTGCTCGAGGAGATCGTGGCGCACTTCCAGCCCAAGGTGCTCGTGGGCCAGCATGTGGTCATCACGGCCGGCCCGACCTTCGAAGCGCTGGACCCGATTCGCGGCATCACCAATCATTCGTCCGGGAAGATGGGCTTCGCCATCGCGCGCGCGGCGCGCGAGGCGGGCGCGGAGGTCACGCTGGTGGCCGGGCCGGTGCACCTGCCCACGCCGCGCGGCGTGAACCGCGTCGACGTGCGCTCGGCCGAGGAAATGCTTCAGGCCACCGTGCGATCGGTGCAGGCTGCGACGGTCTTCATCGCCACGGCCGCGGTGGCCGATTGGCGACCGGCCTCTCCCAGCGAACAGAAGATCAAGAAAGACGGCAGCGGCCAGCCGCCGGTGCTGCACTTCGTCGAGAACCAGGACATCCTGCTGACGGTCGCCCAGGGCGATCGCGCCAAGGGCGGCCAGCTGTTCTGCGTGGGCTTTGCCGCCGAGAGCGAGAACCTGGTCGAGCATGCGAAGGCGAAGCGGGAGCGCAAGGGCATTCCTCTCCTGGTCGGCAACATCGGGCCCTTGACCTTCGGTCAGGACGAAAACAGTCTGCTCCTGGTCGACGCGAAGGGCGTGCGCGAATTGCCGCGCGCGCCCAAGCTCACGCTGGCGCGCGAGCTGATGGCTGAAATCGCGGTGCGCCTGCCCGCGAGGAGGAAACGATGAACCAGCAATGGAACACGCCACCCGACGGCGACTTCGCCAGCTACGTGGAGCGCCTTTCGGCGCAGGCCGCGCTGCCCGGGCGCGGTCAGCAGGAGGGTGAGCACGGCCTGGACGTCGGCATGACGCCATCTTCGGAGCCGCATGACGCGGTCACGGACGCCGCGGCCGCGACGCGTCGGCGCATGCAGTCCAATGGCGAGCCGCGCCCCGGCATGCCGGGCGCGCTCGGCAACGGCGTGGCACACAACCTGGCCAAGCTGCTCGCCATCGTGTGGGTGGCCGCGCTCGTGTTGCTGCTGAGCTTCGGCGCGCCTGCAGGCATGGTGATCGCGCTTCTTGCGTTCGGTGTCTGGCTGGGCTACCGCCTGCGGCGCTGGGCGCTGCCGCCCGGCATGGCGAACTGGCGCCAGTGGGTCGACGAAGAGGCCAGGAAGCAACGCCAGAAACGCGGCCCATGAGCGCTTGAGAAGAACCGATTCGACACATCCAATGACTTCAGATACCCAAAGCTCCCTCGCTGCTGCCCTCCCCATCGAACTCGTCGTCCTCGACCCGAGGCTCAAGGAGTGGGGCCTGCCCCAGTACCAGTCGCCGATGGCCGCCGCCGTCGACCTGCATGCGTGCATCGACACCGTTGTGCTGATTGAAGCCGGCAGTCCCGCGGTCCTCATCCCTGCCGGTTTCGCGATGCACATTGCCGACCCCTCCATCGCCGCCGTCATCGCGCCGCGCTCGGGCTCGGGTCACAAGCGCGGGCTCGTCCTCGGCAATTCCGTGGGCATCATCGATGCGGATTACACGGGCCCGGTGATGGTGAGCGTCTGGAACCGCAATCCGGCCGGCAGCGAGCCCCTTCGCATCGAGCCCGGCGAGCGCATCGCGCAGATGATGTTCGTGCCGATCCTTCGGCCTGGCTTCACGGTCGTCAAGGCTTTCTCTGGATCGAGCGATCGGGGTGCGGGCGGCTTCGGTTCCACCGGCTGAGCCTTGGTCGGCTAATGCCGCTCGGACGGGGACCGGAGGGTTATCGATGTCCAGACTGCCGGTGATGCATGCACGGGCGTCTCAGGCCGGCGCCTGCGGCTCGATCGCGGTCTCGCGGATCAGCCGCCATACCCGCTGCGCCAGCGGCGAGGGCGCGCGGTTGCGGCGATGCACCAGCATGATCGCGCGCTCCACCCTGGGAACGAGGGGGCGCACCACGAGCGGCTCGGCGCCCGCGGGAGGGACGGCCAGCGCCGGCATTACGCTGATGCCGATGCCGGCCTCGACCATCCGGAAAGCCGTCGTCGGATGGCCGACCTGCTGCAGCACCTCGCAGTGGGCGCCGTGCACTTCGAGCGCCTGGTCGATCAGGCGCCTGCTGCCGGAGGCATGGTCGAGAAGGACGAGGGGCGCGCCGTCGAGCGCCGCCCAGCGCACCGTCTTGCGCGTGGCCAGCGGGTGGGTCGGCTGCATCACCACGCAAAAAGGATCGTGCAGGATGGTTTCGCACAGCAGGTCTTCCGCCGAAGGCGGTTCCACCACGACGCCGAAATCCACTTCGCCCGCCCTGACGCTGTCGAGCACGTCCTGCTGGATGCGGTCGAGCAGCATGAACTCGATCGCGGGCTCACGCTGCGCGCACAAGGCGATGCAGGCCGGCATGAGGTTGGCCGACAGTGTGGGACTGCTCGCGACACGCACCTTGCCGCGCCTTGCGCCGGCCATGTCGTGAACCTCGCCGAGTGCCTGGTCGAGCTCGTCGAGCAAGCGGTCGAGCCGGATGGCCAGCGACTGGCCGGCCTCCGTCAGCGCGACCTCCCGCGTGGTCCGGTCGAGCAGCTTCAGGCCCAGGTGCGCCTCGAGTTCGAGGATCGAGCGGCTGACTGCTGGCTGACTCAGGCCGACCTGTTCTCCCGCCCGGCTGAAGTTGCGCCCCTCGGCAACGGCCCGGAAGACGCGAAGCTGGCGCAATGTCACGTTCATGCGCAAGAATCATATATCGACCCCATCAATCCATTTCTCTTTTCGGACGACGGCGATCTCCGATTCGGCCATACACGGCTGGTGCCGGCGCCGTCGCTGCAGCAACCATGACGTCCAGGATTCTTCATGTTGGCGGTCCGCAGTGGACGCCCTACCGTCTTGGAGAACCGATGTATGTCTATGAGGACGACACACACATCGGCACGGTCGAGCAGGTCGTCGTGAGGCGGGGTGGCAGCGAGATCCATCTCGAGCAGTTCACCTCCACCGATATCGTCGTCAAGGAGAATCGGCGCGTGCGCAAGCTCATGCTGGTCGAGGTGGTGGCCTTCGTCGCCGAGCAGTACCCCGACGTTCTTGCGATCAGCATCTGGCTGAACCGGGTCATCCACGGCCAGGGCGATGCCATGAAGCTGGCGGCCACGCGGGCTTCCCTGCTGCATGGCATGGGCGCCGAGCAGATCAAGATCATTCCCCACTACGAAGCGGCGAACGCAGGCCACTTCGTGATCGACGCCTTGTGGAAGCGGAACACGCGCAACCTCCAGGCCCTCGCAGCCTCGCTCCAGCGCGAGCGCGAGCTTTACGCGGCGACACGCAGGCGCAGCCCGCTGGCCAGATGGGGCGAACGCATTCAACGACTGCTGATGGGGGGCGTCCGGTGACTGCGGTGAACGGCGCCCATGCAGGCGGACGCCTGCGGCGCCGCGCGATGCATGCCCACGCGTAAAGTCCGGAACTGCCGACCCGGGCCTCGCATCGAAACTTCCAGCATGTGTCACAGGTCATCCCATGGGCGCTTGGCGCGTTGAACATGCAGGCGCTTTACCCTGAACCTCGCGCCGCACCGTGTCCTAGAGGAATACTCCATCATGAAAATCTCGTTCCGCCTTGTTTCAGTCACCGCTTCGGTGCTCGCGCTTTCCGCACTGACGGCGTGCGTGGCGCCGGTGCCGGTCTATCAAACGTCCCGCTATCCGTATCAGCCCGTCCAGCCGGCGGCGCAGGGGCCTTACGTTGAATACGGGGTTGTGGCCAACATCGAAGTAATGCGCAGCCAGACCGCCGGCGCGCCCACCTCCGGCGGCGGCGCGATTGCAGGGGGTGTCGTCGGTGGCGTGGTCGGCAACCAGTTCGGCGGGGGCACCGGTCGCGCAGCGGCCACGGCGCTGGGCGTGCTCGGCGGCGCGCTGCTGGGCAACAGCATCGAAGCCAACAACAACGGACCGCGCGTCTACGAAACCTACCGGGTTTCGGTGCAGACCGACAACGGCGGCTATCGTGCCTTCGACGTGCCGTCGCCCGGCGATCTGCGCATCGGCGACCGGGTGCGCATCGACAACGGCCAGATCTCCCGCTACTGAAGCAGTTCGAGATCGCCGCAGGGCGTGATCAAGCCGGGGGCCATCCCCGGCTTTTTTCATGGTGCGCCCAGCATGGGCGCACTCCCGGAGGTGCAAGTCCTCCCGTAAGTTGATCACAGCGAACGAAGCGAAGCGCAACTGCATCAGGGCGACCGAGTGTGGGGAGGAAGCGCGGAGCGAAGCTGCGAGCCGATGGA
>NZ_JBFTPS010000057.1:0-40885 GCF_056398605.1 Variovorax sp. 01T432
CGAATTTGACTGTGGCCCCGGTTTCATGCCCCGGGGTCAGGCCTGCCTGATGGCGAACTACTAAGAAACTCATGCCATCGAACGCCGAATTTGACTGTGACCCCGGTTTCATGCCCCGGGGTCAGGCCTGCCTGATGGCGAACTACTGAGGTCGCGGCGGGCTCAGCTCGACATCTGCAACGCGATGGTGACCGGGCCGTCGTTGAGCAGGTGCACCTGCATGTCGGCACCGAACTCGCCGGTCGCCACCGTGGGATACGCAGCCCGCGCCTGGGCAACGAAGTACGCGTAGAGCCGCCGTCCTTCATCGGGCGGCGCCGCCTGCGTGAAGCTGGGCCGGTTGCCGCCGCTCACGTCGGCGGCCAGGGTGAACTGGCTCACGATCAACAAGCCGCCGCCGATGTCCTGCACGCTGCGATTCATCTTGCCGGCGTCGTCCGGGAAGATCCGCATCTTCAGGATCTTCGCGAGCAGGCGGTCCGCCAGCGCATCGCCGTCGCCGCGCTCCGCGCAGAAGAGAATCAATAGGCCCGCATCGATCGCGCCCACGGTTTGCCCCGCGATGTCGACGCGCGCGTGGGCCACGCGCTGGAGCACGGCCCTCATGGAGCTTCCCCGGCCCGCAAGCGCAGCGGCGACTGGATTTCGATGGATGGCGGATTCAAGGTGGTGCCGACTCGTAACGGTCGCGAATTATGGCGTTTCGCTGACGCATCGCTCCTCGGGTAGCATGATCGGCACGATCGAAACCATCACACCGCAAGATGAAGAAAGCCGCGATCGTTCTGAGTGGACTCACATGGGTGCAGCCAGCGCGCTGGGCCAGACGCCCCCACCAACATCCGACACGGCCATACCGGTCGAAGAGCGTGCGGGCATCGTGAAGTCGGTGCGCGGCAACGTTCAATTGCTGGGCGTGGCCGGAGGCGAGCGCGCGGCTCGAGCCGGCGACGCGGTAGCGCCCATCGACCGCCTCGTCACCGAGGCCGACTCCGCCGCCAGCGTCGTGTTGCGTGACGGCACGACGATCATCGTCGGGCCTTCGTCGCGGCTCGACCTCAAGGAATTCCATTTCGATTCGACCACGCAGGATGGCGGAATGCTGGTGTCGCTGCTGCATGGCTCGTTGCGGATGGTCACGGGTCTGATCGGCAAGTCTCATCCCGACGCCGTGCGCGTCGAGACCCCGACCGCGGTCGTGGGCATCCGCGGCACCGACTTCATCGTTCAGACGGAACCGCAGCCGTGACGCGTCGCCGCCTCCTTCTTCTCGTAGGCGTGTGGTCAGCAGCGCTTCTCACCGCCTGCTCCACGCCTGCCACCCGCGTCGTGCTGCTGCCGCAACCCGACGGCAAGGCCTCCGCGGTGGTAGTGAGAACGGAAGAGGGCGAGGAAACGCTGGCCCGGCCCTATCTGAGGCGATGAGCTCTCGCTCGGCCGCGCGCAGCAGGTGCGACGGATGTTCCTCGACCATCGCTTTCCGGCCGGTCGCATCGAGGCTGTGGGGCGAGGAAAACGCGAACTCGCGATTCAGACGGGCGACGAAGTCGATGAGCCGAGCAACCGGCGCGTGATCATCGAGGTCCGCTGATCTCGGGGCGAGCGGCGCCGCCTCGGGCTCGAGAGCTTCAGTTCAGTGTGACTCGCGCGAACTTGCGTTTGCCGACCTGCACGACATAGCTGCCCGCAGGAAGCTTGAGCGCCTTGTCGCTGACGACGCTGGAGTCGACGCGCACGCCGCCGCCGTCGATGAGCCGATTGCCCTCGGAGGTCGACGATGCCAGCCCCGCCTGCTTGAGCAGCTGCGCGATGCCCAGCGGTGCGCCGGAAAGCGAAAGCTCCGGAATCTGGTCGGGCACGCCGCCCTTGCTCCGATGGATGAAGTCCCGCTCGGCCGCATCTGCGGCCGCCGTATCGTGAAAGCGCGCCGTTATCTCCTTCGCGAGCGCGACCTTGGCATCCTTGGGATTGCGGCCGGCGCCAACTTCCGCCTTCAACGCCGCGATCTCGGCCAAAGACCGGAAGCTCAGGAGCGTGTACCAACGCCACATGAGGTCATCGGAAATCGACAGGACCTTGGCGAACATGGTGTTCGCGTCCTCGCTGATGCCGATGTAGTTGTTCTTGCTCTTCGACATCTTCTCGACGCCGTCGAGCCCCTCCAACAGTGGCATGGTCAGGATGCACTGCGGTTCCTGGCCATACTCCTGCTGGAGATGACGCCCGACCAGCAGGTTGAACTTCTGGTCGGTCCCGCCGAGTTCGAGGTCGGACTTCAATGCGACCGAATCGTAGCCCTGCATCAGCGGGTAGAGGAATTCGTGCACCGAGATCGACTGGCCCGCCTTGAAGCGCTTGCTGAAATCGTCGCGCTCCATCATCCGCGCCACGGTGTATTTGGCTGCAAGCTGAATCATTCCCCGCGCGCCGAGCGGGTCGCTCCATTCGGAGTTGTAACGGATCTCGGTCCTCGATGGGTCCAGCACCATGCTGGCCTGCCGGTAGTAGGTCTGGGCATTGGCCTCGATCTGCTCGCGCGTGAGCGGCGGCCGGGTGGTATTGCGGCCCGAGGGATCGCCGATGGTGGTGGTGAAGTCGCCGATCAGGAAGATCACCGAGTGGCCCAGATCTTGCAACTGGCGCATCTTGTTGAGCACCACCGTATGGCCGATGTGGATGTCGGGCGCGGTGGGGTCCAGGCCGAGCTTGATTCTCAGGGGTGTCCCGGTCGCTTCCGACCGCTGCAGCTTGCGTATCCACTCCTCCTGCGGCAGGAGTTCGTCAGCCCCACGCAGTGAGATTTCGAGGGCTCGTCCTACACCATCGGACAGATTTACGGATGTAACAAAATCGGGGTTCATTGGGCTTGTTGCCTGTTTTCTCTATGGCCGAAGCTATACTCAGCCCGACTTTTCAAGCGCCGGATTCTAAGCGGCGCTGTCCTTCCGCACCGTCCTGCCCCCCGTTCGACACGGCCTTCGCAGCGCGGATTTGCAGAACCTGAGCTGGAATTCGAGATTTGATCAACGGCATTCTTGCCGCCGAGGAGCTGTTGGCTTCCCGTGTGGCACACATATTCCGGACATACCCCAGGCAGATCACGGCAGCGATCGCCGCGTTGCTGCTGTCCGCCGGCGGCGGTGCCTTTGCCGTTGCCTCGCTGGGCCCGGACGCTTCTGAACTGCCCGTGAAGCAGGTATTCGAGGCTGTGACACCCCTGTCATCCACCGACCAGATGGAAGCGCTGGAGGCCTACAGTTTCACGTTGTTCCGCAACGAAACCACGCGATCGAGCGACACTGCCGAGGCGCTGCTCCGCCGACTGGGCATTGCAGACATGGCGGCAGCTGCCTTCATCCGCGCCAACCCCGAGGCCCGCGCCGCGCTGCTCAGCCGCCCTGGCCGCACGGTCACCGCGGAAGCAAGCCATGAAAACGCGCTCCAGAAGCTCAGTGCCCGATGGATTCCGAACGCCGACGGCGGCTTCACGCGCTTCGTGATCGAAAAGACCGGCGGCGGCTTCCGGGCTCGCACGGAGACTGACTCCCTGACACCGGCCACCCGGCTCGCGAGCGGTATCGTGCGCAGCTCGCTCTTCGCGGCCACGGACGATGCGGGCATCCCGGACTCGGTGGCAGGTCAGCTGGCCGACATCTTTTCAGGCGAGGTCGATTTCCGCGCCTTGCGCAAGGGCGATCGCTTCGCGGTCGTCTACGAGACCTTCGACGCGGACGGCCAGACCCTGCGCAGTGGCCGTGTGCTGTCGGCCGAATTCGAAAGCGGCGGCAAATTGCACCAGGCGCTGTGGTTCCAGGAGCCCGGCCAGAAAGGTGGCTACTACCGACCCAACGGCGACAGCCTCCGCCGGGCTTACCTGAGTTCGCCCGTTGAGTTTTCGCGCGTGTCGAGCGGCTTCGCCATGCGCATGCATCCGATCCTGAACACCTGGCGTCAGCACAACGGCATCGACTATGCGGCGCCCACGGGAACCGCCGTGCGCAGCGTGGGGGACGGCACCGTGGAGTTCGCAGGCACGCAGAATGGCTATGGCAACATCGTCATCATCAAGCATCGCAATAATCAGGAAACCGCGTACGCGCACCTGAGCCGAATCGACGTCAAGGTAGGCCAGGCCATCAATCAGGGGCAGACCCTGGGTGCGGTCGGCATGACGGGCTGGGCGACCGGCCCGCACCTGCATTTTGAGTTTCGGGTGAATGGCCAATATCATGATCCGGCCACCATCGCCCAGCAGGATGGCGGCGTTCCAATCGCGGCGGCGTCGCGTGTGGCATTCGAGCGCCTCGCGCTCGCCACACGCGCAGAACTCTCCGCTGCATTCTCGGTGGTTCAGGCCAGCGCCGACTGATCGGCTCTGCGGTGACGGCCCCTTGTCTCCCGCTCTCACCTGCTTGTTCATCGGTACCTCGAAATGGCTGAACTCTTCATCGGCCTGATGTCCGGAACCTCCCTCGACGGTGTCGACGGTGTGCTGGCGGACTTGTCGGATGGACGCATTCAAGTGCAGGGCTATGCTGCCGCGTCCTTCCCCGTCGCGCTGCGTGCCGAGTTGATGGCACTCAACTCGCTGGGTGGCGACAATGAGCTGCATCGTGCCGCCTTGGCCGGCAATGGACTGGCGCGCGTCTATGCGGAGGTCGTGCTTGAGCTACTGGCGAATACCGGCATCCGTGCCGATGCCGTCGAGGCGATTGGCGCCCATGGGCAGACCGTGCGGCATCGACCGGGCGAGTTCGACGAGGTCGGCTACACGCTTCAAATCAACAACCCATCCCTGATCGCGGAAATCACGGGAATCGACGTGGTTGCCGATTTCCGCAGCCGCGACCTTGCCGCGGGAGGCCAGGGCGCGCCGCTCGTGCCTGGCTTCCACCAGGCCCTGTTTGCGCGCCCCGACCAGCCTGTCGCCGTGCTCAATATCGGTGGCATTGCCAATTTGAGCCTGCTTCCCGCGGGGAGCGGCACGGTGCTCGGTTTCGATTGCGGGCCCGGCAACGCATTGCTCGATCACTGGTGCCAGAGTCATATCGGCCAACCTTTCGATGTCGCAGGGCAATGGGCCGCCAGCGGTCAGGTGCTGCCAGACCTGCTTTCACTCCTTCTCGCCGATGCGTACTTCACCAAGGCGCCCCCCAAGAGCACGGGGCGCGACCTGTTCAATCCGAACTGGCTCGCCTCGCATCTGGATACGTCGGCCGTCAAGCCCGAGGACGTACAGGCCACGTTGGCGGAGCTGACTGTGCGGGCCTGCGAATCGGATCTCAGACGACATGGCATGAACAGCAAATCGTTGATCGTTTGCGGCGGCGGAGCGCTCAATCTCCACCTGATGTCTCGCTTGCGGGCTCTGCTCCCCACCATGGAAGTCGTCTCGTCGGCCGAACGTGGTCTCCCGCCCCAGCAAGTCGAGGCCGCCGCCTTTGCATGGTTGGCGCGCAGCACGATGCGGCGCGAAGCGGGCAATCTGGCGAGTGTGACGGGCGCGCGCGGTGCGCGTGTGCTCGGCGCCATCTATCCCGCCTGAACCGCAGCTCCGGCATCCTCGTCAACGCTGGCCGGACACCTCCGGCTGCTCCGGCTGGACCACACGCGCCTCCGGTGGGAGATGCCAGAAGATCAGGGCGGAGGCCAGCGTGATGAGCCCCATGCTCGCAAACGTCCCCTGGAAGGCGTGCAAGGTCGCAAGCGGCGTCTCAGTGCCGAAGATGCCCGTATAGCCAGCCAGCACCGCGCTGGCGGCCGCGACACCCAGGCTCATCGCCAACATCTGGACCATCGAAAGCAAGCTGTTGCCGCTGCTCGCCATGCCGCCGTCCAGATCCTTCAGCGTGATGGTGTTCATGGCGGTGAACTGAAGCGAATTGAAGGCACCAAAGGCAATCAATTGTGTGATGTTCAGCGCCATCGGCTGTCCGGGCGCCGCGAGCCCGAAGCTCGCCATCGTCAACCCTACGAGCATCGTATTGATGACCAGCACTTTCCGGTAGCCGTGCCGCATGATCAAAGGCGCGGCGTAGCGCTTCATCGCCATTCCGGCCAGCGCGATCGGCAGCATCATGAGGCCGGCCCGCAGTGGTGAATAGCCCATCGAGACCTGAAGCAGCAACGGAATCAGGAATGGCATGCAGCCGCTGCCCAGCCGCGAGAACAGGTTTCCGAGCAGGCCGATGCTCAAGGTCGGCACACCGAACAGGGATGGCTCGAAGAGCGGATCGGGCCTGCGCGCCGCGTGCAGCCAATAGGCCGTGACACTCGCGAAGCCGAATACCAGCAGCACCAGCACGCCGACCTGCCGCAGCCCCAGGCCCGACACCCCATCGAGCGCCAGCGAGATCGTCACCATTCCAAAAGCCAGCATGGCGTAGCCGACGCTGTCGAACCGGCGCTGGAGAACTCCGCGCAGGTCGGGCATGAAGCGCAGAGTGGCGATGCAGCCGACCAGGCCCACGGGGACGTTGATCAGAAAGATCCAGTGCCAGGACGCATACTGAACGAGCCAGCCCCCGAGAGTCGGCCCGAGCAAGGGCCCGATCAGACCGGGGACAGCCACGAAGCTCATGGCCTTGAGAAACTCGCTGCGTGGCGCCGTGCGCAGCAGCGCGAGGCGCCCCACCGGCAGCAGCAACGCGCCTCCGAGCCCCTGAAGCACGCGCGCCGCGACCAATTGCCCGATGCCCGGCGACAAGGCGCAGCATATCGAGCCAACGACAAACAGCACGATGGCCGAGAAGAAGACCCGCCGCGTGCCGAAGCGATCGGCAATCCAGCCCGAGGCGGGAATCAGCATCGCCATCGTGAGTGCATACGCTACGACCACGGATTGCATGCGTAGAGGGCTTTCGCCCAGGCTCGCGGCCATCGCGGGCAACGCCGTATTGATGATGGTGGCGTCGAGCGTCTGCATGAAGAAGCCGACGGCAACGAGCCAGAGCAGGCTCTTGGGCGAGGTGTCCTCTGACCTCATGGCTTCTTCGCCAGGACGCGGCAGGCAGTAAAAAGCCGCCCGGAGGCGGCTTTTCGAGCAAGCGAAGAGGGACTCACCACATCAGGCCGAGAAACTCGATCCGCAGCCGCAGGTGCTGGTGGCGTTCGGGTTCTTGATCACGAACTGCGCGCCTTGCAGGTCTTCCTTGTAGTCGATTTCCGCGCCCACCAGGTACTGGTAGCTCATGGCATCGATCAGCAGCGAGACGCCATTCTTCGTCATGGTCGTGTCGTCTTCATTGGTGATTTCATCGAAGGTGAAACCGTACTGGAAGCCGGAGCACCCCCCGCCTTGCACGAAGACGCGCAGCTTGAGTTCAGGGTTGCCTTCTTCGGCGATCAGGTCGGCCACCTTGGCCGCGGCGCTGTCCGTGAAAAGGATCGGCTCGGGCATCTGGGTCTGGATGTTTTCTGCAACGGCGCTCATTTGAGAGGACTCCTGTGAGGGGGCCGAACTCGCGGCCAATGGACGAATCCTACTGCAATCAGCAAAAAACCGCCCGAAGGCGGTTCTTTGGCAACAAGGGCCGTAAGCCCAACGCGTGATCAGCGCTTCGAGAACTGCTTGCGGCGGCGTGCCGAATGCAGACCGACCTTCTTGCGTTCGACTTCGCGCGCATCGCGCGTCACGAAGCCAGCCTGGCTCAACACTGGCTTGAGCGTCGCGTCGTAGTCGATCAGCGCACGTGTGATGCCGTGGCGCGCCGCGCCGGCCTGACCCGATTCGCCACCGCCGGCCACGTTGATCATGATGTCGAAAGCTTCGACGTTGTTCGTCAAGAACAGCGGCTGCTTCGCGATCATGATGGACGTCTCACGGCCAAAGTAGGCCTGAATGTCCTTGCCATTGACCGTGATCTTGCCGGTACCTTTTTTCATGAACACACGGGCGACGCTCGATTTGCGACGGCCGGTGCCATTGTTCCATTCACCAATCATCTCAAGGCTCCTTACAGTTCCAGCACTTTGGGCTGTTGGGCGGTATGCGGGTGCTCTGCGCCACCGTACACCTTGAGTTTCTTGATCATCGCGTAGCCGAGCGGACCCTTGGGCAGCATGCCCTTGACGGCCTTTTCCAGGGCGCGGCCCGGATGCTTGGCTTGCATGTCGCGGAAGTTGGTGGCACTGATGCCGCCGGGATAACCGCTGTGACGATAGTAGATCTTGTCGATCGGCTTGGCGCCGGTGACGCGCAGCTGGGCTGCGTTGATGATGACGATGAAGTCACCGGTATCGACGTGAGGCGTGTAAATGGCCTTGTGTTTGCCGCGCAAACGGAGAGCAACTTCGCTGGCTACTCGTCCGAGGACCTTGTCGGTCGCGTCAATCACAAACCACTCGTGCGTCACGTCAGCGGGTTTGGCGCTGAACGTTTTGGTCATGA
The DNA here is from genome assembly GCF_056398605.1 of Variovorax sp. 01T432. Classification (NCBI taxonomy): domain Bacteria; kingdom Pseudomonadati; phylum Pseudomonadota; class Betaproteobacteria; order Burkholderiales; family Comamonadaceae; genus Variovorax; species Variovorax sp. 01T432. The sequence continues at coordinate 8,390 of NZ_JBFTPS010000057.1, forward strand.
GTTTCTCTTCGAAAGAGGGTTTGAGCGGGCCCTTTTCCACGGTCGGCGTTCCTCTGGCGGGAATCTCTTAGGTGGGGTCTGAATCTCCGCCGCGGGGCCACTAAAACGCTGCGAAGCCCGCCATTATATGAAGAATCGGAGGATCCGGGCCGATCAAACCGGCAAATCGTCCGCGCAGACCGTTACCATCGAGCCATGTTCAGCTACCGCCACGCGTTCCATGCCGGCAACCACGCCGACGTGCTCAAGCACACGGTGCTGATTGCCACGCTCGACTACCTCCTCGAAAAAGACGCCGCCCTGACGGTGGTCGACACGCATGCCGGTGCCGGTCTGTACCGCCTGGACGGCGACTACGCGGGCACGAGCGGCGAAGCCGCCGAAGGTGTGCTCCGATTCTTCGCCGACGCCAAGCCCTCCGACGCTCCCGTGGCCGACGCGCTGGCGCGCTACCTCCAGGTCATCCGCGACTTCAATCCCAAAGGCGGCGCGAAGATCTATCCGGGGTCGCCCTTCATCATCCATCATCTGCTGCGAGCGCATGACAAGCTGAAGCTCTTCGAGCTCCATCCGACCGACGCGCGCACCCTCGACGCCAACATCGCCCAGCTCGAAGCCGGGCGCCAGATCGCCATCCTGCGCGACGACGGTTTCGGCAGCGCGACCAAGTTCCTGCCGCCGCCTTCACGCCGTGCGCTGGTGTTGTGCGATCCGAGCTATGAGATCAAGAGCGACTATGCACGGGTGCTGGATTTCGCGGCCGAGGCGCTCAAGCGCTTTGCCACCGGCACCTATGCCGTGTGGTATCCCATCATTCCTCGGCCCGAGGCACACGATCTGCCACGCCGGCTCAAGACCTTGGCCACCAAGTCCGGCAAACCCTGGCTGCATGCGACGCTGACCGTCAAGTCGAGCAAGATCGTGACGGATGCCTCGGGCGAGACGCACCGCCCCGGCCTCCCGGCCAGCGGCATGTTCCTCATCAACCCCCCCTATACGCTCAAGGCACTCCTGCAGGCTGCCTTGCCGCAGATGGTGGAGCGGCTCGCCCAGGACCGCCACGCCGCGTTCTCGCTCGACAGCGGCGGCTGAGAGCCTCGGGCCCGGGCTCAGCGCCGTTTGCGGGGCGCAACGCGGCGCCGTTGCGGCGCCGGCGGACGCTCCTCGACGACCGGTTCAGGCGCCGCCTCCTCCACTTCCACGCCACCACAGCGAGAGCCCTGCTCCGCCATGACGGAGAGCGCCACGGGCTTGATACCGAGGTCCAGCATGCCGATCGCTTCGGCCGCGGCGCGGCTCAGGTCGATGATGCGCCCCGAGGAATAGGGTCCGCGGTCGTTAATGCGGACCAGCACCTCGCGCCCGTTCACCAGGCTGCGCACGCAGACGCGGGTGTTGAACGGCAGCGTCTTGTGTGCGGCTGTGAGCGCCGTCATGTCGAAACGCTCGCCGCTCGCCGTCCTGCGCTGATGGAATTGGATGCCGTACCAGGAGGCCCCACCGCGCTCGAAGATTTCGCGCGGAGCATTGTCGCCAGGAATCCCGTCATCCGGGGCCTCGCCGCCGGACACCGCAAGGTCATAGCGCACCGACGGCACCTGGGAGCGCGGCGGGGCGCCGGGTGGCAGGGCGGGCTGCCTCGCCAGCGGCCGCAATCCACCTTGAGCAGCGCCAGCGCCAGTGCCGGCGGGTGGCGCAGACGGCTGCGTGGTGCAGGCCGCGAGCAGGCCGGCCGCGGCAAGGAGCGCGAGCCAATCCGCGAATCGGCAGCCCCGCAAACTCATTCGCCCCCGCCCAGTCGCTCCAGTACAGCGAGCGTCGCGGCCGACTGGTTCATCGTATAGAAGTGCAGGGCCGGGGCGCCGCCGCTGCGCAGGCGATCGCACAGGTCCGTCACCACGTCCAGGCCGAAGGCCTTGATCGACGCGGTATCGTCGCCGAAGCCCTGCAAGCGAAGCCGGATCCAGCGCGGAATCTCGGCCCCGCAGGCATCGGAAAAGCGCATCAGCTGGGTCGAGCTGGTGATGGGCATGATGCCGGGCACGATCGGCGTGTCCAGACCCTGCTTCCTCGCCTCGTCGACGAAGCGGAAGTACGCCTCGGCGTTGAAGAAGTACTGCGTGATCGCCGAATCGGCGCCGGCCTTCACCTTCGCGGCGAAAGCCTGCAGGTCCGCCTCGGGTGAGCGGGCCTGCGGATGTACTTCGGGGTAGCAAGCCACTTCGATGTGGAAGTCGCGGCCGGTCTCTTCGCGGATAAAGGCAACAAGATCGCTGGCATAGTGGAATTCACCACCCATGCCGTAGCCGCTCGGCAGGTCGCCCCGAAGCGCGACGAGTCGCTTGACTCCCATCGTCTTCAGCTCCGCCAGTTGGGCGCGCACCGTCGCCCGCGTGGCACCGATGCACGAGAAATGGCAGGCGGCGTCGACGCCCTCTTCGAGGATCTCGCGCACGGAGCTGAAAGTGCCGTCGTGCGTGGAGCCGCCGGCGCCATAGGTCACCGAGCAGAACTCCGGCCGCAGCGCATAGAGCTGCTGGCGCACGACGCGCAGCTTGGTCACGCCTTCGGACGTCTTGGGCGGAAAGAATTCAAAGCTGAGCGGAAGGCGCACGGCCGGCTCCTGGATCGCCATTTGCATGAACGGCATGAATGAAGAATTCGCGGTTCCCGTCGCCGCCCGCAATCGGGCTGTCGAGCCAGCCTGCGACGCGCAAGCCGAGTTCCGCGCAGGTCGTGCGCAGCCGTTCCTCGACGACCGCATAGAAGGCCGGGTCGCGCACGATACCTCCCTTGCCGACCTGCCCCGGCTGCAGTTCGAACTGCGGCTTGACCAGCATCAACATGTCCCCGCCGGGGGCCAGCAGGGGCACCAGCGCGGGCAGCACCAGCGTGAGCGAGATGAAGGAGAGATCGGCCACGATCAGGCCGAAAGCCGAATCGTCGGGCGAGGCTTCCGCCCAGGCCCCGGCGCTGAGCGTGCGCGCATTGACGCCTTCGACGGCCGTCACGCGCGCGTCCTCGCTGACCCGCGAATGCAGTTGGCCGTGACCGACGTCCACACCCACCACATGTTCGGCGCCATGCTGCAGCAGGCAATCCGTGAAGCCGCCTGTCGACTGCCCCACGTCGAGGCAACGCCTGCCGCGCGGATCGATGCCGGTCGCCGCGAGCGCGCCTTCGAGCTTCAGCCCGCCACGCGAAACATAGCGAGCCTCCGCCGCATCGACCAGTTCGAGTTCGGCGTGTTCGGGTACCTCGTCGCGGTTCTTCACCACGACGTGCCATGCCATCCCCTCCCGCCAGCGCAGACCGCCCGCGATCAGCCGGACAGCCTGCGAGCGCGAAGCGGCAAGGCCGCGTTCGACGAGCAATTGATCTGCGCGCACTGCGATTCGCCGCGGGCGATCAATAACGGTAGGTATCCGGCTTGTAGGGGCCGTTCTTGTCGACCCCGATGTAGGCCGCTTGCGCATCGGTCAGTTCGGTCAGCATGGCGCCGACCTTCTTCAGGTGCAGGCGCGCCACCTTCTCGTCGAGGTGCTTGGGCAGGACGTAGACCTTGCCGGCCTGGTAGGCGTCCGGCTTGGTGAAGAGTTCGATCTGCGCAATGGTCTGGTTTGCGAACGACGAGGACATCACGAAGCTCGGGTGGCCCGTACCGCAGCCCAGGTTCACGAGGCGGCCCTTGGCCAGCAGGATGATCTTCTTGCCGTCGGGGAAGGTGATGTGGTCGACCTGCGGCTTGATCTCTTCCCATTCGTACTTCTCGATCGACGCGACGGCGATTTCGTTGTCGAAGTGCCCGATGTTGCAGACGATCGCCTGGTCCTTCATCGCGACCATGTGTTCGTGGCGGATCACGTCGCGGTTGCCCGTGGTGGTCACGAAGATGTCGGCCTTGTCGGCGGCGTACTCCATCGTCACGACCTTGTAGCCTTCCATCGCGGCCTGCAATGCGTTGATCGGGTCGATTTCGGTCACCCACACTTGCGCACTCAGCGCGCGCAGCGCCTGGGCCGAGCCCTTGCCCACGTCGCCATAGCCCGCCACGCAGGCCACCTTGCCGGCAATCATGACGTCGGTCGCGCGCTTGATGCCGTCCACCAGCGATTCGCGGCAGCCGTAGAGGTTGTCGAACTTGCTCTTGGTGACCGAGTCGTTCACGTTGATGGCGCGGAACAGCAGCGTTCCCTTGGCGCTCATCTCGTTCAGGCGATGCACGCCGGTGGTGGTTTCCTCGGTCACGCCGATGATCTCGGCGGACTTGCGGGTGTACCAGGTCGGGTCCACGGCGAGCTTGGCCTTGATCGCCGCGTAGAGGATGCGCTCTTCATCGCTGGTCGGACTGGCCAGGACGCTCTGGTCCTTCTCGGCGCGCTGGCCCAGATGCATCAGCAGCGTGGCATCGCCGCCGTCGTCCAGGATCATGTTCGGGCCTTCGCCGGGCGCACCCTTGGGTGCGAAGTCGAAGATGCGGTGGGTGTAGTCCCAGTAGTCTTCGAGGGACTCACCCTTGATCGCGAAAACCGGGGTGTTCGTGGCGGCAATGGCGGCGGCGGCATGGTCCTGCGTCGAGAAGATGTTGCAGGAAGCCCAGCGCACGGTGGCACCGAGGGCCTGCAGCGTCTCGATCAGCACGGCGGTCTGGATCGTCATGTGCAGCGAGCCGGTGATGCGCGCGCCCTTGAGCGGCTGGCTCTTCGCGAATTCCTCGCGGATCGACATCAGGCCGGGCATCTCGGTCTCCGCGATGCGGATTTCCTTGCGGCCCCAGGCGGCAAGAGAGAGGTCGGCGATCGCCTGGTCGGCGGTGGCAACGGGGGTGGGCTTGAGAACAGCGCTCATGAAAACTCCAAAGCAAGCTTGAAAGATGCCGCTGCGTTCGGGGAAGGACTCACCGCGAGAACAGCGGGTGAGCGTGGTTGCGATGTGGTCCGAGCCTCACGCCTGACGGCGCTGCAACGCTCCTCGGAAGCGGGATTTTAGCGCGCGCCGGTTTTTCGGCGCCAGCGGCGATTTCCCGTTCGCCCTAGACTGCATCGCCGACCCTCAACCATTGCGCCCCGGCGCTCGACCATGTTCAAAGTCAATGCCCTCGCCACTTCGTTCCTGATCGCCGCCTCGGCGGCATCGCCGCTCCCCGGATGGGCCCAGACGCCAGCCGGCGCGACGGCGCAGCCCACCGTGCGCGTACGCGGCGTCATCGAAAGCGTCGATGCGACCTCGATCACCGTGAAGGACCGCAGCGGCGAGACCGTCACGATGGCGCGTCCCGCCGACATGAACGTGTCGGAGGTCATTCCTCTCACACTGGCCGACATCAAGCCCAACAGCTTCATCGGCACCGGCGCGATGCCGCAGCCGGACGGCACCCAGCGCGCGCTCGAGGTCCTGGTGTTTCCCGAGGCGGCGCGCGGCACCGGCGAAGGCCACCGCCCCTGGGACTTCATGCCCCAGAGCACCATGACCAATGCCACCGTCTCCACGCTCTCGGCTGCGCCCTCCTCGGTTCCGGGCGGCCAGAAGCTGGTGCTCAAGTACAAGGGTGGCGAGCAGACGGTCATCGTGCCGCCGGGCACGCCGGTCGTGACTTTCAAGCCGGCCAACAACGACCAGGCGGCGCTGGTGGTCGCCGGCGCCAAGGTGGTCATCACGGCGCAGGTGAAGGACGGAAAGCCCACCGCCTTGCGCATGCTCGTCGGCCGCGACGGCTTCTCGCCACCGTTGTAGCCCTGCTCGCTAAAATTGCAGGCTTTGCGTCCAGCAGCCCGCGCCCGTGAGCGTGCTCCGCGTTCACCCCATGACATACGCTTCCGAAACCCGCCGCCGCCGCACCTTCGCGATCATTTCCCACCCTGACGCGGGCAAGACCACGCTGACGGAGAAGCTGCTGCTGTTCTCCGGCGCGATCCAGATCGCCGGCTCCGTGAAGGCGCGCAAGGCCACGCGGCACGCCACCTCCGACTGGATGGAGATCGAGAAGCAGCGCGGCATCTCGGTCGCGTCGTCGGTGATGCAGATGCTCTATCGCGATCACGTGATCAATCTGCTCGACACGCCCGGCCACAAGGATTTCTCGGAAGACACCTACCGCGTGCTGACGGCCGTCGATTCGGCGCTGATGGTCATTGATGCAGCGAACGGCGTCGAGGCGCAGACACGCCGGCTGATCGAGGTCTGCCGCCAGCGCGACACGCCCATCATCACCTTCGTCAACAAGATGGACCGCGAGGTGCGCGAGCCGCTCGAACTGCTCGACGAAATCGAGCGCGAACTCGGCATGCCTTGCGTGCCGATGACCTGGCCCGTGGGCCAGGGCAAGAGCTTTGGCGGCATCATCAACCTGCGCACGCACGCGATGACGGTGTTCGAGTCGGGCAGCGAACGCCTGCCGCAGGACTTCGAGGCCATGCCCCTGGCCGACCGTGAGAAGCTGCACAAACGCTTCGGCAATGAGTTCGACACCGCGATGGAGAGCATGGAACTCGCCACCGGCGCGTCGCCCACCTGGGACCGCGAAGCCTTCCTCGCCGGCAAGCAGACACCCGTGTTCTTCGGCTCTGGCGTCAACAATTTCGGCGTGATGGAAGTGCTCGACGCGCTGGTCGATCTCGCCCCGCCGCCGCAATCGCGCACCAGCACCACGATGGTCAACAGGCAGCCGGTGGTTCGGGAGATCCAGCCCGACGACAAGGAGTTCGCCGGCGTGGTGTTCAAGGTCCAGGCCAACATGGACGCCAACCACCGCGACCGCATCGCCTTCGTGCGCATGGCGTCGGGCAAGTACACGCCGGGCATGAAGCTCAAGGTCCAGCGCACGTCGAAGGAGCTGCGCCCGACCAGCGTAGTGACCTTCATGAGCCAGCGCCGCGAAGCGGTCGAAGAAGCGTATGCGGGCGACATCGTCGGCTTCACCACGCACGGCGGCGTTCAACTCGGCGACACCATCACCGACGGCGCCTCGCTGCAGTTCACCGGCCTGCCCTTCTTCGCGCCCGAGCTCTTCATGACGGTGATCCTCAAGAACCCCCTGCGCACCAAGCAGTTGCAGCAAGGGCTGGCGCAGCTCGGCGAAGAGGGTGCGATCCAGGTGTTCCGCCCTGAGGTCGGCGGCCCGATGCTCCTCGGCGCGGTCGGCCAGCTCCAGTTCGAGGTCGTGCAGCACCGGCTCAAGACCGAATACGACGCCGACATACGGCTGGAGGGCTGCCAGTACACCGGTGCGCGCTGGATCACCGCCGACACCCCGGCCGAGCTGCGCGCCTTCGTCGACGCCTACCCCGCGCGCATGGCGCTGGACGCCGCCAACACGCTGGCCTACCTTTGCACTTCGCCCTACGACGTGCGCTTGGCGCAGGAACGTTTCCCGAAGATCCATTTCCACCCGCTGCGCGAGCATGCAGGCCTGGCACTGCAGAGCGCCGGATGATGGACCCGCTGGCCGCCTGGCCGGCCGAGGACCGGCTAGCGCTGATCGGCGTCTTCACCGATATCGATGACACCCTGACCACAGAAGGGGCGATCACGCCCGACGCGCTGCAGGCGCTGCGCGACCTGAAGGCCGCTGGCCTGCATGTCGTCGCCATCACCGGCCGGCCGGTCGGCTGGAGCGAAGCCTTTGCGGCCGCGTGGCCGGTCGATGCCATCGTGGCCGAGAACGGCGCCGTGGCGCTCATGGCTTCGGCGCGACAAGGATGCCAAGCGCCAACCCGGTTGTATCAACAGGACGCCGCCACGCGCGCGGCCAATTTCACGCGCATGCAGCGCGTGCTGTCGCGCATCGAACGCGAGCTGCCCGGCGTCGGCCGGGCGGCCGATTCGCTGGGACGCGAGACCGACATCGCCATCGACCACAGCGAACTTGCGCGGCTCGAGGACGCACAGATCGCCGCCGTCGTCGCCTTGATGAAGAGCGAGGGAATGCACGCCACGGTGAGCAGCATCCATATCAACGGCTGGTATGGCGACAACGACAAGCTCGAAGGCGCACGCTGGATCGTGCGTGAACTCTGGGGGCGCAAGCTCGACGAGGAGATGGACCGCTGGGCCTATGTGGGCGATTCGACCAACGACGCACTGATGTTCGAGCGCTTCAGGCACAGCGTGGGCGTCGCGAACATTCGCCGCTTCGCGCGCGCATTGCCGCACCTGCCGCGCTACGTCACGCGGGGCGAGCGCGGTGCCGGCTTCGCCGAGGTGGCGGCCGCCGTGCTCGCCGCCCGCACGGGCCTCACTGAACGGTGAAAGCAATCGGCCTGGCGCGCGCCAGGACGTTGCCCGAGGCCGCGTTGTTCATGAGTTCGAGCCGTGCGTTGTATTCGCCCTTGGGGGGATTGAGCCAGACCTCCGTCTGGCCGCCATCGAGTTCGATGATCTCGGGCTTCTGCCCCGGACGTTCCAGCGTCAGGCGGAAGTGCCCTGTGTCCGGCAGCCTGGGGCCCGCATGCGATACGTTGAAGCCGCTCGCATGCAGCTGGACGCGCATCGGCAATCGGGCCGTCGCGTGGTCCGCCGGGCTCAGGAATTCGATGCGGGGTTCGCCGAGCAGGCTCGCCGGGGCGACGCCCTTGTTCTGCTTGCTGACGGTGAACCTCAGCGGCTTGCTGTAGACGAAATACGGAATGTGCCCCTGGTCGGCCAGCACCAGGCGCATGGTGTAGGTGCCCGGCTGCAGATCCACCACCGTCTCCATCTGCCCCTTGCCGAAGTGGATGTACTGGTCGGTGAAGGGCAGCGGCTTCTTGAAGTCCAGCGGCAGCGGCTGGTTGATCAGAAGATGGTGATGCCCGGCCATGCCCGCCATCTGGCCGGCGGGAACGATGCCGCGCATCGAGAGGCCGAAGCGCGCGACGAAGGGCGCTTCGAGAGTGGCGCCGTCCTGCAGATTGGTGAAATAGGCCTCGGGCGACCGACTGGGAGGCGGCACCACCCAGGGGTGAACGATGAGCTCACCGCTGTCAGCGGCGATCGGTTGCTGGGCTGCGCCCAGACTCGCCAGGGCCAGCAGCCAGGCAGAGAGCAGGAACTTCCCCACCGCGACGTTGCGACGCACACGAATGGCCATGCAGGCATCTCCTCCAAAGAGATGCGGATTCTCCCATTGGTTTACCGCGCGTGCGCTTTCACCCACCGAACGATGTCGGCCGTCCCCATGGCGCCGGCCTGCCGCGCCACCTCGCGGCCGCCGCGAAACAGGACCATGGTGGGAATGCTGCGGATGTTGAAGCGTGCGCCCAATGCCGGCACCGCCTCGGTATCCACCTTTGCGAGGCGCACTTGCGGCTCGAGCTGTGCCGCCGCCTGCTCGAAGGCCGGCGCCATCTGGCGGCAGGGCCCGCACCAGGGCGCCCAGAAATCGACCACCACCGGGATTTCGTTGCGGCCGACGTGGCGATCGAAGGCGGCCTCGTCCAGCGCGGTGGAATGCCCGGTGAAAAGCGGCTTGTGGCAACTTCCGCAATCAGGCGCGCTCCCCAATTGCGCGCTGCGCACGCGGTTGGTGGTGTGACAGTGCGGACAGACGATGTGCAGCGATTCGCTCATGGTGCGCTCCGGTTCGGACATGCAGTGGAACTTGGGACGAGCGGTGCAAATGCAAGCTGAACTTTCAGGACATCTTCCATGGGGTCGATGCGCCAGGGGTCGCCAGCCACGGCGGCCTCAGGCTGCGTGCTGCATGAAGCCGTCGAGCACGTTGACTGCGTTGACCCCCACCTCGGCGACGGCATAGCCGCCCTCGAAAACAAACACCGTCGGCAGACCGGGCCGCGCCAGGTCCTCGCCGACGCGCAGGTAGTCGGGCGTGGCGAGCGTGAAGCCGGCAATCGGGTCGCCCGCGAAGGTGTCGAGCCCGAGCGACACGACCAGCGCGTCCGAGCTGAAGTCCGCAATGCCGCGCAGCGCGCTTCGCAAGGCCTCGCGCCAGGTTGCGAAGTCAGTGCCGCGCGCCAGTGGCAGGTTGTGATTGAAACCCAGGCCCGCGCCCGCCCCGCGCTCGTCCGCGTAGCCCAGGTAATACGGATACTCGGTATGCGGATCGCCATGGAGACTGGTGAACTGCACGTCGGCCCTGTCGTAGAAGATGGCCTGCGTGCCGTTTCCATGGTGGTAATCGATGTCGAGCACGGCGACGCGTTCGGCGCCCGCGTCGCGCAGGGCCTGCGCCGCGATGGCCGCGTTGTTGAGAAAGCAGTAGCCGCCGAAGAAATCGGCGCCGGCATGGTGTCCCGGCGGGCGCGTCAGCGCAAAGGCCGCGCGCTCGCCGTCCAGCACGCGGCGGGTCGCCGTCAACGCGCAGGCGGCGCCCGCGCGCGCCGCGGCCCAGGCTCCCGAAGTGAGCGGCGTACCCGCGTCGTACGAGAACAGGCCCAGGCGTGCCGGGAAGCTCGCTGGCAGCACGTCCGATCGAAAGGTACGAATCGGCCAGTACGAAGGCAGGGCATCGCGTGCGACATTGGCTGGGTCGAGCGCCACCCATTCCTCCCACGCCTTCGACAGGAAGTCCAGATAGCGCGGCGCATGGACGCGGGCGATCGCGGCCTCGTCGAACAGATCCGGCAAGGTGATGGCGCCCAGTTCGCGCTCCCTCAGTTCCCGCAGCACGTAGTCGGCGCGCGCCGGCACCTCAAAACACGGCACCAGCTCGCCACGGAACATCTCCACCTTGCCGTGGTGCAACGCATGCAGGTCGTTGTAGACGGTGTGCATCAGGCCTCTCGACGTATCGGGGCCGGCGGGACCGGCTTCTGCGCAGGCAGCGTCAACACGACATGCCGCTCCCGCGAGCGGGCCAGCACCGGAGCCAGGGCAACGCCGGTGTGCGTGCCGAGCCTCACCACCTCTTCCGGCGGGGCCGCGGCGACCACCCGGCCACCACCATTGCCGCCTTCCGGCCCGAGGTCGATCAGCCAGTCGGCCTCCGCGATGACGTCGAGATCATGCTCGATCACGACCACGCTGTGGCCGCCGTTGACCAGGCGGTGCAGCACATGGATCAGCTTCTCGACATCGGCCATGTGCAGCCCGACCGTCGGCTCGTCCAGCACATAGAGCGTGTGCGGCGCCTTGTTGCCGCGCCGCGCGATATCGTCGCGCACCTTGCTGAGTTCGGTCACGAGCTTGATGCGCTGCGCCTCGCCGCCGCTGAGCGTCGGCGAGGGCTGGCCCAGCGTCAGGTAGCCCAGTCCCACGTCCTTCAGGAGCTGCAGCGGGTGGCTGATGTTGGGCATCGCGGCGAAGAACTCGACCGCCTCATCGACCTCCATCTGCAACACGTCGCCGATGCTCTTGCCGCGCCAGCTCACGGCCAGCGTCTCGGGGTTGAAGCGCGCGCCATGGCATACCTCGCAGGGCACCTTCACATCGGGCAGGAAGCTCATCTCGATGGTGCGAACGCCCGCGCCATCGCAGCCGGGGCAGCGCCCCTCGCCCGTATTGAAGCTGAAGCGGGCCGGCCCATAGCCGCGCGCCTTGGCTTCGAGCGTGTCGGCAAAGAGCTTGCGGATCGTGTCCCAGAAGCCGATGTAGGTCGCCGGGCAGCTGCGCGGCGTCTTGCCGATCGGCGTCTGGTCGACCTCGAGCACGCGATCGATGGTCTCGTAGCCCTCGACGGCACCGCAGCCCACCCACTTCGGCCGCTTGCGCGCCGCATCGGCATCGCGGCCGGCCTTGGTCATGCGCTGGACCACGATGGCGTACACGTTGGCGAGCAGCACGTCACGTGCAATGGTCGACTTGCCCGAGCCGCTGACGCCCGTCACTGCCACGAGACGATGCAGCGGAAGAGAGACCGTGACGTCCTGCAGGTTGTGAAGGTTGGCACCGCTCACCGTCAGCCAGCCCGGCGCGCCGGGCTCGGGCGGCGGCACGAGGCGCCGCGGATGCAAGGGGTGCCTGATCGCATCCCGCAGGTAGCGACCGGTCTGCGACTGGCTCGCGCCCTCGATGTCGGAGACCGAGCCCTGCGCGACCAGGTGGCCGCCGCGCTTGCCGGCGCTGGGCCCGATGTCGATGATGTGGTCGGCGCGCCGGATCGTGTCCTCGTCATGCTCCACCACCACCAGCGTGTTGCCCTTGTCGCCGAGCTTGTGCAGCGCGTTCAGGAGGATCTGGTTGTCGCGCGCATGCAGCCCGATGGTCGGCTCGTCGAGCACATAGCAGACGCCCTGCAGGTTGCTGCCGAGCTGCGCGGCCAGCCGGATGCGTTGGGCCTCGCCGCCGCTCAGCGTCGGCGCGCCGCGGTCGAGCGTGAGGTAGCCGAGGCCGACTTCCTCCAGGAATTCGAGCCGGCTCTTGATCTCGGGCACCAGGTCGCGCGCGATTTCACCTTGCCGGCCGGTGAGCACGAGGCCTTCGAACCATGCGCGGATGTCGCTGACGCTCATGCGCGCAAGCTGCGTGATGCCGATGCCGCCCTCCGCCCCGAACAGCACGGCACGCGCGGTGGCGTTCAACCGCGTGCCCTCGCAGGTCGGACAGACAGCATCCGCCACGTCTTCCACCTCGGGCTCCGCGAAGGTCTGCTCGCGCCCCTTGTTGTCGTCCGACAGCACCGAATCGTCGAACACCTTGCGCTGTTCCTTGGTGAGCTTGACGCCGGTTCCCACGCAATCCGGGCACCAGCCATGCTTGCTGTTGTAGGAGAAGAGGCGCGGGTCGAGTTCCGCATAGCTGGTACTGCAGACCGGACAGGCCCGCAGCGTGGAAAACACGTGCGTGCGGCCGATGCCCGCCGTCGGCGCGTTGGCCATCATGGCGCCGCGCAACCCGGTGAGCTCGCTCAACACATGGACCACACCCTTTCCGTGCTCCAGCGCCTTGGTCAGAGCCTGGCGCAGCGCCGTTTCCTCCGCGGGAAGCACGTCGAGGCTCGCCACGGGCAGCTCGATGTTGTGCTCCTTGAAGCGGTCGATGCGCGGGAAGCCGGTGGTCGGCAGGAACTCGCCGTCGACGCGCAGGTGGGTGTAGCCGCGCGGCCGCGCCCAATCCGCCAACTCCGTGTAGACGCCCTTGCGGTTGCTCACCAGTGGCGCCAGCAGGCCGATGTGCTGGCCCTTGAAGTTCTTCAGCAGCTGCGCGGCAATGCTGTCCGGCGTCTGCGGCTGAACCGCGGCGCCGTCGTGGATGCAGTGCTGGATGCCGAGCTTCACATAGAGCAGCCGCAGGAAATGCCACACCTCCGTCGTGGTGCCCACCGTGCTCTTGCGCCCGCCCCGCGACAGGCGCTGCTCGATCGCCACCGTGGGTGGAATGCCATAGACCGCATCGACCTCCGGCCGGCCGGCGGGCTGCACGATGCTGCGCGCATAGGCGTTGAGCGATTCGAGATAGCGCCGCTGCCCCTCGTTGAAGAGGATGTCGAAGGCCAGCGTCGATTTGCCCGAGCCGCTGACCCCCGTCACCACGCTGAACTTGCCGCGCGGAATGTCGACCGACAGGTTCTTGAGGTTGTGCTCGCGGGCATTGACGATCTGGATCGCCTCGCGCCCCGCCGCCGGTTGCACGCGCGCCGCATAGGAACGCGCCGCGCGCTCGGCGACCTTGTAGGCGCCGGGTCCGACGGCCAGTTCGTAGTCGGCCAGCGCCGCGCCGGTGAGCGACGCGCGGTTCTCGCGCACCTGCTCGGGCGTGCCCACCGCCACCACCTGGCCGCCGCCCTCGCCGCCTTCGGGCCCGAGGTCGATCAGCCAGTCGCTCGCGCGGATGACATCCAGGTTGTGCTCGATGACCACCAGCGAGTGGCCCGCGTCCAGCAGCTTGCGCAGCGCGCGCATGAGGCGCGCGATGTCGTCGAAGTGCAGGCCGGTCGTCGGCTCGTCGAACAGGAAGAGCGTGCCCTTGCGCGCCAGCGGCTGCCGGCTCGATGAGCCGCTCTTCGCGGCTTCGGCGAGGAAGCCCGCCAGCTTGAGACGCTGCGCCTCGCCGCCGCTGAGGGTCGGAACGGGCTGGCCAAGCTTCACGTAGTCGAGGCCGACGTCGGCGATGGGCTGCAGCACGCGCAGCACTTCGCGGTCGGCTTCGAACAGCGCGGCGGCTTCGGCGACGGTGAGATCGAGCACGTCCGCCACATTGAAGCTGCGCTGGCCGCGCTCGATCGTCACCTCGAGGAGCTCCGGCCGGTAGCGCTTGCCGTCGCAATCCGGGCAGCGCAGATAGACGTCGGAGAGAAACTGCATCTCCACGTGCTCGAAGCCGGAGCCGCCGCAGGTCGCGCAACGGCCGTCGCCGCTGTTGAAGCTGAACTTCGACGCGGTGTAGCCGCGCTGCCGCGAGAGTGCCGCCGTCGCGAAGATCTCGCGGATCGCGTCCCACGCGCCGACGTAGCTGGCGGGATTCGAACGTGCCGTCTTCCCGATCGGCGACTGGTCGACGAAGACCACGTCGCTCAGCATGTCGGCGCCGAGCAGGCGGTCGTGCGCGCCGGGGGTTTCGGTGGCCTTGCCGAAGTGACGCATCAGCGCGGGCGCCAGCACGTCCTGCACCAGCGTCGACTTGCCCGAGCCGCTCACACCGGTGATGCAGACCAGCCGCTGCAGCGGCAGTTCCACCGTCACGTCCCGCAGGTTGTGCTCGCGCGCGCCTTCCAGGATCAGGCGTGGCGTGCTGTCGCTGACCATGCGGCGAAAGCCCATGCCGATTTGCTTGCGCCCGCCCAGGTACTGGCCGGTCAGCGTATCGGCGTCGCGCAGTTCGTCGGTGCTGCCGTCGAACACGATCTGGCCGCCGCGAATGCCCGGGCCCGGCCCCATGTCGATCACGCGGTCGGCGGCCAGCATGACAGCCGGGTCGTGTTCCACCACCACCAGGGTGTTGCCCGCATCGCGCAGGCGCAGCATGGCCTCGGTGATGCGGTTCATGTCGCGGGGATGCAGGCCGATGCTGGGCTCGTCGAGCACGAACAGCGTGTTGACCAGCGAGGTACCGAGCGCCGTCGTGAGGTTGATGCGCTGCACTTCGCCGCCGCTGAGCGTGCGGCTCTGGCGGTCCAGCGTGAGGTAGCCGATGCCCACGTCGTGCAGGTAGCGCAGGCGGGTGGTGATTTCGTCGAACAGCAGCTTGAGAGCCTGCACGTCGCCCTCGCTGACCGTGCTGCTGTTGCCGTGACTCTCGATGCCGTCGAACAGGCGCCGCAGCCGTTCGATCGGCAGCAGCATCAGGTCATGCAGGCACAGGCCCGGCAGCGCCTCCAGCTGCTCGCGCGACCACTTCACGCCGACCGGCATGAAGCGCCTGGCGGGGTCGAGCACCGCATCGGCGTCTTCCTTGCTGCCGATGCGCCAGAGCAGGCTTTCGAGCTTGAGGCGCGCACCAGCGCAGGTCGGGCAGGGCGTGTAGCTGCGGTACTTGGACAAGAGCACGCGGATGTGCATCTTGTATGCCTTGCTCTCCAGATAGGCGAAGAAGCGGCGCACGCCGTACCACTGCTGGTTCCACTTGCCCTTCCAGTTCGGCGAGCCTTCGATCACCCAGGCCTGCTGCTCGGGCGTCAGCTTGTTCCAGGGCGTGTCGCGTGGAATACCGGCGGTCTCGGCATGGCGCATCAGATCGTCCTGCGCCTCTTTCCACGCCGGCGTCTGGATGGTCTTGATCGCACCGGCACGCAGCGTGAGCTTGTCGTTCGGAATCACCAGGCCCAGGTCGACGCCGATGACGCGGCCGAAGCCGCGGCAGGTGTCGCAGGCGCCCACGGCCGAATTGAAGGAGAACATCGACGGGATCGGATCGGTGTAGCGAATGTCGCTTTCCGGGCAATGGAGCCCGGTCGAGAACTTCCAGATCTCGGGGGCCGCGCCCTCCTCCGCCGGCAGTGCATAAACGGTGAGCCGTCCGCTGCCGCGCTTCAACGCCACTTCGATCGCCTCGACCACGCGCGCCCGCTCGGCATTGGCGATGCGGAAGCGGTCAGCCACCACGTCCAGCACCTTGCGCGGCCCGGTCGGTGTGGCGACTTCACGCTCGGCCTGTACGCGCGTGAAGCCGCTGGCCGAAAGCCATTGCGTCACTTCCTCGGCGGTGGTGCTTCCCGGCAGTTCGACCGGGAAGGTCAGCACCACGCGCGAGTCGCCCGCCGCGGCAGCGCGCGCGGCCAGTTCGGCATAGATGGTGTCCGGCGAATCGTGCCGCACCGGCAACGCCGTCTCGCGGTCGAAGAGCTGGCCCGCGCGCGCGAACAGCAGCTTCAGGTGGTCGTTCAGCTCCGTCATCGTGCCGACCGTGGAGCGGGACGAGCGTACCGGGTTCGTCTGATCGATCGCGATGGCGGGCGGCACGCCCTCCACCTTGTCGACCGCCGGCTTGTCCATGCGATCGAGGAACTGGCGCGCATAGGCCGAGAAGGTCTCGACATAGCGCCGCTGGCCTTCGGCATAGAGCGTGTCGAACACCAGGCTGGACTTGCCCGAGCCGCTGGGCCCGGTGACGACCGTCATCTCGCCGGTGCGGATGTCGAGGTCGAGATTCTGGAGATTGTGCTGACGTGCACCGCGAATCCGGATGGAGCCCTGTGTCATGAATGCCTTGGGGGGTGGGGCAGACATTCTAGGAACGATGGCTCCGGCGCTTGTGCGGCCTCTCAATGGGCTGTGGCCGGGCAGGGTTTCCACGGATTGGGGTTTGCGCCGAACTATTAACAAATAGACACATTTTCGGCGCTCGCGAAGGGCGCCCTCCCCGAAAGGTTCTTGATGATCAGGTTTCGCGCCCTCTGTACGGCGGGCTTCTTCGCGCTCTCGAGCCTCGGCGCCGCGGCGCAGATACTGATAGGTCAGACGGCTGGCATGACCGGATCGGTGGCCGCGAGCGTGAACGAGACCATCGTCGGCGCGCAGCTGGTGATCGACGCCGTCAATGCGCAGGGCGGCATCAACGGCGAGAAGATCGAGGTCCTGCGCATGGACGACGCCTTCGACGTCAAGCGTGCCGGCGAGAACGCTCGGGTGCTGATCGAAGACAAGAAAGTGGTGGCCCTGTTCATGAGCCGCGGGACGCCGCATTCGCAGGCCATCATCCCCTGGCTCGACAGGTACGACGTGGCGCTCATCGGCCCCTCCACCGGCGCGATGGTGCTGCACAAGCCGCTGCAGAAGCATGTGTTCAACGTTCGCTCGACCTACCAGCGCGAAGCGGAAAAGGCCGTGCAGCATCTGCTCACCATTGGCGTGACCCGTATCGCCGTGGTGTACGTGACCGATTCCTTCGGCACGGATGCGCTGGAAGGCGCGATGACCGGTTTCAAGAAGGCCAAGGCCGCTCCGGCGGTGTCGGTACCGGCCGACCGCGAAAAGCCCGATTACGCCGCGATCGTGCCGAGGATCGCCGGCGCCAACGCGCAGGCCGTCGTGTGGATCGGCTCTGGCCTTGCCGTGGTCGACGGGATCAAGGCGCTGCGTGCGGCGGGCTCGACGGCGCAGGTCGTCACGCTGTCCAACAATGCATCGTCCGGGTTCATCAAGCAATTGGGCGCGGCGAGCAGCGGCGTGATCGTGACCCAGGTCTTCCCCAACGAGCGCTCGATCGGACAGCCGATGGTCAAGGAGGCGCTCACGCTGGCGCGCGCCAAGGGCCAGAGCGAGGTGTCACCCGCCGCGCTCGAAGGCTTCGCATCGGCCAAGGTGCTCGTGGAGGCCTTGCGCCGCGCCGGCCCCAAGCCCACGCGCGCAAAGATCGTCGCGGCGCTGGAGACCATGCGCAACTTCGACCTGGGCGGCCTGGAAGTGAGCTACTCGCCCGCCGACCACAGCGGCATCGATTTCGCCGAGCTTTCAATCATCAGCGAAGGCAAGTTCAAACGCTGACCCGCCGCCAGGACCGGCGCATTTCCAGAGATAACGCGGACCGGCTCGGCCGGCCCGCAGGTATCGCCCCCTGCCAGGGGGTAGGCGAAGCGACACGAAGTGCGCGAAGCCTGCGGGTGAGCCCCATCTAGTCGTTGGCGTAGATGTCGACGTCCTTGGTCTCGCGGATGAAGAGCGTGCCCACCACCAGCGTCACGCCGGCGATGATGATCGGATACCAGAGGCCGTTGTACATGTTGCCGGTGGTCGCCACGATCGCGAACGCGGTCGTCGGCAGCAGACCGCCGAACCAGCCGTTGCCGATGTGGTACGGCAGGCTCATCGAGGTGTAGCGGATGCGCGTCGGGAACAGCTCGACCAGCATGGCGGCGATCGGGCCGTAGACCATGGTCACGAGCAGCACCAGCCAGAACAGCAGCAGCACCGTCAGGACCTTGTTCATCTTGGCGGGGTCGGCCTTGGCGGGATAACCGGCGTTCTTCAGGTCGTCGGCGACGCCCTTCTTGAAGGCGGCGATCTCCTTGGTCGAAGCTTCGTCGAACTTGAGGTTGACCACGTTGCCGACCGGCGCCTCGATCGTCTTGTCGCCGATCTTGATGACGGCCTTCGAGCCCGGCGCGCCTTCGATGTTGTCGTAGCTCACGGAGTTCTGCACCAGGTAGCGCTTGGCGATATCGCACGAACTCTTGAAGTCGATCTCTCGTGCCACCGGGTTGCCCTGGAACGAGCACGACTTCGGGTCCGCGGTCACCGTGACGCCGGCGGTGGCCTGCGCCCTGGCCAGATCAGGATTGGCGGCCTCAGTCAGCATCTTGAAGACCGGGAAGTAGGTCACCACGGCGAGCAGGCAGCCCGCCATGATGATCGGCTTGCGGCCGATCTTGTCGGACAGCGTACCGAAGATCACGAAGAAAGGCGTGCCGATCAGCAAGGCAGCGGCGATCATCAGGTTTGCCGTCGTCGCGTCCACCTTCAGCTGGGCCGTCAGGAAGAACAGGGCGTAGAACTGGCCCGAGTACCAGACCACGGCCTGCCCCGCCGTGAGGCCGACGAGCGCCAGGATCACGATCTTGAGGTTCTTCCACTGGCCGAAGGACTCGGACAGCGGCGCCTTCGAGGTCTTGCCCTCGGCCTTCATCTTCTGGAAGGCCGGTGATTCGGAAAGCGAGAGGCGGATCCACACCGAGACGCCGAGCAGCAGGATCGACACCAGGAACGGAATGCGCCAGGCCCAGTCGTTGAAGGCCTGATCGCCCAGGCCTTCGCGCACGCCCAGGATCACCAGCAGACTCAGGAACAGGCCGAGCGTGGCAGTCGTCTGGATCCACGATGTGTAGGCTCCGCGCTTGCCGTGCGGCGAGTGCTCTGCCACATAGGTGGCGGCTCCGCCGTACTCGCCGCCGAGCGCCAGGCCCTGCAGCATGCGCAACGCGATCAGGATCACCGGCGCCGCGACGCCGATGGTTCCGTAGGAGGGCAGCAGCCCGACGATGAAGGTCGACAAACCCATGATCAGGATCGTGACCAGGAAGGTGTACTTGCGGCCGATCATGTCGCCCAGCCGGCCGAACACGACGGCACCGAAAGGCCGGACCAGGAAGCCGGCCGCAAAGGCCAGCAGTGCGAAGATGAAGGCTGCGCCCGCATCCAGCCCACTGAAGAATTGCTTCGCGATGATCGCCGCGAGCGAACCGTAGAGATAGAAGTCGTACCACTCGAACACCGTACCGAGGGACGAGGCAAAGATGACTTTCTTCTCTTCCCGGCTCATGGGCCGGGGCGCGCTTGCGGGCGCCCCCCGTGAATCCAGCGTGGCTGCCATTTGTCTTCTCCTAAGAATTATTCGGCCCACGACGTGGGACCTCCCGCATTCTTGGAGCGGCGACTGACCCGGGGCTGTCGCGAAACTGAATGTTCGCTGACGAATTAAGGTGAAACCCGCGGCTCTCGTTTCAGCCTGTAGAAAAAGTCAGCGTCCGCCGCGAAGCAGCGAAGGCCGCTGGTCGGCACTGTCCCATTGCGGACCGTCGAACCAGCTGTCGCCCGACAGGTAGGCGCGCAACATCGCCAAGCCGTCGAAGCCCCAGAACAGACGATCGTCGACCGTGCAGGTCGGAACCCCGAACACGCCGCGCGCGATGGCCTCATCGGTATTGATCTTGAGCTGCGCCTTGACGTCATCACCCCGACGCATCCGCCCGAGCGTCGCCGCGAGCGCTTCGAGGCGAGCCGCATCGCCCGCGTCGGCGCCGGTGCGCCACACGTCGCGAAAGACAGTCTCCGCCACGTAGCGGCTGACCTCGCCGTCCATGGTCGTGGCCAGCGCAAGGCGCAGATGGGGCAAGGGGTTGTAGGGGTGCGTGGCCGGCATCTCGATCGGTATGCCGTGCGTGTGGCCGAGCCAGAGCACATGGCGATAGGTCCACGCCCGCTTCGACGGTATTTCGGCCGGCCCGAGCTGGCCATGGTGCTTGAGCACCGCGCCCAGCAGCAGGGGCTTGTAGGCCACGCTGTAGCTCAGGCCCTCGAGCGCTTCGGGCAGCTGTTCGAAGGCAAGGTATGCGTAGGGCGAGATGAAGTCGAGATGGAAGGTGATGTGCTTCACGGTGTGTCGTCTCTCTTGTCTTGCCCCGGCGTCCAGTAGCCTGCCTCGGCGCGCAGCTCGATGGCGCGCCAGATGCCGCGCTTGCCCGCATCGTCCATGCGGCTCCAGCCGGCGATCTCGGCGATGGTGCGCAGACAGCCTTCGCAGAAGCCGCTCGTCGGGTCCATGCGGCAGATCGAGATGCAGGGCGAGGGAAGATCGCTCGCCATGTTCCGCGCGGCGACGGCCCGGGCGCTCAGCGAGTTCAGGGTGTCGGGGATCACACGACGTCCGCGACCGGCGCGCCGGTCAAGCCTTCGAGATCGTGCGGGCGCAACCGCACCACCGCATGCGGATGGCCGGCTGCGGCCCAGATGTCTTCGAACCGAAACAGCTCGCGGTCGATCAGCGTGACTGGCGGCGTGGCATGCGCGAAGGGCGAGACGCCGCCGATCGAGAAGCCGGTCCGGGACTTGACGAATTCCGCGTCGGCGCGGCCCAGCTTGCCGACCAGCGCCTCGACCTTCTTCTCGTTCACGCGCCGGTCGCCGGAGGTCACCACGAGCACGGCGGCGTCGTCGGACTTGCGGCGGAATACGATGCTCTTGGCAATCTGCCCGAGTTCGATGCCGAGCGCGTCGGCCGCCTGCTGCGCCGTGCGCGCGGCGTCGTCGAGCATCTGCGGCGCATGGGGGTGGCCCTTGTCCTGAAGCAGGCGCGCGACACGCTGCACGCCCTCCGGCAAGGCGCTGAGTTCAGCGCCGCACATGGGGCACCTCCACGCGTGCGACTTCGTGTTCTGCGCGGCCCGGCATGTTCATGCGCCCTCCCTCTTGATCCTGAGCGCCTTCGACGCGCGCGAATTCGGCTCGCGCCCGAGCGCCGCGCTGATGTAAACCCCTGCGTCGATCAGCCTGTCGAGGTCGATGCCGGTCTCGATGCCCATGCCGTGCAGCATGTAGACCACGTCTTCGGTCGCGACGTTGCCGGTCGCACCCTTGGCGTAGGGACATCCGCCGAGGCCGGCGGACGACGTGTCGAATTGCCACACCCCCATCGCCAGGCTTGCGAGCGTGTTGCTGAGCGCCTGGCCGTAGGTGTCGTGGTAGTGGCCGGACACATCGTCGATGCCGTAATGCTTCAGCGTCGCCTCGAGGGCGCGCTCCACCTTGACCGGCGTGCCCACGCCGATGGTGTCGGCCACGCCCACGTGCTGCACGCCGATGTCCTTCATGAGCCCGGCCAGCATGTCGACACGTGAAGGCGGGACGTCGCCCTCGTAGGGGCAACCCACCGTGCACGACATGGCGCCACGTACGTAGATGCCCTTCTCGCGCGCCGCCGCCACCACCGGCCGGAAACGCTCGATGCTCTCCGCGATGGAGCAGTTGATGTTGCGCTGGCTGAAGGCTTCGCTGGCGGCGGCGAACACCACGATCTCGTCGGGCCACTCTTCTCGCGGCGCCGCGATCGCGGCCTCGAAGCCCTTCATGTTGGGCGTCAGCACCGAGTAGCGCACACCGGCCTTGCGGCGGATGCCGTGCATCACTTCGGCGTTGTCCGCCATCTGCGGCACCCATTTCGGCGAGACGAAGCTGGTGACTTCGATGTCTCGAAGCCCCGCGTCCTGCAGCCGATGCACCAGTCCGATCTTGACCTCGGCGGACACCGGCTGCTTCTCGTTCTGCAGCCCGTCGCGCGGCCCCACATCCACAATCTTGACCCGAGTCGGATATTTCATATTGACAGTCCTAAATCGCCCAATGGCCCATCCCCCCTGTGCGTGAAACACCGCGGGTCCGGCTCCGCCGGCCCGCCGGTGTTGCCCCCTGGAAGGGGGTAGGCGAAGCGACACGAAGTGCGCGCAGCCTGGGGGTCATTTCAGTATCCACGTTTGGCATCGACCACGCCCGCAACGGGCTCTCCGCGTTCGAGCGCCCGGATCTTGCCGGCGATCTGTGCGATCGACACGTCGCGCACCGTGCGCGCGGAGCCGTGCGGCGTGACCGTGATCCTCGGGTGGCGCCAGAACGCATGCTCGGCGGGCAGCGGCTCGACCTCGAACACGTCCAGCGTGGCGCCCGCCAGCTGGCCGCTGTCGAGCAGCGGGATGAGGTCGTCGTCCACCAGATGCGCGCCGCGTGCCACGTTGATCAGGTAGCTGCCCGGCTGGCCGCCATTGAGCCGCGCGAGCGTGTTGCGATTCAGGATCCCGCGCGTGGTCGGCGTGAGCGGCAGCAGATTCACCAGCACCCGGGTCGCGCCCAGAAAGGCGTCGAACTCCGACTCGCCGACGAAGGCGCGCACGCCATCGATGGCCTTGGCCGATCGGCTCCAGCCGTTGACGGGAAACTCGAACTGCGCGACGGCCTTGGCCACGCGCTCGCCGAGCACGCCCAGGCCCATCACGCCGACGGCGAAATCCTCGCGTTCGCGCGGCTTGCGGAAGCTCCATCGGCCTTCGCGCGCATCGGCCTCGTAAAGGTCGAACTCGCGGAAATGACGTATGAGCGAATGACAGACATACTCGGCCATCTGCACCGACATGCCGGCGTCGTCGAGCCGCACGATACGGGTCTGCGACGGCACCTTGAGCTTGAGCAGGGCATCCACGCCGGCGCCGATGTTGAATAGCCCGCGCAGTCCGGGCTGGTCGTCCAGCAGTTGCTGCGGCGGCGCCCAGACCACCGCATGATCGGCGGGGGCGGCGCCGGGCGACCAGTTCTCGACCTCGGCTTCAGGCAGCGCCGCGCGCAGACCTTCGATCCAGGGTTCGGGGCGGGTGTTGGAGAGGCAGACGGTGATTCGCATAGGAGCGTGATTCTCACCGCTCGGGCACAGCTCAAGTCGCGATGCGCAGCAGTTCCGACCCTTCGGACACCTGATCGCCCGGCGCATAGAGCAGCTCCTCGACCGTCCCATCGGCCGGCGCCGCGATCGTATGCTCCATCTTCATCGCTTCCATCACGGCCAGCGGCTGGCCGCGGCTGACCTTGTCGCCGGCCTTGACCGCGAAGGACACCACCTTGCCTGGCATCGGGGCGGTGAGGCGGCCGCCCTCGCCATGCGTTTCACCGGCGTGGGCGAGGCGATCGATGGCGACGATCTTCGTCGCCCCATGGGCCGCGAACACATAGGCCGTCTCCTTGTCTTCATAGACGTCGAGCGTGTGCCGCTGGCCCGCGAACTGCAATTCGATCCCTCCCGTGGGAAAGCGCCCGATCACCAGCGGGCCCGACACCTCGCCCACGCGCAGAACCAGCGCGCCATCGTGCAGATAGCGCAACTCGGCGCCGCGCGGCTCGCCGCGAAACTCGAACTCGAACGGCCGGATGGCAATGCCATGCGACTGCCAGCCGTCGCGGCGACTGAACGGGTCGGCCGTCGCTGTCGCCGACTCGGCCAGCAGCGTGCGCGCGATGGATGCGGCGGCCGCGAGCGGCAGGCCGAGCGGCTCCTGGTCGAACAGTACCGAGCGTTCGCGCTCGATCAGCGCGGTGTCCAGCTTCGCCTGGGCAAAGGACTCCGTGCGCAGGATGCCGCGCAGGAACTGCACATTCGTCGCGACACCCACGATGTGCGTCTGCGCCAGCGCCAGGTCGAGGCGGGCCAGTGCCTCCTCGCGCGTGGCACCGTGGACGATCAACTTGGCGATCATCGAATCGTAGAAGGGCGAGATCACGTCGCCCTCGCGCACGCCGTCGTCGATGCGCACGCGGCTGCGCTGGAAGGCCGTGGCCTGCGGCTTGCGATAGACGTGCAGGGTGCCGGTGGCGGGCAGGAAATTGTTGTCCGGATTCTCGGCGCAGATGCGCGCCTCGATCGCGTGGCCGTGGATCTGCAACTGGTCCTGCTTCAGCGGCAGCGCCTCCCCGGAAGCCACGCGCAATTGCCACTCGACAAGATCGAGTCCGGTGATGGCTTCGGTCACGGGGTGCTCCACCTGCAGCCGCGTGTTCATCTCCATGAAGAAGAAGTTCATCTCGCCGGCACCCTGCTGCTCGACGATGAACTCCACCGTGCCCGCGCCGACATATTTCACCGCGCGCGCCGCGGCCACCGCGGCCTCGCCCATCTGACTGCGCATCGCTTCCGTCATCCCGGGTGCGGGGGCCTCTTCCAGCACTTTCTGGTGGCGCCGCTGCACCGAGCAGTCGCGCTCGAAGAGATAGACGTAGTTGCCGCGCGTGTCGCCGAACACCTGGATCTCGATGTGGCGCGGCCGTTGCACGTACTTCTCGATCAGCACCGCGTCGTCGCCGAAGCTGTTGATCGCCTCTCGCCGGCATGAGGCCAGCGCGGAGGCGAAGTCGCCCGCCTTCTCGACCACGCGCATGCCCTTGCCGCCCCCGCCGGCGCTGGCCTTGATCAGCACCGGATAGCCGATGCGGTTGGCCTCCCGCTGGAGCAGGGACGGCTCCTGGTCGCTGCCGTGGTAGCCCGGGACCAGCGGCACGCCGGCCTTCTCCATCAACTGCTTGGACTCGGCCTTCAGCCCCATGGCCTTGATGGCGGAGGGCGGCGGGCCGATGAAGACCAGGCCCGCGTCGGCGCAGGCTTGCGCGAAATCCTCGTTCTCGCTCAGGAAGCCGTAGCCGGGGTGAACGGCCTGCGCGCCCGTGGCCTTGGCGGCTTCGATGATCTTCTCCCAGCGCAGGTAGCTCTCGTTGGGGGCGCTGCCGCCGAGATGCACCGACTCGTCGCAGGCACGCACATGGTTGGCATGCGCGTCGGCATCGGAGTACACGGCAACGGTGCGGATGGCCATGCGGCGGGCCGTCGCGGCGACGCGGCAGGCGATCTCGCCGCGGTTGGCGATCAGGATCTTCTTAAACATTCGATGAGTCTCCAGGGACGTTCTTCTTGAGCCGGAACGCGGGTACGACGCCAGGATCCGGCCGGCCGCTGAAAATGCGGGCCACACGGCCGAAAAGCGATTTGAGGAAGCGCCAGCTCTTGCGGATGAGCCACACGCTCAGCACCATCACGGCGATGAAGAACAGGCCGAACACCAGCGGATGGGCGACGGCGAGCCAGAGTCCGGCCGGCACCATGGTGTCCTCGACCAGCGAGGCGCCGACGTTGGTGAAGGGCTCGGGCGAAGTGTTGATGGCCGCGCGCGTGGTCGCCTTGGCGGCGTGCGCCGTGGCCGCGAAGCCGCCGCCAAGGAGGGCGGCGACGAGTGCCATCGCCGCATGATCGGTTCCGAACACGCTGGCCGCGAGCGCGGCGCCTGCCGGGATGCGGATGGCCGTATGCACCATGTCCCACAGCGAATCGAGGCCGGGGATCTTGTCCGCGAAGAACTCGATGAAGACCATGAACGCGCTCGCCGCGATGATCACCGGATGCGCCAGCAGCGCAAGGCCGTGGGGCAGCGGCACCCAGCCGAAGTAGCCCGCCAGGCCCGTCAGCAGCACAACGAGGTAGAGCCGCACCCCGCTGGCCCAGCCGAGGGCGGCAGCCAGCGCGAGGAGCTGCGGAAGGTCGAGATCGTTCATGGCAGCCGTTGAAGTTTCACGGCGTGAGCCAGGACGGCTTGCGCTTCTGCAGGAAGGCCCGCACGCCCTCGCGGCCCTCTTCGCTCGCACGGATATCGGCGATGCCCCGCACCGTCTTCGCCACCAGTGCATCGTCGATCTCGCGCCCTGCCACGTCCGCGATCAGTTGCTTGCAGGCACGGACTGCCGCCGGGCTGGCACTGGTCAGCGACTTGACGATCTCGGCGACCTTGGCGTCCAGCGCATCCGCGGCGACGACCTCGTGCACGAAGCCGATGCGCAGGGCCTCCGCCGCAGGGAAGCGCTCCGCCGTGAGGAACCAGCGCTGAGCGGCACGCGTGCCCATGGCGCGCAGGACGTAAGGGCTGATGGTCGCGGGGACCAGCCCGATCTTCACTTCGCTCAGGCAGTACCAGGCCGTATCGACGCTCACCGCGATGTCGCAGGCGGCGACCAGCCCCATGCCGCCCGCGTACACATCACCCTGCACGCGGGCAATGACCGGCTTCGGGCTTTGGTGAATGGCGCGCAGCATCGCTGCGAGACCGCCTGCGTCGGCGAGGTTCTCCTCGTGGGTGAAATCGGCCGCGCGGCGCATCCAGTTGAGGTTGGCACCGGCGCAGAACGCCGGTCCGTTCGCGCCCAGCACGACGACCCGCACATCGGGCGCCGCGCTGGCCTGCGAGAACGCGTCGCCGAGTTCGCGGATGACGACATCGTCGAAGGCGTTGCGAAGCTCCGGGCGATTAAGCCAGATGCGTGCGACGGCCCCGTCGATCGCGAATTCGAGCGTCGTGAAATTGCTCATCGGCGTTTTCCTTCCTTCTGCGCAAATCCCGGACCACCAAAGCGAAGTCCAACCGCGGAACACCGCGGAACCGGCTTCGCCGGGCCACAGGTGTTGCCCCCTGCAAGGGGGAAGGCGAAGCGACACGAAGTGCGCGAAGTCTGGGGGTGGTTCATTGCCTTGCTTCCTGCTGCAGCAGCTGGACCCAGTCGAGCTCCGGACCCTGCTGAGCCATGGCCGTCAGCGCGGCCGTCAGCTGACCGCGATGGTGTGTCGCGTGGTTGAACACATGCCCGAGCGCCGGCGCGAACGGAATGCGCACTTCTTCGCCGTTGTTCCTGGTGTATGCCAGTTCGCCATCGAAGCGCTCCGCGGGCAGCGTCGCGAGCCAGGGTCCCCAGCGCGTGACCGCTCGGCCCAGGGCCTCGCACGAATCGGCGCGCCCGGTGTGCAGTTCCGTGTCGAGCGGGATGCGAAGCGAATGGCCTTCGGCGAGCCGCGCAAACCAGATGTCGTCGGTCACCAGGAGGTGATTGACCGTCCGATGCACCGAGCGGAAGAAAAGCCCGCAATCGCGGTACCAGTCGGCGTCGGAGAGCGCCGGCAGGTTCGATTCGAGCAGCCTGCGCGTGGCCCACACGTGATAGCGCCCGAGGCTGGCGAAGTAATTCGGGAGCGTCATGTCGCCATCTCCTCCGGTCACATGCGAAAGATGCCGAATCTCGGCTCGGGGATCGGCGCGTTGCGCGCGGCGGCAAGGCCCAGGGCCAGAACCCGGCGCGTGTCGGCCGGATCGATGATCCCATCGTCCCACAACCGCGCTGTCGCGTAGTAAGGGTGGCCCTGCGCTTCATACTGGTCGCGGATCGGCGATTTGAAGGCCTCCTCCTCCTCGCCGCTCCATTGCCCTCCCTTGGCCTCGATCCCGTCGCGCTTGACGGTGGCAAGCACGCTCGCGGCCTGCTCGCCGCCCATCACGCTGATGCGCGCGTTCGGCCACATCCAGAGAAAGCGCGGGGAAAAGGCGCGGCCGCACATGCCGTAGTTGCCCGCGCCGAAGCTGCCGCCGATGATGATCGTGAACTTGGGCACGTTGGCGGTCGCGACCGCCGTCACCATCTTGGCGCCATGGCGTGCGATGCCCTCGTTCTCGTACTTGCGCCCGACCATGAAGCCGGTGATGTTCTGCAGGAAGACGAGCGGGGTCTTGCGCTGGCAGCACAGCTCGATGAAATGCGCACCTTTCTGCGCCGATTCGCTGAAGAGAATGCCGTTGTTGGCGACGATGCCCACCGGCATGCCTTCGATCTCGGCGAAGCCGCAGACCAGCGTGCTGCCGAAGCGCGACTTGAACTCGTGGAGCTCACTGCCATCGACGATGCGCGCGATGATCTCGCGCACATCGAAGGGCTTGCGCGTATCGACCGGGATGACGCCGTAGAGTTCTTCGGCCGCAAATTCCGGCGGGCGGATGGCGCCCGCCGCGCGAGCGGCCTTGCCTGCACTGCCGGCCCTGGCATTGAGGTTCGCCACGGCCGCACGCGCCAGCGCCAGCGCATGCAGGTCGTTCTGCGCCAGATGATCGACAACGCCCGACAGCCGCGTGTGCACGTCGCCACCGCCCAGGTCTTCGGCGGTGACGACCTCGCCCGTGGCGGCCTTCACCAGCGGCGGACCGCCGAGGAAGATGGTGCCCTGATTCTTGACGATGATGCTTTCGTCGCTCATCGCCGGGACATAGGCACCGCCCGCGGTGCACGACCCCATGACCACCGCGATCTGGGCGATGCCCAGTGCGCTCATGTTCGCCTGGTTGTAGAAGATGCGCCCGAAGTGCTCGCGGTCCGGGAACACTTCGTCCTGGTTCGGAAGGTTGGCGCCGCCCGAATCCACCAGATAGATGCACGGCAGCCGGTTCTGCTCGGCGATCTCCTGGGCGCGCAGATGCTTCTTGACGGTCATCGGGTAGTAGGTGCCACCCTTCACTGTCGCATCGTTGCAGACGATCATGCAATCCACGCCGCTGACGCGACCGATGCCCGCGATCAGCCCCGCGCCCGGCGCGGCGCCGTGGTACATGGCATGCGCCGCCAGCGGCGCCACTTCGAGGAAGGGCGTCCCTGGGTCGAGGAGTTGCGCGACGCGGTCGCGTGGCAGCAGCTTGCCCCGCGCAGTGTGCTTGCTGCGCGCCGCCTCGCCGCCGCCGGCTTCGACCTTGGCGAACTGCGCGTGCAGATCCACTACCAGCGCCCGCATGGCGGCGGCATTGGTCTGGAATTCCGCCGAACGGGCGTTGAGATGGGTTTCAAGCTTGGTCATGCGGTCTTTTCTTCGTCCAGCCCGAGCTGGCTTTTCATCGCTTCGCGAATCTTGAATTTCTGGATCTTGCCGGTGACGGTCATCGGGAATTCGGAGACGAACCGGATGTACCTCGGCACCTTGTAATGCGCGATCTGGCCCTTGCAGAACTCGCGCACCTCATCCTCGCTCACCGTCTGGCCGGGTTTGGGAATGATCCAGGCACAGAGCTCCTCGCCGTACCGCTTGTCGGGCAACCCGACCACCTGCACGTCCTGGACCTTGGGATGGCGATAGAGGAATTCCTCGATCTCGCGCGGGTAGATGTTCTCGCCGCCGCGGATGACCATGTCCTTGATGCGGCCCACGATGTTGACGTAGCCCTCGACATCCATGGTGGCCAGATCGCCCGTGTGCATCCAGCCTTCGGCGTCGATCGCCTCGCGCGTCTTTTCCTCGTCTTCCCAGTAGCCGTGCATGACCGAATAGCCGCGCGTGCAGAACTCGCCCGAGACACCGGGAGCGACGACCTCATGGGTCTCGGGGTCGACGATCTTGATCTCGAGGTGCGGCTGCACGGTGCCGACGGTCGAGACGCGCTTCTCGAGCGGTGTGTCGGTCGAGCTCTGGCAGCTCACGGGGCTGGTCTCGGTCATGCCGTAGGCGATGGTGATCTCGCGCAGGTTCATCTGGTCGACGACGCGCTTCATCACCTCGGTGGGGCACGGCGAGCCGGCCATGATGCCGGTACGCAGGCTCGAGAAGTCGAACTCCTTGAAGCGCGGATGGTCGAGTTCGGCGATGAACATGGTGGGCACGCCATGCAGCCCCGTGCATTTCTCGGCCTGGACGGTCTGCATCACGGCCAGCGGATCGAAGCCGTCGTTCGGATAGACGATGGTCGCGCCATGGGTGAGGCAGGCGAGGTTGCCGAGCACCATCCCGAAGCAGTGGTAGAGCGGCACCGGAATGCACAGGCGGTCCGCCGGCGTGAGCTTCATGCATTCGCCGATGAAGAAGCCGTTGTTGAGGATGTTGCGGTGCGTCAGCGTCGCGCCCTTGGGGAAACCGGTGGTGCCGCTGGTGAACTGGATGTTGATCGGATCGGTTGCCTTCAGGGTCCTGGCGATGGCAGGGATGCGCGCGTCATCGGGGTCGCCGCTTTCGAGGAGCTTCGAGAAGCGCATCAGCCCGGGCAGTTCGCCGGCGTCTTGCGCCGTGTCGATCCATGCCACGGTACGCAGATGCGGCAGGCGCGCGGCCTTCAGCTCACCGGGCTTCGAACTCGCGAGTTCGGGCGCCAGTTCGGACAGCATGCCGACGTAGTCGCTGGTCTTGAAGCTCCTCATCGTGACCAGCGCCTTGCAGGCGACCTTGTTGAGCGCGTATTCGAGCTCGGACGTGCGGTAGGCGGGATTGATATTGACCAGGATCAGCCCGACCTTCGCCGTGGCGATCTGCATCAGCACCCATGGTGCGTTGTTGTGCGACCAGATGCCCACGCGGTCGCCGGGCGCCAGCCCGAGCCCGAGCAGCGCGCTCGCCAGGCGATCGGCTTCGCGCCGGAGTTCGCGATAGCTCAATCGCTTCTTCTCGTGCACGCTGACCAGCGCCTCACGATCGCCCTGCCGCGCCGCCATGTCGTCGAAGAAATCGCCGATCGTCTGCTCGATCAGCGGAATGTCGGTGGCGCCTCGTGCGTGGCTCGCCTTCAGTTCCATGGTCTCTCTCCTGTTCTTTCTACGCCGTGCCGCTAGCATGCCAGTCCAGTGGCTGCCGCGGAACCGGATTCGCCGGCCCGCAGCCCCGTCAGGGCGTTGGCGCTCCCCCGAGGTGGGCATGCCCCGGAGAATTTCATGTCACGCCGTCTCCGCGAACAGCTCGCGCCCGATCAGCATGCGCCGGATCTCGCTGGTACCGGCGCCGATCTCGTAGAGCTTCGCATCGCGCCACAGCCTGCCCACGGGGAATTCGTTGGTGTAGCCCACGCCGCCCAGCGCCTGGATTGCCTCGCCGGCCATCCAGGTCGCCTTCTCGGCCGAATAGAGAATGGCGCCCGCCGCGTCCTTGCGGAAGGTGCGCGCATGATCATTGCGGTCACAGGCCTTGCCGACCGCGTAGACATAGGCGCGCGTGGCCTGCCAGGTCGAATACATGTCGGCCAACTTGCCCTGCATCAACTGGAACTCGCCGATGCTCTGGCCGAACTGCTTGCGCTCGTGCACGAAGGGCAGCACGGCATCCATGCACGCCGCCATGATGCCGAGCGGTCCGCCCGACAGCACCGCGCGCTCGTAGTCCAGCCCGCTCATCAGCACCTTGGCGCCAGCACCCTCGCCGCCCAGCACGTTCTCCTCGGGCACTTCGCAGTTGTCGAAGAAGAGCGGGTAGGTGTTGGAACCGCGCATTCCCAGCTTGTCGAGCTTGGTGCCGGCCGAGAAGCCCTTGAAGCCCTTCTCGACGATGAAGGCCGTCATCCCGCGGGCGCCCATTTCAGGTTCGGTCTTGGCGTAGATCACCAGCGTGTCGGCGTCGCCGCCATTGGTGATCCACATCTTGCCGCCGTTGAGCACATAGCGGTCGCCCTTCTTCTCGGCACGCAGCTTCATGCTGACGACGTCGGACCCGGCGTTGGGCTCGCTCATCGCGAGCGCGCCCACATGCTCGCCGCTCACCAGCTTGGGCAGGTACTTCTTCTTCTGGGCGTCAGTGCCGTTGCGGTGAATCTGGTTCACGCACAGGTTGGAGTGGGCACCGTAGGAAAGCCCGACCGAGGCCGAGGCCCGGGACACCTCCTCCATGGCGACGATGTGCGCAAGGTAGCCGAGCTCGGTGCCCCCGAACTCTTCCTTGACCGTCATGCCGTGGAGGCCGAGGTGCCCGAGCTTCTTCCACAGATCCACGGGGAACAGGTTGTCGCGGTCGATGCCGGCCGCGCGCGGCGCGATCTCTTCGGCGGCGAAATCCTGGATCGCGTCGCGCAACGAGTCGATGGTTTCGCCCAGGTCGAAGTTCAGGCCGGGATCGTGCATGGGGTTGTCTCCTTCATGAATCGGTCGCGCGACAGGTGGCGGGCCTCGCCCTGCGCGGAAAGCTGGAGCTTACGCCCTGTGTCGTTGCATTTGGCGCCACAATGGTTGCAAATCGCGCCATCGCCCGTCGTCACTTCAATGCCTTCCTCGCCTCTTCGGCCCGCCCCCCGGTCCGCCACGCCGATGGCCTTTGTACAGGCGATCGTGCGCGCTTATGAGCGCTATGGCATCGACCCTTCAGAGGCCTTGGCCCAGGCACAGATTGCGCCGCGCGATCTGAGAAATTCCCAGGCGCGCGTCACCGCCGCCCAGTTCGAGCTGCTTTCGGGTTTCGCGATGCAGCAGCTAGACCGAGCTTTGAAGAGTGCTGCACACAAGCCCTTGATTCGTCGAGACATTCTTGAAATGTGCGGGTGCGCTACTGGGAACAGACGGGGTTCACGCCGAGCAGCTTGAAGGCTTTGGCCTGGATGGGCGTGGGGCGGGTGGTGATGACGAT